>NZ_SOFU01000024.1:0-67715 GCF_004402245.1 Cryobacterium sp. TMT2-18-2
CGCTAGAACGCGTCAACAAAGAGATCAAACGCCGCACCGACGTCGTCGGCGTTTTCCCCAACGCGGCGGCCCTGTTGCGCCTGGCCGGGTCGGTGTTGATCGAGCAGCAGGACGAGTGGGAGGCCGGCGAACGACGCTACTTCTCCGAAGCATCAATGCTCGAGCTGGCCACCATGAACAACCCCATCGAAGTCCTCGACGAGGCGGTGATACTCCCCGAACTCGCCGCCGCCTAAACTGGAACCACTGACCCGCACGGTGTCGAGAAACTCCACCACTCCGCGGGACGTGACCGGGCGCCGCCGGTGGCGGGGATTGGATTTCGGCTCGACCCGGGTCTTTCTGGAGGCGGATGCCCCGCGGGTCTCGTGCCGGGAGCACGGTGTGATCGTGGCTGCGGTGCCATGGGCGCGGCACCAGGCCGGCCACACCCGCCACTTCGATTCATATGTCGCGTGGCTGGCCACTCAAACCTCGAAAACCGCGGCAACTCAGTTGATGCGGATCGCATGGCGCACGGTCGGGGCGATCATCACCCGGGTTTGGGCTGACACGGAAGAGCTCCATGATCCCTTCGCCGGGCTCACCCGGATCGGGATCGATGAGATCTCCTTCAAGCGCGGCCGGAAGTTCTTGACTGTGGTCGTGGACCACGATTCGGGGCGCCTGGTCTGGGCTGCTCCGGGCCAGGACAAGGCCACCCTGGGCGCGTTCTTCGATGCGCTCGGCGCGGAACGATCCGCCCTGATCACGCATGTTTCCGCGGATGGGGCCGCGTGGATCGCGTCGGTCGTCGCAGCACGCTGCCCGAACGCAGTCCGCTGCGCGGACCCGTTCCACGTCGTGAAGTGGGCCACGGAAGCCCTCGATGAAGTTCGCAAGGCCGCCTGGACCGAGGCCCGCAAACAGGCCCGCCTAAACGAGTCCCGCACGGTTGGCCGGCCCGTGCACGACGCCCCGGCCCGGCCTCACAGCGAGCACGCGAAGTTGATGATGAACTCCCGCTACGCGCTCTGGAAAAACCCCGAGAACCTCACCGAGAAACAACAGATCAAGCTGGCCTGGGTCGTTCACACCAACCCGGCCCTGGGCCGGGCCTACTACCTCAAAGAAGGCCTCCGGCTGGTCTTCAAGCTGCCCCGCGACGAAGCCGCCGAGGCCCTGGACAAGTGGGTCGGATGGGCACGCCGCAGCCGGATCCCGTCGTTCGTGAAACTCCAACGCTCCATCGTCAAGCACCGGGCCGCGATCCTTGCATCGATCGAGCACGGCCTCTCCAACGGCCGCATCGAATCCGTCAATACCAAGATCCGACTGCTCACCCGCATCGCGTTCGGCTTCAAATCACCCGACGCCCTCATCGCCCTCGCCATGCTCAGCCTCGGCGGCCACAAACCAGTGCTCCAGGCCGGGATTAACCCACGGTTACGACAGGAGAGCCAATATCTCCGTCGAATTCGTTCGGGGTGTGGCGGAGCGGCTCGCACGACCGGCTATCCGGTCAGGGGAGGTAGCCCGCGAGCTGTCTGGCGACCGCCTCCGAGACGGAGGCTTCCCCTCCCAAAACGATGATCTTCCCGGGCTTGAGGCGGAGGAGTTCCACCCGTATCGACTCCGGGATGCTGTCAGCCAGCACCAGGAGGATCGATGCGCCGTCCTTGGCCGCGACCGGCGCCCCCGACAGCGCATCCGGGAACTTCAGCCCGTTCGCGATGTACACCGCGCCACCCGTCACCGGGAATTTCTGCTTCGAGATGTCCGCCGATGCGGAGAACCGGTCAGCGCCCGCCAGCCGGGTCACCTGGCCCGGCGCCCAGCGCGTCAGCGCCGTCTCCACGGCCGCATTCACCGATGCCGGACCCCCCAGGATCACGATCTTCGCCGGGGCCAGCCGATCCAGCTCGGTCCGGATCGTTGGCGGAATGGCGTCGGCTGTCACCAGGAGAACCGGCGCGCCGTCCCTGGCCGCGACCGGTGCCCCCGACAGCGCATCCGGGAATTTGAGCCCGTTCGCAATGTAGACAGTCCGTCCGGCCTCCGTGAACGTTGCCGCCGAGATGGCCGCGGACGCGGCGAAGCGGTCAGCGCCTGCCAGCCGAGTCACGCGGCCGAGAGTCAAGGGAACCAACGCTGTCTCGACGGTCGTGCCCACGGACGCCGGACCACCCAGAATCACGATCTTCCCCGGTTTGAGTCGCTCCAGCTCCGTCTTGATCGAGGCCGGGATGCTGCCTGGCAGCACCAGCAGAATCGGAGCCCCCTCCCGGGCCGCAACCGGCGCCCCCGACAGCGCATCCGGGAAATTGAGCCCGCTCGCCACGTACGCCGTGTCAACGCCGGGAGCGAAGTTCGCCGCGGAAATCGCCGCAGATGCCGAGAACCGGTCTGCCCCTGACAGACGGGGAATCGGACTGAGCAGGGAGACCGTCACCGAAACGGTGCCGCCGGAGATGACCCCCACCGTCACCCTGACACCCTGGGACCGCGTTTCGAGGCTCTGGCCTGCCGACAGGTAGAGCTTGTGGCCATCGATGCTGCCCGCATCCGGACTCAGGAGAACGACGGACGATCCGTCGTCGCGCAGGGTCAGAACCCGCACGCCTGTGCTGATGCCGTAGCCACCGAGCTGTCCCCCCGCATACAGGGCACCGGTGTCGGAGCCGCCGCCACCACGGAAGTCGACATAGTAGATGCTCCCCGTGACCGGATCGGTGATGGCCAGGGCCCGACGCCCGGATGCCGCCCCGGTCGTCGAGAGTGAGGTGACGACCTCCAGGGTGTTCCCACCTGCGGGCAGGGCGATCGCCTGGACCTCACCGTCCGACAGCGCGCCGAGCCGCAGTTTGTGCGTGACATTCAGGGCGGTGGGCACCACATTGGACACGCCGTTCATGGTGAAGGCCAACCCCATCACGTCGTACAGGTCCATATACAGATCGTCAAAGCATCCGTCCGAGAAAGTTCCGGTGGAGGAATCGAGCTGGCCCTCGCTGATCGTTGCGTCCGGACAGAAATGAACATTGGAGTGATTCAGCCCCAGGTTGTGGCCGAACTCGTGTGCGACCACATCCAGGTTGGTGGCACCGCCCACGGAAACCCAGATGACGCCACCGTTGTTGCCGCTCACCGGAGCCGAAAAGCTGCCGACGGAACCCACGCCGGTGCCGCCGCAACCGTCCGGCACCAGAACCATCAGGTGGCGGGCCGCGGTGGACACGTAGTGACCGAGGTCCGGATGCCCGAAGGCTGCTCCCGCTTCCTCCCAGATCGTGTGCAGCTGGTCGCACACGTTACCGCTGGCGTAGCGACGGATGCTGGGATCGGGTGTCAGCGACACCACCTGGTTCTTCGACTGGGCCTTCCAATACGCGCCCGTCTCGGCAACCAGCTGGCGGACCGCCGCGTCCGTGATGAACGTCAACGGCCCCGCAGCGTCGGCGGGCATGACGACGGCAACATCGATCGTGTGCGCTGCGGCTGCGAAGTCGGCGACCGAAAATTCCGGCGGGGCCGCCGACCGCGCCTCCGGGCCGACCGGGACGCCCAGGAGGTCCGCCGGGCTCACCGTGTCGTCAGCGAGGTCGTGCGCGCGCACCGGGCCGGACTCGGCCGTGAGCTTCGGCGTGGCGAAGGCCCCGGCGGTTCCGCCCTGGAGCAGGGCAAGGCACAGGAATAGTGACGTCGCTATCGCGAGACGCGACCCTGCTACTTGTGAAATGGCCATGGCAACTCGTTCCCCGCGCGTCGAGTACGACCCAGTGCCGTGCCCCCCCTCGAATCCAAGCAGCATTTCAACGACAGGGGAAGGCACCCGTTCGGGCACCCTCAGGAAGAGCCGCGCGCGCCCGGTAGTATAGGCGCGGCACTTTACGTTTACAGACAGGGCACACACATATGAAGATCCTCGTCACCGGCGGAGCCGGTTTCATCGGCTCAAACTTTGTTCGGCGCACCCTCGAAGACGCCTACCCGGGCCTCGAAGGAGCCGAGGTCGTCGTGCTCGACGCCCTCACCTACTCGGGCAACCTCGAGAACCTGGCCCCCGTCGCCGGGTCCCCGCGTTACTCGTTCGTGCACGGCGACATCCGTGACGCCGCACTGCTCGACGAGCTCTTCCCTTCTCTCGACGCCGTGGTGCACTTCGCCGCCGAGTCCCACGTGGACCGCTCGGTGCGCGACGCGTCGATCTTCGTCGAGACGAACGTGCTCGGCACGCAGCAGCTGCTCGACGCGGCGCTCCGCCACAACCTGGCCCGGTTCGTGCACGTCTCCACCGACGAGGTCTACGGATCCATCGCCGAGGGATCGTGGAACGAGGAGCGCGCGCTCGAGCCGAACTCCCCCTACTCCGCGTCGAAGGCCGGCAGCGACCTGCTCGCGCGCAGCTACCACCGCACGCACGGTCTGAATATCTCGATCACGCGCTGCTCGAACAACTACGGGCCGTACCACTTCCCGGAGAAGGTCATCCCGCTGTTCGTCACCAACCTGATCGACGGCTTGCACGTTCCCCTCTATGGCGAGGGAAACAACATCCGTGACTGGCTGCACGTGGACGACCACACCCGCGCCATCGCGATGGTGCTCTCACGCGGCCGCGCCGGTGAGATCTACAACATCGGCGGCGGTACCGAGCTGACCAACAAGGAGCTCACGCAGATGCTGCTCGACTCCGCCGGCAAGGACTGGTCCTACGTCGACCGCGTCGCCGACCGCCTCGGCCACGACCTGCGCTACTCCGTGGATATCTCGAAGATCCAGGCCGAACTCGGCTACGCACCGCTGGTTCCGTTCGAGCAGGGGCTCGCGGACGTCGTGCAGTGGTACCGGGACAACCGCAGCTGGTGGGAACCCCTCAAGGCCCGTGCGGCATTGAGCTGATGACCCGCTATCTGATCACCGGCGCGGCCGGGATGCTCGGACGCGACCTGCAGGCCGCCCTCGCCGGCCGCGACGTCACGGCATACGACCGCACCGAGCTGGACATCACCGACCGAGCCGCGGTTCTGGCTCAGGTCATCGGCTACGACGTCATCATCAACGCCGCCGCCTACACGCAGGTAGACGACGCCGAGACGAACGAAGATGCCGCGTACGCGATCAACGCGACCGGCCCCCACAACCTGGCGCTGGCCGCATCCGCCACCGGGGCGAATCTCGTGCAGATCTCGACCGACTACGTGTTCGACGGCAGCGCCACCGCGCCCTACGCGGAAAACACCGAGATCGACCCGATCTCCGCCTACGGTCGCACCAAGGCCGCCGGCGAGGCGTTCGTGCTGCAGGAACACCCGTCGGGCAGCTACATCGTGCGCACGGCCTGGCTCTATGGCCAACACGGCCCGAACTTCCCCAAGACCATGCTGAAGCTGGCTGCAGCCCGCGACACCCTCAGCGTCGTCGACGACCAGGTCGGTCAGCCAACCTGGACCGCCGACCTGGCCGCGCAGATCGTCGCCCTGCTCGATTCCGACGCCCCCGCCGGCATCTACCACGGCACCAGCTCCGGAGTGACGAGCTGGTTCGGCTTCGCCCGGGCCGTCTTCGCCACAGCCGGCCTTGACCCTGAACGGGTCACCCCGACCGACAGTTCGCAGTTCGTGCGCCCGGCCCCCCGTCCCACATATTCGGTGCTCGGCCACGATGCCTGGGCTGCCGCCGGGCTGTCCCCCATTCGCGACTGGCGCGAGGCTCTGGCCGCGGCGGCCGAGCAGGGGATCTTCGCGGACCGATGACCACACTGAGAGTCGTCCTGGACCAGATGATTGCACCGGTCCCGGGCGGCATCGGGCGTTACACCGAAGAACTGACCCGGGCCCTGATCGCGGCGGCGCCGGCCGGTTGCGACGTCGAAGGAATCGTGTCGTCGGCGTCGGCCGAGCACTACGCCAGGGTCGAGGCGTCCCTGCCGGGTCTGGCCAGTCTGCACAAGACCACGTTGCCGCGGCGCGAGCTCACGGCGGCCTGGCAACTGGGCATCGCCAACAGTTCCGGGTCGGGCATGATCCATGCCCCCTCCCTGCTGGCGCCCCTGCGCAAGCACAGCATCGTCAACGACGGCACCCAGGTGACCGTCACCATTCACGACGTGCTGGCCTGGACGCATCCGGAGGCGCTCACTCCGGCGACCGTCGCCTGGACGAAGGTCATGGTCAAACGCGCCCGCAAACACGCGGATGCGATCGTGGTGCCCAGCCACGCCGTGGCCCACCAGCTCGCGGACATCGTCGACCTCGGCGACCGCGTACGGGTGATCGGCGGCGGAATCGGCAGCGGCCTCCGCCTTCCGTCTAACTCCTCCGCGACGGAGATCATCGCGGAACGCCTGGCGTTGCCGAACGAGTACATCGTCACCGTCGGCACGCTCGAGCCGCGGAAGGCCATCACGGCGCTGATCACGGCCCTGGGCCTGCCGGGAGCGCCGGATCTCCCGCTGATCGTTCTGGGACCGGCCGCCTGGGGTGAGCTCGACATGGCATCCGTCGCCGACGAGGCCGGCCTCCCGTGGGGCCGGGTGCGCGCCCTGAACGGGCTGACCGACGAAGAGTTGGCCGTGGTCATCTCCCGGGCGGCCGTGTTCGTCTACCCCAGCCGGGAAGAAGGCTTCGCCGGGCCGATGATCCAGGCGTTCCACCTGGGCACCCCGGTCGTGCATTCGGACGCCCCGGCCCTGGTCGAGGCCGCCGGCGACGCGGGGCTGGTCGTCGCGCGTGAGAAGGCCTCCGGGTACCCCGAACGACTGGCTGCGGCCGTCACCCAGGTGCTGAGCGACACCACTCTTGCAAACCGGCTGCGCATCTTCGGTACCGATCGAGCCCAGGCCTTCACCTGGCGCGATTCCGCCGAGCGCATCTGGTTGCTGCACGCGGACCTGTAACAGCACCACCGATTCCGGGGCCGTTCGACCGACCCCAGACCCAACCGACCCTACGGGACCGGTTCCGCCGTGGGCGGCGGAACCAGGGCGGCTTCGATCAGGCTGCGGATGACGTCGTAGTCGGGATCCTCCGGGTCGATGTCGTTTTCCGGCACCAACTCGACGGACTGGATCGGCAGCGCCTTCGTCTTCGACGCCAGGTGCGTGAAATAGCCGAGCATGCTCTGAGGGATGTCGGTCTTCACGACCTGGCTGCCGGCCGATGCAACCGCCTGGAACTTCGTCAGCACGTTGGCGGGGCTCGCCTGCTGCAGGATCGCCTCCTGCACCTGCCGCTGCCGCACCATCCGGTCGTAGTCGCTCGTGTCATGGCGTGAGCGTGCGTACCAGAGGGCGTGGTACCCGTCCATGTGCTGCCTGCCGGGCTCGAACCAGAAGGCAACCTCGGTGAAGGTCTCGTCGGTGTGCACCGGGACACGGTGGTCGACGTTGATGTCGACTCCGCCGAGCGCGTCGACGAGGTCGGAGAATCCCTGCATGTCGATCAATACGTAATACTGGATTGTCAGCCCGGTCACGCCCTGGGCCGCGTCGCGCATGCCTTCGATGCCGGGTTCGCTGCCGCTGTCGACAGCATCCGGGTACATCTCCGGGCTCTTCACCTCCACCTCGGTGTAGATCGAGTTCAGCATGCACGCGGAGACCTCACAACCGTCGATCGACCCGTACCCTTCCGGGTACAGGTCGGCGAGTGGCCCCGCAGAGAACGGCACGTCCTCCAGGTTGCGCGGCAAGCCGATCATGCTGGCCTGGCCGGTCTCCGCATCGATGCTGACCACGGAGATGCTGTCGGGGCGTAGACCCTCACGGTCGGGGCCGGCGTCGCCGCCGAGCAGCAGGATGTTGTAGCGGCCGTCGGCGGGCGGCTCCGTCGGGCCTGCCACGAAGACCGACGAGAGGAACCCGCTGGCCGTCGTGGCCACGTAGGCGCCGTACCCGGCCGTGCCGACCACGCCCACCATCAGTACCGTCGCGAGCCCGGCGATGATCGGGCGGGCCTTGGGGGTGGCGCGCACGAGCCGCACGAGACGCAGGGTGTCCAGGGACAGGATCAGCCAGACCACACCGTAGAAGGCCAGCAGCAGGGCGGCCGCCCACAGGCCGATCGAGTTGGTGAACACGGTCAGAGCGACGGCAGGCCAGAGAGTGTAGACGACCCCCACGACCACCGCGAGGGCGAGCAGCGTGAGCGTCATGCCGAGGCCGAACCGGCCGAGCCGACGGTTGCCGGCCAGCACCTGCGCGGAGCCGGGCAGCACGAAGTTGAGCACGACGAGCCACCAGGCCCGTTTGGTCATGATCGGGGCGGACCCGAGATCCGGATGCCGGATCGGCGTGCGTGCACTGATCATAGTTTTGCTTGGAGGTCCAGGTTCTTCTGCTCGACTTGTGCGGCGAGCATCTCCCGATAGCCGAGCAGCTTGACCCGCAGGGAGTCGTCGGCGATGGCAAGGACCTTGACGGCGATCAGGCCCGCGTTGCGTGCTCCGCCGATGGAGACGGTGGCCACGGGCACCCCGGCCGGCATCTGCACGATCGACAGGAGCGAGTCCAGGCCGTCGAGCCGACCCAGCGGAACGGGCACGCCCACCACCGGCAGGGTGGTCACGGCCGCGAGCATGCCGGGCAGGTGAGCAGCCCCTCCGGCGCCGGCGATGATCACCCGGATGCCGCGCGCATGGGCGCTCTGGCCGTACGCGATCATCTTCTCCGGGGTGCGGTGCGCGGAAACGACCTGCACCTCGAAGGGAACGTCGAAGTCGCGCAGGAGTTGCGCCGCGTCGCTCATCACCGGCCAGTCGGAATCGGAGCCCATCACGACGCCCACAAGCGGCGTCAGGGCGGTCTCGCGCGGAGCGGTCTCGAGCACAGGGTTGTCTGTCACGCAGTCGATCCTATTTGGTCAGTCCTGAAAAACTGCCGCTGCGGCCCGCGCCTGGTACGCGACGAGGTCCAAATCATCCCCGCCGACGGTCACATGGCCAACCTTGCGCCCCGGCCGGGGATCCTTGCCGTAGATGTGCACCTTGGCAGCCGGGTGGGCCTCGAACACGGCCGGGAAGCGCGCAGACAGGGTCCCCGACGCCGGTCCGCCGAGGATGTTGACCATGACCGTCCACGGGTCCCTGACGTCGGTCGCCCCGAGGGGAAGGTCGAGCACGGCGCGCAGGTGCTGCTCGAACTGGCTCGTCGTCGACCCCTCGATCGACCAGTGGCCGCTGTTGTGTGGGCGCATCGCCAACTCGTTGACCAGGATGCGTTCATCCGTCGTCTCGAACAGTTCGACGGCCAGCATGCCAGTGGCGCCGATGCCCTCGGCGATGCGCACGGCGATGTCGGCGGCGGCCCGGGCCAGCCTGCCCTCGGACTGGGGTGCGGGCGCGATGACCTCGGCGCAGACGCCGCCCTGCTGTACGGTCTCCACCACGGGCCAGAGTGCGATCTGGCCCGACGGTCGTCGCGCGACCAACTGTGCGAGCTCGCGACGGAACTCGACCAGCTCCTCCACCAGGAGGGCGCCGTCGTTGCCGTCTTCGGCGAGCGCGGCGAACCAGTCGTCGGCCTCGTGCTCGTGGGTGACCAGCCGAACGCCCTTGCCGTCGTAGCCGCCGCGGGCCGTCTTGACGACCGCCCGACCGTTGTGGGCGGCCAGGAACACACCCAGCTCGGCGGCGTTCTCGATCCGCGCCCAGTCGGGCACGGGCAGGCCCAGCTCGCTCAGGCGCTGACGCATCAACAGCTTGTCCTGGGCGAAGAGCAGCGCGTCGGGGCCCGGGTGCACGGCCACGCCCCTGGCCACGAGCTCGCGCAGGATCCCCTGCGGCACGTGCTCGTGGTCGAACGTAACGACGTCGACGGTGTCGGCGAAGGCCAGCACCACGTCTCGGTCGCGGTAGTCGCCCACCTGCACCGCGGCCAGGTCGGCCGACATGCCCTCGTTCTCGGCCAGAACCCGGATCCGGATGCCCAGGTTGACAGCCGCCGGAATCATCATCCTGGCCAACTGGCCGCCGCCGATAACGCCCACAGTCGTGTTCATCGCTCCACCAATTCCTTGGTACCGGTCATTCTCCGGTACGGGTTCTCTCAGGCTGCAGGCTGGACCTCGCCATAGACTCAGGTTCTCGACCTCTATCTTTGCCCATCATCCGGAGGGATGCATGCCGAGTACACAGCGCCGATCAGCACGGCTTCTGGCTTTCGCCCACCAACTCGGCAAGTTCGGGGCTGTCGGCCTCGTCGGCTTCGTCGTGGACTTCACGGTCTTCAACCTGCTGCGCACCACGGTTTTCGACCCCACCGTGGTGGAGTCCGGACCGATCTACGCCAAAGTCGTGTCGACCACGCTGGCCATCCTCGTGAACTGGATCGGCAACCGCTTGTGGACCTTCGGGGCCAACCGGCAGTCGCGCACGCTGCGCGAGGCGGCCGAGTTCTTCGCGGTCAGTCTCGTCGGGATGGCCATCGGCCTCGCCTGCCTCTGGGTCAGCCGCTACGGGCTCGGCTATACCAGCCTGCTCGCCGACAACATCTCGTCGAACGTGATCGGGCTGGGCCTGGGCTCGGCCTTCCGTTTCGTGCTCTACCGGCACTGGGTTTTCTCCCCGCGGCGCACGGCGAGGGCCGCGTCGGAGCGGGCGCTGGTTGCCTAGCGGGAGCCCCAGTGCGCGGTCTCGTCGGCGAGTGCTGACTGTTCCTGGCGGCGCAAGCCCATCAAGGTATGCGAGGACTCCATCAGGTCGTGCAACACCTGTTGCACCAGGGCGGCGTTAGGCACGTCTTTCAAGACGAGCGGATGCTCCAGCCCGGCGTTGATCAGAACGTCACCCGAGTGGGCCAGCGACTGCAGCCAGTTCTGGCGCACCGTCACGTCGTAGCCGCGGCTGTGCAGCAATTCCTGGCGGGTGCGCACGAAGAATCCGTGGCGGAAGATGATGCGCCGGGTGGTGATCGTGTAGCGGTTGTTCAGCCACGACGCCAGCGGCAGCAGCCAGAGCAGCAGCACGAGGGCGGCCGCGGCTGCCAGCAGTGCGATATTCTGCCACGGCTCCGGCAGGGAACCGTAGAAGTACCCGGTCGCCGCGGAAATGGCCAGCAGCGCCAGGGTGGGCCAGAACAGAACTCGGGCGTGCGGCCGGAGCCCGGCCACGACCGACTCGGCCGGGGGAAGCGCCTCGGCCGCCCCGAAGCCCGCTGTCTTTGTCATAACCTATTAATACCGCAGGTGGGTGACATCCCCGGCGGCGACAGCCTGCAGTTCACCGTTCGCCTGGTCCTCGACGATGAGCCGGCCGCTTCGGTCGAGAGCAATCGCGGTGCCGACCAGGTCGGTGCTACCGGGAAGTTCCACCCGCACGACCCCACCGAGTGTGCCGCACACTTCGGTCACCGCGTGCAGCAGCCCGCTTTGGACCGGGTCGCCCTCCGCGTCGAGGAATGCCCGGGTGAGCTGCCGCAGTTCGGTGAGGTAGCGGGCGAGCACGGCATCCGGGTCGGGGGCCGAACCGGTCACCAGCAGCAGCGACGTCGAGGTGAGCGTGGGCAGATCGTGCTCGTCGAGGGACACGTTCAGGCCGGCGCCGATAACCAGCCCCTGCGCGTCGGGCAGCAGCTCCGAGAGGATGCCCGACACCTTGTAGCCGTCGATCAGCACGTCGTTGGGCCATTTCAGGGTGACCTCGTGCCGGGGCGCCTCCTCGCCGGCATCGTCCACCCGGGCTGCCAGGCTCGCCTCGACGACCGCGCGCACGGCCCGGGTCATCGCGACTCCAGCGAGCAGGGGAAACCAGCCGAAATGGCCGATCGGGAGCGGGGCGGCCGAGGCCCTCGGGCGGAGTAGCACCGAGATGGCCAGCGACTTTCCGGTGGGGGCGAGCCAGGTGCGACCCAATCGGCCGCGACCGCGAGTCTGGGTGTCGGTGACGACCGTCGACAGGTCGGGCCAGGCTGCGGCATCCTCGCCCGCAGCGTGGGCGACGAGCACGTCGTTCGTCGACCCGGTCTCGGGCAGGTACTCGAAACGCGGCACGACCTCGCGGCTGAGCGGAAACTCCATCTGGTTCTCTCTCCCTGTGGCTAACTCCTGTAATTCTGGCGAATACGGGCGCAAATGGCACAATTTCCGGCCCGAATCCGCCAATCCTCAGGAGTTGGCCACAGGAAGGCAGACGCACCCGACCAGCAAACCGGCCGGTTTTTGTAGACAATCGTCAACGATCGGGAGCAGGGGCTGGCCGGTAGAGTGAACCGCGTGACTGAGAACTCGCCCCTTGCGGGCCCCGACCTGTACACGACGGCTGGAAAGCTCGCCGACCTCAAGCTGCGCTATCACGAAGCCGTGACCGCCAGCGGCGAGGCCGCGATCGAGAAACAGCACGCCAAAGGCAAGATGACCGCGCGGGAACGCATCGACCTGCTGCTCGACCAGGGCTCCTTCGTCGAGATCGACGAGTTCGTGCGACACCGCACGCACGCATTCGGCATGGAGAAGAAGCGGCCCTACGGCGACGCGGTCGTCACGGGCACCGGCACCATCCACGGCCGCCAGGTCTGCGTCTACTCGCAGGACTTCACCATCTTCGGCGGCTCGCTCGGCGAGGTTGCCGGCGAGAAGATCATCAAGGTGATGGATCTCGCCCTCAAGACCGGTGTGCCCATCATCGGCATCCTCGACTCCGGCGGAGCGCGCATCCAGGAGGGCGTCGTCGCCCTCGGCAAGTACGGCGAGATCTTTCGCCGGAACACGGCCGCGTCCGGCGTCATCCCGCAGATCTCGATCATCTGCGGCCCCGCCGCCGGCGGCGCCGTCTACTCCCCTGCCCTGACCGACTTCGTGATCATGGTCGACAAGACCAGCCAGATGTTCGTCACCGGTCCCGACGTGATCAAGACCGTCACCGGTGAAGACGTCGGCATGGAAGAGCTCGGCGGCGCGCTCACGCACAACACGATCTCCGGTGTGGCGCACTACCTGGCCAGCGACGAGCCCGACGCCCTCGACTACGCCCGCACCCTGCTCAGCTTCCTGCCGGACAACAACCTGGCCGACCTGCCCGTCTTCGACAGCGACATCGAGCTCGAGACGACGGATGGCGACCGGGGCCTGAACACGATCATCCCCGATTCCGCGCACCAGCCTTACGACGTGAAGACCGTGATCGAGCACATCGTCGACCACGGCGACTTCCTCGAGACGCAGCCGTTGTTCGCCCCGAACATCGTCGTCGGCTTCGCCCGCGTCGAGGGACGCTCGATCGGCATCGTCGCCAACCAGCCCAACGCCATGGCCGGCACGCTCAACATTCCGGCCGGCGAGAAGGCCGCCCGGTTCGTGCGTTTCTGCGACGCGTTCTCGATTCCGATCCTCACCCTGGTCGACGTGCCGGGCTTCCTTCCCGGCACCGACCAGGAGTGGACCGGAATCATCCGCCGCGGCGCCAAGCTGCTCTACGCCTACGCGGAGGCGACCGTGCCTCTGGTCACCGTCATCCTGCGCAAGGCCTACGGCGGCGCGTACATCGTGATGGGCTCCAAGCAGCTCGGCGCGGACATCAACCTGGCCTGGCCGACCGCGGAGATCGCCGTGATGGGCGGCCAAGGCGCCGTGAACATCCTGTACCGTGCCGAGATCAAGAAGGCCGAAGCAGCCGAGGAGGATGTTGCCGCCGTGCGCACCCGGCTGGCCAACGAGTACACCTACAACGTGGCGAGTCCCTTCCTGGCGGCCGAGCGCGGCGAACTGGACGGCATCATCGAGCCGGCCACGACCCGCGTCGCGGTGACCAAGGCCCTGCGCGCCCTGCGCACCAAGCGAGCGAGTCTGCCGCCCAAGAAGCACGGAAACATTCCGCTGTAGGCGGGTGCTATGACCGATTCATCGAATGTTGCGAATGACCCGAGCTCCCCGAGCTCTTCGAGCTCAACCGAGGAGACCGAGGAGACCGAGGAGACCGAGGAGACCGAGGAGACCGAGGTTCCCCCGGTGCCCGGGCTGCGTTTCCTGACCCGCGGCGTCTCCCCCACAGAGGCGGCCGCCGTGTCGGCCGTTCTGCACGGCCTCGTGCGCGAGGAGAGCGACAACCTGCGCCAAGCACCCGTGCGCGGCCAGAGCGCCTGGCAACGCAGCCAGCGCAGTGTCCGGGTGGCTCTGACCCCCGGCGCAGGCCGCTGGCGCGGATTCTCGGCCTGAACCTTCGGTTCCCAACCGTCGGGGGCTCCCGGTCCCCCTAAATGCCGACTTTTTTTACCGAACCGGTTAGACCAGTGTTGTTATTGCTCGGTGATGCTCTCTAGAGTTCACAACTAAAGCCCGTCGACTAGGGTAAGCAGTCGGGTTTTGGGGGCGCGTCAGGGTGACATTCGGGTTGTCGCCCTGGCACGAAAGTCGAAAGGGATCAACCACGGTTGGTCCCTTTCGCATTTGCCGGCGTGACCCCGGCGTGGCCATGGCGTTGCCCGGGTGTAACCTCGCGTGCCGACCAGCTAGCCCGGGCTGGAGGACGTCAGGACCGGGTCGCGCGGGATCTCCAGCCACAGGTGCACCTCAGGCTCCGGTGACTCCTGGCCGAGGGCGCTCAGCTTCGCGTCTGCGCTGCTGAGACCCACCACGGTGACCGCGGTCGCGGACCCGTCGCCGGCGGTCCGGGCGATGATCGTGTCCGCCAGGGTGGAGTCGATCGCGGCCGCCAGAGTGTTGAGCACCGATTCCAGCTCCGCGCCGCGGATGTCGTCGATACTGCCCTCGTCGAGCAGGGTGACGATGGCGCCGCGGCGACGGGCGGCCATGACCGCGTCACGCACGGCGTCATTGAGCAGCTTCCGTCCGCGGATCTCGTCCCGCACTGCCGCCTCCAGGTAGCGGGACTCCTGACGCTGCTCGTCGTTCAGCATCCCGCCCTGGTCGATGATCCGGCGCAGCATCGGTGCCGCGAGCCGGATGGTCTGGGCGAGCCGCACCTGGCGCTCGTAGAGGTGCGCGTCCTGGGCGGCCTGCCACTCGGTGGCCTCCTGCTCGGCCAGGGCGTACTGCCGGGCGTCGCGACCCGCCTTGGCCAGCGCCCGCACCAGGATGACCGCGACCGCGACCCAGACCACACTGCCGATGACGCCCATGGAGCCCAGGGCCGCCGGGCCGGCCCAGAAAATCGTGTGCACGACCAGCGCCGCGGCGCCGACCCAGGCCAGGCCCGAGCGCCGGCGGGTGGCGGTAATGGTCATCAGGGTGCCCACGGCCGCGACATACCAGGTGGCGTAGCCGTTGTCGACGGAGCCGTCGAGCTGGCTCCCCACGAGCAGCGGCAGCATCGCACAGACAGCGACGTTGAAGAACGCCAGCCACACCGGCATCCGCATCGGGCTGGTCGGCCAGAGGCTGAGCACGGTCGCCACACCGTAGACGAGCAGCGCCAGGATCGTCGGCACCGGGCTGCGCGGCTGGCCCAGCGAGTAGAAGCCGAGCACGACGTGGTAGGCGGAGAACATTGCGGCCAGGGAGAGCACGAGTCCGCGCGGAACGGTGATCACTCGGGACCTCCTTCCGGGGCCGGCGGCCATTCGATGGTGATCGTCGTTCCGCGGCCCATCCCGGCGCGTACGCGCACGGATCCGCCGGCGCTGGCCACCCGGTCCTGGATCGAGATGCGCAGTCCGAGCCGTTCCGCCGGCACAAGCTGGGGGTCGAAGCCCACGCCGGTGTCGGCGATCGTGATCGTGCAGCCCCCGCGAGCGTTCCCGCTCATCGTGAGGGCACGGTCGGGCTCGAAGCTCGGCGTGCCGGCATGCTGGGCGCTGTTCACCATGGCTTGCACGCTCGCGGCGAGGATCGCCTCGCTCGCGTGGACCGGGAGGCGCAACCCGTCGATCTCGCACTCGTCGACGGTGAACGGCACCGGCAGCCGGTCGGCGGCGGCCCGGATCTGCGCGCTGAGCTCGCTGAAGGCAACCGTACTGTCGTCACCGGCAGGCACGATGGCGGCGTCGTTGAGCCGGGTGAGGGCATCAGAGGCCATGCCGGCGGCCAGCTCGGCCGCCTTCGGGCTGCCGGCC
Source organism: Cryobacterium sp. TMT2-18-2 (assembly GCF_004402245.1). Lineage (NCBI taxonomy): Bacteria > Bacillati > Actinomycetota > Actinomycetes > Micrococcales > Microbacteriaceae > Cryobacterium > Cryobacterium sp. TMT2-18-2. Next base: position 15,983 of record NZ_SOFU01000024.1, read on the forward strand.
GCGGCCGCGGCGAGGAACGTGGCCAGCACGCTGTCGTGCACGATCGAGTCGACCTGCACGCGCTCGACCTCCGTCGCGTGCTGCCTCACGGCGTTCCCATACTGGTGCAGCGCGTTGGTCTGCGCGTTGTCGACCGCGAGGGCCGTCTGCCGCAGCATGAAGATGATGATCAGGATGACCTGGCCGAGGATTATCGCGTAGACCGTGTCCAGGGACGACAGTAGAACATCGGCGTTACCGCCGGACGGTGTCGACCGCACCACGCCGTAGACGATCGGCACGACCACCGTGTAGATGACGGCCGAGAACACCGGGAAGGCCAGAGCGGCGCAGGCCGTTGCGATGGTGCATATGTACCAGAGCCACGGTTTGCCGTCGAGCACGGCCGCGGGGTCACGCATCAGCATGGGCCAGGCCAGCAGCGCCGCCAGATAGAGCATCGCCACGGTTCCGGCGGATGCCCGCACCCCGACCTTGGTCACGGCGGCCACCACGACCGCCGCCAGCGACAGACCGAGCAGCAGCGGCGCGAGCAGACCCATCACCGGCACCCGCACCGGGGCCTGCGCGAGCATGATCGGCATCGCCTGGAGGGCGAAGACCACGCCGACGCCGGCGACGGAACGCGAGGCCACGACTTCGATCCGGGTGCGGCTGATCGGGTTGCGCGGCTGTTTGGGCCCCACGATCGGGTCGGAATCGAGCAGCTCGGCGTCCGAGTGCGCCGCGGTGGAGCCCAGAGGGCCGGAGCCCGCTGGCTTACCCGCGGGCATCTCCGCCATCCGGGTCGAGGCCCGGAAGGATTCCGTCTTCGACGGCGCGCCGGAGCAGGTCCACTTTGGTGGGTGCCGGACGGCCGACCTCCACGTATTTCACCCGGATCCGGTCGAGGTACTCACGGGCGGTCGAGTGAGCGATGCCAAGCTGCATCGCCACCATTTTCAGCGGGAGCCCCGACGCATAGAGGTGCAGCACGTCACGTTCGCGCCGCCCGAGCTGGGCCTTGGCGAAGTCGCGGTCGGCGTCGATGGCCGTGGCCCACTCGAGGTTGTTGAGAACGTCACCGCGGGCCACGGATGCGACGGCCGCCATGACCGTGGTGGTGGGGGACGATTTGGGGATGACGCCGGCCGCGCCCGCGGCAAGCGCCTCGCGCACCAGGGCGACCCGATCGGCGATGCTGTGCACGAGGACCGACGCGCCCGTGCTCTGGGCACGGTGCACATTGTCGGTGACGCGGGATCCATCGCCCAGCGACAGATCCAACACGATGACGTCCACGGCGCGGCCGTCGATGCCGTCCACGAGTTCCTGCACGGTGGGCGCGGTGAAGACGACCTCGTAGCCGACGTTCTCACAGGCCGCCTTGATGCCCAGGCGCACCGACTCGTGATCGTCGGCGATGCCCACCCGCACGGGATGGCCGAGTTCGAGGGCGCCGGGAATTCCCGGGGCCGAGGGGAGAGGTGTTGCTGGCTGGTTCACGGTTCCTACGTCCTCACGTTGTCGTACAGGTCAACGATAGCTACCGGGACAGGAGCGCGACGGCTTCGACATGGTGGGTATTGGGGAACAGGTCGAAGGCACGCAGCCGGCGCAGGGTGTACCCGTGTCCGGCGAGGAGGGCGATGTCGCGGGCCAGGGCGACGGGGTCACAGGCCACGTAGACGATCTGGGCCGGTTCCACGGCGCCGAGCAGGTCGATGACCTCCTTGCCGGCACCGGAGCGTGGCGGGTCGAGAATCACCGTGGCGGCCGACTGGCGAGCCTTCTCGGCGGCGCTCGAATCGCGCACGAGCGCGTTCAGGAACCGGTCGACGCGGGAGGTCTGCACGCTGGCCCCCACCCATTCGGCGAGGTTCTCGGCCGCGAAGTCCGTGGCCTGCGGGTCACTCTCGACGCTGGTCATGCGCACCGTGCTGCCGAACCGGTCTCCCACGGCGGCGGCGAGCAGGCCGACCCCGCCGTAGAGGTCCAGGTTCGCGGCCCGGGGGTCGAAGGCGTCCGCGTCGATGGTGTCCTGCACCGCGCGGTAGAGGGTTTCGGCGGCGCTGGTGTGCACCTGCCAGAACCCAGCGGCGTCGAGGCGGAACTCACGCTCGCCCACTACCTCGCGGATCAACGTTTTCGGGGTGTGCCGGCGTCGGCCTTTGTCGTCCTGCTCCGCCACCAGGATCTGCACGGTGCCCAGGCTCGGGGCGACGATGTCGACGGATGCGGCGCCGGGGAACATTTTGTCCAGCGGCGCGGCCGCCTCGAGCAGGCGGTCGGCCAGCGGCAGGTCACCGACCGGGATCACCCGGTGCGAGCGGGCGGCATAGGGGCCGACAGAGCCGTCCTCGTCCACGTGCAGGCGCACGCGGGTGCGCCAGCCGGTGCCGTCGGCGGCGTCGCCGGGCGAGGCGTTGGGGCCGACCGGGACCGGCTCGACCGTGACCTCGGACTCGATGCCGGCCATCCGTTTCAAGGCGTCGGCCAAAACCTGGCGCTTCAGCTCGCGCTGGAAACCGAGCTCGATGTGGCCGAACTCGGCGCCGCCGGCGCGGTCGACGGGGTCCCGGTCGAGGGCGGCGGCGGCCCAGATGTGCGGCTGACGCTCCGGTGCCGGGGTGAGCACTTCGACGGTCTCCGCCCGCCAGAAGCTTTTGTGGCTGGCCGAGGTCAGCCGGGCGCGCACGCGCTCCCCCGGCAGTGTGTCACTCACGAAGACCACGCGGCCCTCATTTCTCGCGATGAAGATGCCGCCGTGGGCTACGTTGGTGACGTCGAGTTCGAGTTCCGCGCCCACTTCTGCGGAGTGCCCGTTCGAATCTGCCTGAATGTCATTGCTGGTGCCCATCCTTCGATGATCCCACACCGCTTGCACCCCCATCGAAGGAAACCCATGCGCTTGTACCTGGCGTCCACGTCTCCGGCCCGGCTGATGCTGCTGCGCACCGCGGGGATCGAACCCGTCACGGTCGCGCCCGACGTCGACGAGGACCTGGTCGCCGCCGACGCGGCCCGGTTGGGCGGTGGACCACTGACTCCCCACCGGGTCGTGGAGTTGCTGGCGCGGGCCAAGGCGGAGGCCGTGTCCCGCATGTTGACCGACAGCGGCGACATCACCGACGGCCTCGTGCTCGGCGGCGACTCGGTCTTCGTGATCGACGACGTCATCTACGGCAAGCCGCACACCGCCGCGAAGGCGCGCGAACGCTGGCACCTGCAGCGCGGCCGTACCGGGCAGCTGTATTCGGGCCATTGGCTGATCGACCACTCGGCCGGCGTGGCCGGGCGCGGTGTCGGCGCCGTCGCCGTCGCGGACGTCACCTTCGCCGACGACATCGGGGATGCGGAGCTGGACGCCTATATTGCCACCGGCGAGCCTCTGCTCGTGGCCGGGGCCTTCACCATCGACAGCCTCGGGGCGCCGTTCATCACCCACATCAGCGGGGATCCGTCCACCGTCGTCGGGCTCTCGCTGCCGACGCTACGCCGGCTGGTGACCGGTCTCGGACACGCGTGGCCGAGCCTGTGGAACCGCACCGACGACTGACAGATTGCCGGTTTTCGAGGCTGTTTGTAGGCATCCGCACCTTTCTCCGGCCTCTTTTTGTGGGAGAGAACCAAAAACCCGGTCGCTCTGCCCCATAAGCTAAGGCACTGTGCCCCCAATAACGAAGGTCCTCATCGCAAACCGGGGCGAAATCGCCGTCCGGGTGATCCGAGCCGCAAAAGACAGCGGCATTGCCTCGGTTGCCGTCTACGCTGACCAGGATCGCGACTCGATGCATTCGCATCTGGCCGACGAGGCCTACGGTCTCGACGGAACCACGAGCGCCGACACCTACCTCGTCATCGAGAAGCTGCTCTCTGTCGCCCGACGGTCCGGCGCCGATGCCGTGCACCCCGGCTACGGGTTCCTCGCCGAGAACGCCGACTTCGCCCGCGCCGTGATCGGGGCCGGCCTGATTTGGATCGGCCCCTCCCCCGACGCCATTGAGAAGCTCGGCGACAAGGTCTCCGCACGGCACGTCGCCGAGAAGGTGCATGCGCCGATGGCGCCCGGCACCCTCAACCCGGTGGCGGATGCCGCGGAGGTGCTCGATTTCGTCGACCTCCACGGCCTGCCGGTCGCGATCAAGGCGGCCTTCGGCGGCGGCGGCCGCGGCCTCAAGGTCGCCCGCACCCGCGAGGAGGTGCCCGAGCTCTTCGACTCCGCCACCCGCGAGGCCATTGCCGCGTTCGGCCGTGGCGAATGCTTCGTCGAAAAGTACCTGGACAAGCCGCGCCACGTCGAGACCCAGTGCCTCGCCGACGCATCCGGCACGGTCGTCGTCGTCTCCACCCGCGACTGTTCCCTGCAACGCCGCCACCAGAAGCTGGTCGAGGAAGCCCCCGCGCCGTTCCTGACCGACGCGCAGCGTAACGAGATGTATCGCGCGTCCAAGGCGATCCTCGCCGAGGTCGGCTACGTGGGCGCCGGCACCTGCGAGTTCCTGATCGGCCAGGACGGCACCGTCTCGTTCCTGGAGGTCAACACCCGGCTGCAGGTCGAGCATCCCGTGTCCGAGGAAGTGACCGGAATCGATCTGGTGCGCGAGCAGTTCCGCCTGGCCGAGGGCGGTCGTCTCGACTACCCCGACCCGGAGCCGATCGGACACTCCTTCGAGTTCCGCATCAACGGCGAGGATGCCGGCCGCGGCTTCATGCCGGCCCCCGGCCCGGTGCACGTCTTCAAGCCCTCCGGGGGTCCCGGGGTGCGCGTGGACAGCGGCGTCACCGCCGGCGACGTCATCTCGGGTTCGTTCGACTCTCTTCTCGCCAAGCTCATCGTCACCGGCGCCACCCGCGAGGAAGCGCTCGAGCGTTCCCGCCGGGCCCTGGACGAGTTCGAGGTCGCGGGCCTCCCCACGGTGCTGCCGTTCCACCGCCGGATCGTGCGCGACCCCGCGTTCGCTCCCGCCAACGGTGCGCCGTTCTCGATCTTCACCCGGTGGATCGAGACCGAGTTCGTCAACGACATCGAGCCGTGGAACGGCTCGCCGGAAGTGCTGACCGGCCCCGCTAAGCGCCACAACGTCGTCGTCGAGGTGGAGGGGCGACGGATCGAGGTCAGTCTGCCGGTGCGCCTGCTGCCCGGCGCCGCCTCCGAGAACACGGCCGGCCCGGCACCCCGTCGGCGCGGCGGCTCCCCGTCCGTCAGCTCGGCCACCGGCGACGCCGTACACGCCCCGATGCAGGCGACCATCGTGAAGCTGGCCGTGGCCGAGGGTGACCTCGTCGTCAAGGGCGATCTGCTGCTGGTGCTGGAGGCCATGAAGATGGAGCAACCACTGACCGCCCACAAGGACGGCATCGTCGGCAACGTGGGGGCGATCATCGGCGCGACCGTGGCCTCCGGCTTCCTGCTGATGGCCGTCATGGACGCCGTGGAAGCAGTGGACGCCTGACCCGCGTCACCGGCTGACACGTCAACGCCCCCGTTCCCTGAACGAGGGCGTTGGGTTTTCTTTCGTTTGTGGTGTCCCTCGAAGGCGTCAGAGCACGATGTGCATGGCGCGGGCGGCATCCGTGATCGAATGCGTCAGCGACGGGTAGACCGGGAACGCTCGTGCGACCTCGTCGACGGTGAGCCGGTGCTCCACGGCCAAAGCGAGCGGGAAGATCAGTTCGCTGGCCTTGGGGGCCACGATCACGCCGCCGATGACGGTGCCGGTGGTGGTGGTGGCGAACAGCTTCACGAAGCCGTCCTTGATGCCCATCATCTTGGCCCGAGGGTTCGAAGCGAGCGGGAGCTTATAGATGCTGCCGCGGGTGAGGCCGTCCTCGATCTGCTTCTGGGTCCAGCCGACCGTGGCGATCTCCGGCTGCGTGAAGATGTTGGCCGCGACGTTTCGAATCTCGATCGGGTTGACCGCGTCGCCCATGGCGTGGAACACGGCCGTGCGGCCCATCATCGAGGCGACGGATGCCAGCGGCAGCTCGGTCGTGCAGTCCCCGGCCGCGTAGATGTTCGGCATCGACGTGCGCGCGACCCGGTTGACCCGGATGTGACCGGAGTCGGTGAGCTGCACGTCGGCTTCCTCGAGGCCGAGGCCCTTCGTGTTCGGCACGGACCCGACCGCGATCAGGCAGTGGCTACCCTCGACGGTTCGGCCGTCGGCCATCGTGGCCAGCACTCCGCCCACCGTGCGCACGACGGACTCGGCGCGGGACGTGCTGAGCACGACCATGCCGTTGCGCTTGAATACGTTCTCGACCACGTTCGCGGCGTCGGCGTCCTCACCGGGCAGCACGCGGTCCCGGCTGGAAATCAGGGTGACCTTGGCACCGAGGGCGCAGTAGGCGGAGGCGAATTCGGCCCCGGTCACCCCGGAGCCCACGACGATGAGGTGTTCGGGTACGGCCCGCAGGTTGTAGAGCTGCGTCCAGGTGAGGATGCGCTCGCCGTCGGGGAGCGCGGTGGGCAGGATGCGCGGGGTTGCCCCGACGGAGACGACGATCGTGTCGGCCTCGATCCGGTCGAAGTCCGTGCCGGAGCCGTCTTCGGCCGTGGACACGATCACGCCGCTGGTTCCGTCCAGTCGGCCGTGGCCGTGCACCAGGTTGACCCCGGCGCGCATCAGGGTGGACTTCATGTCTTCGGACTGCTGCCGGGCCAGGGCCAGGAGCCGCTTGTTGACCGCGGCGAGGTTGATGGCCACCTCGGGGCGGGCCGGCTTGCCCTTTTCGCCACGCACGAACAGCTGCACGCCGAGCTCGGTCGCGTCGTGGATCGAGTTGGTGGCCTCGGCCGTCGCGATGAGAGACTTGGACGGGACGACATCCGTGATCACGGCCGAGCCGCCGATGCCGACACGCTCGATCAGGGTGACCTCGGCGCCCTGCTGAGCGCCGGCCAGGGCGGCCTCATACCCGCCGGGACCTCCGCCGAGGATAGCGATGCGCTGCTTGCGTTCGAAGTCGTAGGCCATGCTCATATTCTCCTGCCCCGGCGCGCCCGCCGCCAAACCCGGGGCTCCGCTCCCCCGTCGACGAATCAATTCGACGGGGATTCTGCCCAAAATTGACGTTCCGTCCCCTCTTCGGCTGCTCATATGCAGAATCTCCACCACTTTCGGACAACGGACCGTGTACGAAATCGGGGGGCAATTAGAGTAGGGGGATGCTGAAGACCGACAATAATCCGCTTGACGCGCCAGAGACCGATCCGTTTGATGTTGCACGGACCGCCGCTTCTGAAATCGCCGAAGCCACGGGCGTAGCCCGCCACGACATCGCCCTGACCCTGGGCAGCGGATGGGGCAAGGCCGCCGATCTCATCGGCGAGACCACGCACACCCTCGACGCGCAGTACATCACCGGTTTCAGCGCACCCGCCCTGGCCGGCCACGCCGGCACGCTGCGTTCGGTGCTGCTGCCCAGCGGCAAGCGCGCCCTCCTCATCGGCGCCCGCACCCACTATTACGAAGGCCACGGTGTGCGCCGGGTCGTGCACAGCGTGCGCACCGCCGCCGCCACCGGCGCGACGACCATGATCCTCACCAACGGTGCCGGCGGCATCCGGGAGACCTGGAAAGCCGGCACCCCCGTGCTGATCAGCGACCACATCAACCTCACCGCCGACTCGCCCCTCGAGGGCGCGACGTTCGTCGACCTGACCGACCTCTATTCACGCCGCCTGCGCGACCTGGCCCGCACCATCGACCCGTCGCTCGACGAGGGCGTGTACTGCCAGTTCCGCGGCCCGCACTACGAGACGCCGGCCGAGGTGCAGATGGCCAAGGTCATCGGTGGCCACATCGTCGGCATGTCGACCGCCCTCGAGGCGATCGCCGCCCGCCAGTCGGGCATGGAGATCCTCGGTCTGTCGCTGATCACCAACCTCGCGGCCGGAATCCAGCAGGACCCGCTCAGCCACTCGGAGGTGCTCGAGGCCGGAAAGCTCGCCGAGCCCGTCATCAGCGCGCTCCTCGCCCGGATCGTGGCCGCACTGTGAGCCTCGACAACACCGACCCGCAGCTCACCGGCCGGCATTCCGCCGACGCCGACGCTGCTCCCGCGTCCGATGCCGGCACCGGCACCGGCACCACCGAAACAGTCCTGCCCGACACGATGGTCATCAACACCATCGACGCCGACGACGACGCAGACACCAGCACCGGCACGGATGCCGTGAGCGGCAGCGATACCGGCACCGACTCCGCTCCGGCCGCTGCTGCCACGCCGACCGTGATCGCCGTGGCCAATGCCTGGCTCAGCCAGGACCCCGATCCCGAGACCCAGGCCGAGCTGCGCCTCCTGCTGCGCGGGGCCGGCGACGGCGACGCCGTCGCACTCGCGGAGCTGCACGCCCGCTTCGACGAGCGCCTCGCCTTCGGCACGGCGGGTCTGCGCGGCGCCATCGCCGCCGGCTCCAACCGGATGAACCGCGTGCTCGTCTGCCAGGCAGCCGCCGGCCTCGCCGCGTTCCTGAAGAAGACCACCGCCTCGGGCCGGGTCCCCTCGGTCGTCATCGGCTATGACGGGCGTAAGAACTCGCAGGTCTTCGCCACTGACTCGGCCGCGATCATGGCCGGTGCCGGGGTGCGCGCCATCCTGCTCCCCCGCCTGCTACCGACCCCCGTGCTCGCGTTCGCTGTGCGCCACCTCGACGTCGGCGCGGGCATCATGGTCACCGCCTCGCACAACCCTCCCAACGACAACGGCTACAAGGTCTACCTGGGCGGCGCCAACCAGGGCTCCCAGATCGTTTCGCCCGACGACGCCGCGATCGCGGCCGAGATCCTGCGCGTCGCCGCGGAGGAACGGGTTCCCGACCTGCCCCGGGCACCCTACGAGACGGCGCCCGAGTCGATCGTGCAGGCCTACATCGACGCGACGGCAGGTCTCGCCCGCCGGCCCCTCGCACAGGTCAACACGGTTTACACGGCCCTGCACGGCGTCGGCTGGGACACCACCCGCCGGGTGTTTGAAGCCGCCGGCTTCGACCTGCCCACGCTCGTCGACGCCCAGATCGCCCCGGATGCCGCCTTCCCCACGGTCTCCTTCCCCAACCCCGAAGAACCCGGCGCGATGGACCTCGCCTATGAAACGGCCCGTGAGACCGGCGCCGAGCTGATCATCGCCAACGACCCCGACGCCGACCGCCTTGCGATCGCCATCCCGCAGGAGGGGTCCCCCGACGGGTACCGGCGCCTCAGCGGCAACGAGGTCGGGGCGATCCTCGGCTGGCGAGCCGCGGAACTGGCCGCAAGCGCCACCGGTGACGGCGGTGCCACCGGCACCCTCGCGTGCTCCATCGTCTCCACCCCGGCGCTGGAGGCCGTGGCGAAGGCTTACGGGCTGCGGTTCACCGACACCCTCACCGGCTTCAAGTGGGTGTCGCGCGCGCCCGACCTGATCTTCGGCTTCGAGGAGGCCCTCGGCTACCTCGTGAACCCCGAAACCGTGCGCGACAAAGACGGCATCTCCGCCGCCGTGGCGCTGCTCTCCCTGGTCAGCAATCTGAAGGCGGAGGGCGTCACCCTCGCCCAGCACCTCGACCGTTTCAGCGAACGGTTCGGCCACTTCGCCTCCGGCCAGATCTCGGTGCGCGTCACCGACCTGACCGAGATCGAGCAGGTCATGGCGCGGCTGCGCGAGACACCCCCGGCCTTCGTCGGTAGCATCGCCGTCGACCACATCGACGACCTCTCCGAGGGCTTCAACGGCCTGCCGCCCAGCGACGTGCTGCGCATCCGGCTGACCGACGGCTCCCGCGTCATGGTGCGCCCGAGCGGCACCGAGCCCAAGCTCAAGGTCTACCTCGACACCAGCAGTTCCGTCGGCACGGTCGCCGAACGCCGGGCCGCCGCGGAGGCAACCCTGGCCGAGCTCGACCGGGGTATGCGCGTGCTGATCGCCTAGACCCGCGAAACGCGGTGCAGCATCCGTTCGCACGGCGCGCGGGTGTTGCGCCGCTGCGCGGGTGGCGTGCCACGCGCGCAAGGGCGCAGCTGCAGCGCACCGCCGCGAGGGCGTCAGCCCAGGGCGGTCTCCAGCTTGGCGGTGAGCTCGTCCACATCGAAGTAGTTGTCGATCACGACGATATCGGCATTGGTCTTGCCGATGGCGTCGACCAGCTCCGACGAGGTCAGGATGACCTGGGCATCCGCCCCGACCGTGCTCACCCCGGCGATGTCGGTGGCCGTGACGAAAGCCTCGATATCGAGGCGTTTGAGCGCGCGCTCGGCGTTGATTTTGAGGATGGCGGAGGTTCCCACTCCCACCCCGCAGAGTGCGACGATCTTCATGAGGGCTCCTCGGTTGCGGTCGGCACGCCGAGCAGGGCACGGATGGCGTCGGCATCCGTGGCCGCGGCGAGCGAGGGGATGACGTGCGCGTCGTTGAAGACGTTGGCCAGCTCGGCCACGAGCAGCACGTGCTCGTCGGAGCTGGTGACGGCGAGCCCGAGCACCACGCTGACCGGGTCGTTGTGCGGATGTCCGAACGCCACCGGGTCGGCCAGGGTCACGATGCTGAGACCCTCGGTGTGCACATCGGGTCCGGGTCGGGCGTGCGCGAGCGCCAGCCCGGGCGCGATGACCACGTAGGCACCGAATTCCTCGATGACGGCGATCATTCGCTTCGTGTATTCGGGGGCGGTGGCGCCGGAGCGCTCGAGGGCGTCACCGGCGGCGGCCACCGCGCCGCGCCAGTCGTCGACCTGGACGCCGATCGCGATGGCTTCAAGGGGCAGGGGCGGAAGGGGCATGGGAACTTTCACGGGGTAGGGGGTCGGCTTTCGCGAGTCGCTCAGGCGCTTTCGAAACCGGCGACGATGGCGTCCGCCAGCTCTTCGCGTTCGTCGAGCGGAAGGAACGCGGCCTGCGCCGCGTTGAGCTGGAAGACCTCGAGGTCGTCGATGTCGTAGCCGAACGCGTCGCTGAGCAGCGCGAGTTCCTGGGTCAGGGTGGTGCTGCTCATCAGGCGGTTGTCGGTGTTGACCGTGACCCGGAAGCCCAGCTGGTAGAGCAGGTCGAAGGGGTGGTCGAGCAGGTCCGCGCCCCACGCGGCGATTGCGCCGGTCTGCAGGTTGGACGACGGGCTGAGCTCGAGGGCGATTTCGCGGTCGCGCGCCCACTGCGCCACCGGGCCGAGCGTGACGTAGGTGTTCTCCGCGTCTTCGCGGCCGATCACGATGTCCTCGGCAAGGCGCACGCCGTGGCCCAGGCGCAATGCCCGGCCGTCGTAGAGCGCCCCGCGGATGCTCTCCAACCCGTCAGCCTCGCCCGCATGCACGGTGACGGGCAGGAAGGCCTTCGCGAGGAAGTCGAACGCGTCCCGGTGGTGGTGGGCCGGGAACCCCAGTTCGGCCCCGGCGATGTCGAAGCCGACAACCCCGATGGAACGATGCCGCACGGCGAGTTCCGCGATCTCCAGGCTGCGCTCGGCATGCCTCATGGCCGTGATCAGCTGGCCGATCCGAATGCGGGACCCGGCGCCCGCGACCAGCGCGATGCCGGCCTCGATGCCCTCCTGCACCGCCTCGACGCTCTGGTCGAGGGTGAGGCCGCGGGCCAGGTGCTGCTCGGGGGCCCAGCGGATCTCCCCGTAGATCACGCCGTCGGCGGCGAGGTCCTCCACGAACTCGCGGGCCACGCGCACCAGGCCTTCGCGGGTCTGCATCACGCCGACGGTGACGTCGAAAGTCTTCAGGTAGTCGACCAGGGTGCCGGAGTCGGCCTGGGTGCTGAACCAGGACCCGAGCGATCGGGCATCCGTCGCCGGCAGCGCCAGCCCGACCGCGTCGGCCAGCTCGATGATGGTCTGCGGGCGCAGGCCGCCGTCGAGGTGGTCATGCAGGGAGATCTTCGGCAGTGCGTTGATGCTCGTGCCGGCACCGGGCAGCAGGTAGTCCTCAGGGCTCGTGTTCACCCCCCTAATCTACCGGCTGGGTGCTGAGAGTCACACTGCTGGGCCGAGCCGGCCCGCACATCCGTTCAGATGCACGGGCCGAGACCGGCCGGGCGGTTCAGCGGCCGATGCGCTCGGCGATCAACGGGCCGCCGTCCTGCACGGGCTCGCCGGGGTCTCCGATGCGATATGCGCCGTCCACAGCCTCCAGTGCCCGCACGAAGCGCTCGGGCTCGTCGGCGCTGAGGGTGAACAGGGGCTGACCGGCGCGCACGGTATCGCCGGGCTTGGCGTGCAGATCGATGCCGGCGGCGTGCTGCACCGGATCCTGCTTGCGGGCGCGGCCGGCGCCGAGGCGCCAGGCGCCGATGCCGAATGGCAGCGCCTGCTGCTCGACGAGAACACCGTCGCGCAGGGCGGTGACGACGTGGGTCTCGCGGGCCACGGGCAGCGGGGCGTCGGGATCGCCGCCCTGGGCACGGATCACGTCGCGCCACTTGTCCATGGCGCGCCCGTCGATGAGGGCGGATTCCACGTCGACGTCGGTGATGCCCACCAGAGCGAGCATCTCCCGGGCCAGGGCCACGGTGAGCTCGACGACATCCGCCGGCCCGCCGCCGGCGAGAACCTCGACCGATTCACGAACCTCGTTGGCGTTTCCGATCGCGAGCCCGAGCGGCACGTTCATGTTGGTGAGCAGAGCGGATGTCGCCACGCCGGCGTCCTCGCCGAGGGCCACCATGGTGCGGGCGAGCTCCCGGGACCGTTCGATGTCTTTCAGGAACGCACCCGACCCGAACTTCACGTCCAGGACGAGGGCGCCGGTGCCCTCCGCGATCTTCTTCGACATGATCGACGACGCGATCAGCGGGATCGCCTCGACGGTGCCGGTGATGTCGCGCAGCGCGTAGAGCTTGCCGTCGGCCGGGGCCAGACCGCCGCCGGCGGCGCAGATCACGCCGCCGAATTCCTGCAGCTGCGCGAACATCTCCTCGTTGGTGAGGTGCGCACGCCAGCCGGGGATGGATTCGAGCTTGTCGAGGGTGCCGCCAGTGTGGCCGAGGCCGCGGCCGGACAGCTGCGGCACGGCCGCACCGAAGACCGCCACGAGTGGCATCAGCGGCAGGGTGATCTTGTCGCCGACGCCGCCGGTGGAGTGCTTGTCGGTGGTCGGCTTGCCGAGTCCGGCGAAGCTCATCCGCTCGCCGCTGTTGAGCATCGCCATGGTGAGATCCTTGATCTCCCGACGGTTCATGCCGTTCAGGAAGATCGCCATGGTCATGGCGGCCATCTGCTCGTCGCCGACGTAACCGCGCGTGTACGCGTCGATCAGCCAGTCGATCTGCGGCGTGCTGAGCTCGCCCCGATCACGCTTGGCATGGATCAGGTCCACGGCGTCGAAGGCCTCGATACGGTTCTCGTTGGTGCTCACAGCTACTCTTCCTGATATTCGGCGAGCTGCCTCGGCCCGAAGGCGTCCGGCAGCACTTCATCGATGGTGCGCACACCCGACACGGTCTCCAGCAGCATGCCGGGCGCGGAATGTTCGTACAACAGCTGACGGCAGCGGCCGCAGGGCATCAGCGTTCGGCCGTTGCCGTCGACGCAGGTGAACGCGACGAGCTGGCCTCCCCCGGTCAGGTGCAGCACGGAGACGAGGGCGCATTCGGCGCAGAGGGTGAGCCCGTAGGAGGCGTTTTCCACGTTGCATCCGCTGATCACACGACCGTCGGTGACCTGCGCCGCGGCGCCGACCGGGAACTTCGAGTACGGCACATAGGCCTGGGCCATCGCCGTCGTCGCGGCCTCCCGCAGCGCGGCCCAGTCGATGTCGCCGGCCGCTGGCGAGGCGCCATGGCTTACGCCGGTCACGATTTGATGTAGGGCTTGCCGGATGCCGCCGGTCCCCGCGACGTTCCGACGAACCCGGCAACGGCGGCGATGGTGATCAGGTACGGCAGCATGAGCATGAACTCGCTCGGCACCGGCGAGCCGATGACACTGAGCACATTCTGCAAGTTGGTCGCGAACCCGAACAGGAGGGCGGCCAGCGTGGCCCGGATCGGATCCCAACGGCCGAAGATCACGGCGGCCAGCGCGATGAAGCCGGCTCCGGCGGTCATCTCCTTGCCGAATGCGCCCACCGAACCGAGGGTGAAGTAGGCGCCGCCGAGGCCGACGATCGCGCCGGCGAGCGACACATTCCAGAACCGGGTGCGGCCGACGTTGATGCCGACGGTGTCTGCCGCCTGGGGGTGCTCACCCACGCTGCGGAGGCGCAGGCCCCACCGGGTGTGGAAGATGCCGTAGTACACCAAGGCGACGGCCACGTACATGATGTAGACGATCAGGGTCTGCCGGAACAAGACCGGCCCGATGATCGGGATCTCGCTGAGCAGCGGGATGTTGATCCGCTCGAATCGAGGCGGCTGGTTGAGCAGGGCCGCGTTGGGCGCCATCACCTGGGAGTAAAGGAAACCGGTGACGCCGATCACGAGAACGTTGAGCACGACACCGACGATGACCTGGTCGACGAAGTACTTGATCGAGAACGAGGCGAGCACCATCGAAACGAGCACGCCGGCGAGCATGGCCGCGACGAGGCCGAGGATGGGCTGGTTGGTCAGGGACGCCACCATGGCCGAGGTGAACGCCCCGGCGAGCAGTTGCCCCTCGATGGCGATGTTGACCACGCCGACCCGTTCGGAGATGACACCGCCGAGGGCGCCGAAAATCAGCGGTACGGCCAAACTGAGCGAGCCGAACAGCAGCCCGGGCACCGGGATGGACTCGCCGGCGGCAGCCCAGACCAGGAATCCGATCAGGAAGAGCACCGCGTAGACGGAGATCAGCCAGATCGGCACCTGACGCCTGGACTGCACCAGCCACACGCTCACGCCCGTGATCAACAGCAGCAGCACACTGATGACGATGCCGGTCAGCCGGGTGGGCAGCAGGAGATCGGAAAGCTGGATCAGGTCGCTCGAGGTGGAGAGCCGCATGGTGCTGACCCCCTCGCGGCCGAAGGCCACGAAGAGCGCGAAGGCGACGACGGTGAAGATCGCCAGGGCGATGGGCGACTTCCAACTCTTCACGATTTCGAAGTCGGGGCGATCGTCGGCGGTGGATGATACGGGCTGGACGGCCGGGGCAACGGTGCTCACTGTGCAGCCACCTCCTGGGAAACGTTGGGCAGTGCCCGGCGGGGCGCGGAGCCCGGGGCCGGCAGTCGGAAGATGGCCCGCACGAGAGGCGGAGCCGCGATGAAAAGCACGATCAGTGACTGCACGACGAGCACGATGTCGATCGGCACACCCTCCGCCGCCTGCATCGAGAAACCGCCGGCCTTGAACGCGCCGAACAGGATGCCCGCGGCGAACACACCCCAGGGCTTGGAACGGCCCAGCAGCGCGACCGTGATCGCATCGAAGCCGATGCCGGAGTCGAGTCCGGCGCCGAAACCGCTGGTCGTGGTGCCGAGCACCTGGTTGATGCCGGCCAGGCCGATCAGTCCGCCCGAGAACAGCATCGCGTAGACGTAGATGCGCTTGACGCTGATGCCGGCGACGCGCGCCGCGTGGGGGTTCAGTCCCACGGCCCGGAACTGGAAGCCCAGGTTCGACCGGGACAGCAGCCACCAGGTGAAAACCGTGGCGGCGATGGCCAGGATGAAGCCGAAGTGCAGCGAGTACGTCGAGCCGAGAAGGTCCGGGAAGACCGCGGTGACCTTCGTCGCCGGGCTCTTCGGGTTGTTCGATCCGGGGGTCTTCAGGAAGCCCTCGCGCAGCAGGTAGCTGACCAGGTAGAACGCGACGTAGTTGAGCATGATCGTGGTGATCACCTCATGGGCGCCGGTGCGGGCCTTGAGCAGACCCACGATCCCACCCCAGAGGGCGCCACCGAGCACGCCGGCCACGAGGGCCGCGACCATGTGCAGGCCGTAGGGCAGGTCGACGGCGAAACCGACCCAGCCGCCGAGGGCGGCGGCGATCAGCATCTGGCCGCGACCACCGATGTTGAACATGCCCACCCGGAAGCCCAGCGCCACGCCGAGCCCCGCCATGATCAGCGGGGTCGCGAAGGTGAGCGTCTCGGTGAGCGGCTTGATGCCAGCGGCGAAGCTCGGCCGACGGAAGTTGTAGACCGACCCCTGGAACAGGGCCGAGTAGGCGCCGGACACGGAGTACCAGACTTCCCGCAGCAGGTCGCCGGGCCGGGAGAAGAAGTAGCCTGCGGCTTCCTGAACACCCTCGTTGGTGAAGGCGATCATGATGCCGCCGACGAAGAGCGCGAGCACGACGGCGAGCACGGAGATGATCGCGTTGCCGGTGGTGATCTCGCGGAACGCCTGGTTCCAGCGGGACGGCTGTTCGGGGGCCGGGCTTGACGGCGTTCCTGACGTGGTCGTGGGACCCTGTGTCGCGCTCACGCGGCAGCTCCTTCTCCGGCGGGCGTTTCGCCGGCCATCATCAAACCGAGTACGGCGCGCGGCGTGTCACCGGGGACGATGCCGACGATGCGACCGCGGTACATGACCATGATCCGGTCCGCGAGGGCTGCCACCTCGTCGAGCTCTGTCGAGATGACGATCACGGGCGTGCCGGCATCCCGGGTGGCCACGATGCGTTCGTGGACGAACTCCACCGAGCCGACGTCCAGCCCGCGGGTGGGCTGGGCGGCGACGAAGAGGCGCAGATCGCGGCCGAGCTCGCGGGCGAGCACGACCTTCTGCTGGTTGCCGCCGGAGAGCTTGCCGACCGGGGTCTCGATGCCCTGGGCGCGCACGTCGAACTCTGTGACTTTTTTTTCGGCGAACGCGGCGAGGACGGCCCGCTGCACGTTCCACCGTTTGACGAAGGGGAGCGCGTTCGAGCGGTCGAGCATCAGGTTCTCGGCGATGGTGAACTCACCGACCAGTCCGTCTTCGTTGCGGTCTTCCGGCACGAATCCGACTCCGGCGTCGAGTACCTGGCGCACCGAATGCCCGCGCAGCGACTTGCCGTCGAGGGTGATCTCCCCGGAGACCCGCGATTGGAGCCCCATCATCGCCTCGGTGAGTTCGGTCTGGCCGTTTCCCTGTACCCCGGCGATGGCCAGGATCTCGCCCTTGTGCACCTCGAAGCTGACGTTGTTGACCAGGATCTGGCCGTGCGGGTCGAGCACGGTGAGGTTCTTCACCGACAGAACCGCCTCACCGGGCAGTGCCGGGGACTTGTCCACGGTGAGGTCGACCGCACGGCCGACCATCTGGGTGGCCAGCTCGACGTTGCTCGCGGTCGGGGACGCCTCGCCGACGACCTTGCCCAGACGGATGACGGTGATCCGGTCGGCGACCTCGCGCACCTCGCGCAGCTTGTGCGTGATGAACACGATGGAGGTGCCGCTCGCCTTGAGCTGGCGCATGATGACCATCAGCTCGTCGGTCTCCTGCGGCGTGAGCACGGCGGTGGGCTCGTCGAAGACGAGCACCTTCGCGTCGCGCGAGAGCGCCTTGATGATCTCGACCCGCTGCTGCACGCCGACGGGGAGGTCTTCGACGAGCGCATCCGGGTCGACGTCGAACCCGAACCGCCGGGAGATCTCGCGCACGTGCTTGCGGGCCGCGGGCAGGTCGAGGCGACCGCCGGCCTTGGTCTCCTCATGCCCGAGCATGACGTTCTCGGCGACGGTGAACACCGGGATGAGCATGAAGTGCTGGTGCACCATGCCGATGCCGGCGGCCATGGCGTCGCCGGGGCCGCTGAAGTGCTGCACCACGTCGTCGAGGAGGATATCGCCCTCTTCGGCCCGGTACAGGCCGTAAAGAACGTTCATCAGGGTGGATTTCCCCGCGCCGTTTTCGCCGAGCAGTGCGTGGATTTCTCCGGCCTCGACGGTGAGGTCAATGTGGTCATTCGCGACCAGGGCACCGAATCGCTTCGTAATGCCTCGAAGTTCGAGCTTCATGTCGTCGATTCTATTCAGTGGCGAGCGAAAGTTGACGCTCTTGCTCATATGTTGGCGGGGTGGCACGGTTCGCTCGGGTGTGCAGGCATCACGGCCTGCGACATCCGCCCACTAACGCAGGAGGGGAGGCCCGCATGATGCGTGCCTCCCCGACTGCGTCTGAGTGCTGTTTCGGTGCTACTTCGGGGTCGCGGGCGACTCAACCTTGAGAGCGCCGCTGATGATGTCGGCCTTGATGGCCTCGATCTCGGTCATGACCGCGGGGTCGACCTTGGACTCCCAGTCGTGGAGCGGGGCGATGTCGACGCCCTCGTTCTCGAGCGTGCCGACGTAGGGGGTGGACGAGAAGTCACCCTCAGCGTCGTCGAGGATGATCTGCTCGGTGGCATCCGTCATCTGCTTGAGCACCGAGGTGAGGTACAGCGAAGCGAACTCGGGCGTGGTCTCGAACAGGTCGCTGTCGACACCGATGATGGCGACGTCCTTGCCGGAGTCCTGAATGGCCTGCGCGGTGCCCTGGAAGAGCGGTCCGGCAACCGGGAGGATGATGTCAGCGCCGGCATCGATCAGGGTGGTGCTGAGCGCCTTGCCCTGGTTGATGTCGTCGAAGCCACCGGCGAACAGGCCGGTCTGGGTGGCCTTGTCCCAGCCGCTGACGGTGACGTCGGTGCCCTTCTTCTCGTTGTGGTACGCGACGCCGTCGACAAAGCCGTCCATGAAGATGGTGACCGACGGGAACTGGAGTCCGCCGTAGGTGCCGACGACTCCGGTTTTGGTGGTGCCCGCGGCCAGGTAGCCGGCCAGGAACGCGGCCTGCGCCGTGTCGTACAGCACCGGCTTCACGTTGTCGAGCGTCAGCGGGCTGAAGTCGTCATTGGAGAGCGCGGAGTCGATCAGCGCGAAGTTGGTGTCGGGAGCGGCCTGGGCGGCATCGCGGGTGGCGTTGGAGAGGGCGAAACCGACGGTGAGGACGAAGTCGCAACCCTGGTCGACCATGCTGGAGACGTTCGGGCCGTACTGGTCTTCCGACTTGGACTCGGCCTGCTGGAATTCGATGCCGAGGTCGTCGGAGGCCTTGGTGATGCCCTCGAAGCTGGACTGGTTGAAGGACTTGTCGTCGAAGCCGCCGAAGTCGGAGACGATGCAGGGCAGGTAGTCGGATTCGGCACCGCCACCAGCGGTTCCCTCATCGGTCGGCGCCGGCGCACAGGCCGCGAGAAGGGCCACGACGCCCAGCGTGGCAAGGCCGCTGAATGCGACCCGTCGTTTCATGATTGTCAAAATGACCTCCAATGGTCGCCCGGCGCGGGTTCGCAAGGGGCTGTGTTGGGTTACACGCTATCGAATGATTCTCTGCTCAGAGGAGCAAAACGGGCCCGTGGGCGAAAGGTTATCAAGACGCGATACTGGTCCACGGAAAGCCTGCCGGACGCCCCGGCCGAATCGGGCCCGAAAATGCCCTCGATCGGGGGGTTTTATGCCCTTAGAGCACGTCGTTGCTGCCGGACAGCTTCAGCGCGTCGACGACGGCCTTGACCTTCTGCGCGTTGGCGCTGGTAGTGATGAGGAGGGCGTCCGGGGTGTCGACCACGACGATGTCCTCGACGCCGATCAGGGCGATCATGCGCCCGGTGTGGCTGACCACGATCCCGCTCGAGGAGTCGGCAAGCACCCGGGCACCGTCGCCGAGGATGGCGAGATCGCGCTTGCGGCCGTTGGCGTGGATTTTCGCGATCGATGCGAAGTCACCCACGTCGTCCCAGTCGAACTGACCGGGGATCACGGCGAGCTTGCCGCGGGCGGCCGCCGGTTCGGCGACCGAGTAGTCGATCGCGATCTTTTTCAGGCGGGGCCAGACGCGGTCGACCACGGCGCCGCGGCGCGGGGTATCCCAGGCCTCGGCCAGTGCGAGCAGCCCGGCGAGAAGTTCGGGCTCGGACGCCCCGATCTCTTCGAGCAGGCGGTCGGCGCGGGCGATGAACATGCCCGCATTCCAGAAATAAGTGCCGTTGGCCAGGTAGTCCTGGGCGGTGGCAAGGTCGGGCTTCTCCACGAAGGAGTCCACCGACAGCGCGCTGGCGGCGCCTGCAATGTGCAGCGCGCCGGCGGTCTTGATATAGCCGAAGCCGACGGCCGGCTCCGTGGGCTGGATGCCGATGGTGGCGATGTAGCCGGCGTCGGCGGCGCGCACGGCCTCGGCGACCGCCTGGCGGAACAGGTGGTGTCCCTTGATCACGTGGTCGGCGGCGAAGGAGCCGATGATGACGCCCGGTTCGCGTTTCTCCAGAATCGCCGCGGCCAGGCCGATGGCGGCGGTGGACTCGCGCGGCTCGCTTTCGAGCACCACGTTCAGGTCGGCGAGCTCGGGGAGCTGCTCCTCGACAGCGGCGCGATGCGCGCGGCCGGTGACCACCATAATGCGCTGCTCGCCGGACAGAGGTGCGAGGCGATCCCAGGTGGCCCGGAGCAGGGTCTGGCCGGAGCCGGTCAGGTCGTGCAGGAATTTGGGGGCGTCGGCGCGGGACAGCGGCCACAGCCGGGATCCGATCCCACCGGCGGGAATCACGCTGTAGAAACGATCGAGTGGTTCCGTGGAAGGCAGCATTCGGCCAGACTACCGCCCGGCCCACGCCGTTCACGGTGCGTTCACCTGCCCGCCGGAGGGCGTGCCTACGCTCACCCTCATGAGGGTTGCACTCATCACCGAAAGTTTTCTGCCTACGGTCAGCGGAGTCACCACGAGCGTGTGCAAGGTGCTCGAACATCTTTCCCGCACGGGCCACGACGCGATGGTCATCGCCCCGGCCGGCGCCCCGGCCGAGTACGCCGGGTTCCCCGTGCACGGTGTTCCCGCGGCACGCTACCGGCAGTTCCCGGTGGGAATGCCCAGCCCGCAGGTGCACCGGCTGCTGGCCGATTTCGCCCCGGACGTGCTGCACGCGGCGTCTCCGTTCCTGCTCGGCGCCCAGGGCATCGCGGCCGCGAACCGGCAGGACGTCCCCAGCGTCGCCGTTTTCCAGACGGATGTCGCCGGTTACGCCCGCCGCAACCGGCTCGGCCCGGCCGCGCAGTCCGCCTGGCGTTTCGTCAAGTGGGTGCACGAGGGAGCCGATCTCACCCTGGCTCCCTCCTCCGCGTCGATGGCGGACCTGCGCCGCATCGGCCTGCGGCGGCTGGCGCACTGGACCCGCGGCGTCGACCTGGTCGGCTACCACCCCAACCGGAGATCCGACCCGGAGGCGTCGGCGCTGCGGAGCCGGCTGGCCCCGAACGGGGAGGTCGTTGTGGGCTACGTCGGCCGCCTGGCGCCGGAGAAGCAGGTGGAGAGGTTCCGGGCCCTGCGCGGGCTGCCGGGCATCCGTCTCGCCCTCGTCGGCGACGGCCCGTCGCGGCCGGCACTCGAGCGGGAGCTCGCCGGGATGCCGGTGACCTGGCTCGGCCGCCTGGACGGGGCGGATCTCGCCCGGGCCTACGCGAGCTTCGACCTGTTCCTGCACGCGGGCACCGAGGAGACCTTCGGCCAGACCCTGCAGGAGGCGCACGCCGCCGGGCTGCCGGTCGTCGCACCGCGGGCCGGCGGCCCGATCGACCTGGTCAGCCACGGTGAAAACGGCTTCCTCTTCGTTCCGGACGACGAGAGCGACCTGCGCCGCTGCGTCGCCCGGCTGGTTCTGGACCCTGCGTTGCGGCGGCGGATGGGCGAGGCGGGACGCCGGAGCGTGCTCGGTCGATCCTGGGAAAACGTGTGCGGCGCGCTGCTGGCGCATTACGAGCAGGTCGTCGACGAACGAGCCGCCGTTCGCGCCATGGTTGCGGTTCCGCTGTCAATGCAGCGCTAGCCGGACATTCGCGTTTTATCTCGGCACAGAGACACTTATGATTGATTCACGTGCGCACGGCGCATTGTCGGCCTGATTCGTCGAGGCCGTTACTCAGCCAGGGAGGGTTGGTCATGCCAGAGCAGGCAGCGACACTGACATCCCAGCAGAAGACGACATCACGTCGCCCCGCCGGAACCCTGTATCGGGGCCGTGAGGGCATGTGGTCGTGGGTCCTCCACCGCATTACGGGTGTTGCGATCTTCTTCTTCTTGCTGGTTCACATCTTGGACACCGCGCTGGTGCGCGTCAGCCCGGAGGCCTACAACGCGGTCATCAGCAGCTATCAGACGCCGATCATGGGCCTCGGCGAAACCGCGCTCGTCGCGGCCATCGTGTTCCACGCCTTCAACGGGATTCGGATCATCCTGATCGACTTCTGGAACGCCAAGTATCAGAAGGCCATGTTCTACGTCGTGATCGCCCTGTGGGTGGTAACGATGCTCGCTTTCGTGCCGCGCCACCTGATCAACGTGTTCAGCCACTAGAACGGGGAGAGCCATGACATCCACAATCGAAGCTCCCCGAAGCCCCTACTCTCGCGCGCCGCGCTCCCGCGGCGTGAACTGGGAGAAGTGGGGCTGGATCTACATGCGCGTCTCCGGCGTCGTGCTGGTCGTGCTCATCTTCGGCCACCTCTTCGTCAACCTGATGGTCGGCGAGGGCGTCAGCGCCCTCAACTTCGCTTTCGTCGCCGGCAAGCTGACCACCCCGTTCTGGATGGTCTGGGACGTTCTCATGCTCTGGCTCGCCCTGATCCACGGCGGCAACGGCATGCGCACACTGGTCAACGACTACGCCACTCAGCGTCTGACCCGCGGCATCCTGAAGTCCGCCATCCTGGCGGCCGTCGTGATCCTGATCGTGCTCGGCACGCTCGTGGTCTTCACGTTCGATCCCTGCCCGGCCGGTTCGCCCGCCGATCTTCTTCCCTCGTTCTGCTCGGCCATTTAGGAGCTGCAAACACCCATATGACTACGGATGCTTTAACCGCGCCCTCAGAGTCCACCGTCGTCGACGGTGTGCACTACCACAAGTTCGACATCGTCATCGTGGGAGCCGGGGGTGCCGGTATGCGTGCCGCCATCGAAGCCGGCTCCGGCGCCAGCACGGCCGTAATCTCCAAGCTGTACCCGACGCGCTCGCACACGGGTGCGGCGCAGGGCGGGATGGCCGCGGCCCTCGCCAACGTCGAAGAAGACAACTGGGAATGGCACACCTTCGACACGGTCAAGGGTGGCGACTACCTGGTGGATCAGGACGCGGCCGAGATCCTCGCCAAGGAAGCCATCGACGCGGTCATCGACCTCGAGAACATGGGCCTGCCCTTCAACCGAACGCCGGAGGGCAAGATCGACCAGCGCCGGTTCGGCGGCCACACCAGCGACCACGGCAAGGCGCCGGTACGGCGTGCCTGCTACGCCGCCGACCGCACCGGCCACATGATCCTGCAGACGCTCTACCAGAACTGCGTCAAACGCGGCATCAACTTCTTCAACGAGTTCTACGTGCTCGACCTGGTCATGACACCGGTCGACGGGGTCGACCAGCCCTCGGCCGTCGTCGCCTACGACCTGTCCACCGGCGAACTGCACGTCTTTCAGGCGAAGGCGTTCATCTTCGCCACCGGCGGGTTCGGCAAGATCTACAAGACCACCTCCAACGCTCACACCCTGACCGGTGACGGCGTGGGCATCGTGTGGCGCAAGGGCCTGCCGCTCGAGGACATGGAGTTCTTCCAGTTCCACCCGACCGGACTGGCGGGCCTCGGCATCCTGCTCACCGAGGGCGCGCGCGGCGAGGGCGCCATCCTCCGCAACGCGGCCGGCGAACGGTTCATGGAGCGCTACGCGCCCACCATCAAGGACCTCGCCCCGCGGGACATCATCGCCCGTTGCATGGTCAAGGAGGTCGCGGAAGGCCGCGGTGCCGGTCCGAACAAGGACTACCTGTACCTCGACTGCACCCACCTCGGTGCCGAGGTGCTCGAGACCAAGCTGCCCGACATCACCGAGTTCGCCCGCACCTACCTGGGCGTCGACCCGGTCACCGAGCCGGTGCCGGTCATGCCCACCGCGCACTACGCGATGGGCGGCATCCCCACCAACGTGAACGCGGAGGTGCTGCGCAACAACACGACCGTCGTGCCCGGCCTCTACGCGGCCGGCGAATGCGCCTGCGTGTCCGTGCACGGCTCCAACCGCCTCGGCACCAACTCGTTGCTCGACATCAACGTCTTCGGCAAGCGGGCCGGCAACAACGCCGTCGCCTATGTCGCGACGGCCGAGTTCACGCCGCTGCCGACCGACCCGGCCCGGGGTGTGCGGGAGCTGCTGGAGGGCATCCGCACCTCGACCGGAACCGAGCGCATCGCAGTGCTCCGCAAGGAGCTGCAGGAGACGATGGACGCCAAGGCGCAGGTGTTCCGCACCGACGAGTCGCTCTCCGACGTCACCAACGTGATCCACGGCCTGCGCGAGCGGTACAAGAACATCGGCGTGCAGGACAAGGGCCGCCGGTTCAACACCGACCTTCTCGAGGCCGTCGAACTCGGCTTCCTGCTCGACCTGGCCGAGGTCGTCGTGTTCTCCGCACGCAACCGCAAGGAGAGCCGCGGCGGGCACATGCGCGACGACTTCCCCCTGCGCGACGACGCCAACTACCTCGTGCACACCATGGCCTACCTGACCGGAGACCCGCTCTCCGCCGACGCCGCCGACCACATTGCGCTCGACTGGAAGCCGGTCACCATCACGCGCTACCAGCCGATGGAAAGGAAGTACTGAGTTGAGTACCGCAACCGCAACCGCTACCGCACCGACAACGGCGAGTGCCCCGGTCGTGCCGGAGGAAATCCAGTCCTTCACCGTGACCCTGATCATCCGCCGGTACAACCCGGAGGTCGACGACGAACCGCACTGGGACGACTTCGACGTGCAGATGTACCCGACGGACCGCGTACTCGACGCTCTGCACAAGATCAAGTGGGAGCAGGACGGCTCACTGAGCTTCCGCCGCTCCTGTGCGCACGGCATCTGCGGCTCGGACGCCATGCGCATCAACGGCCGCAACCGCCTGGCCTGCAAGACCCTGATCAAGGACCTCGACATCACCAAGCCGGTGTACGTGGAGGCGATCAAGGGCCTGCCGCTGGAGAAGGACCTGATCGTGGACATGGAGCCGTTCTTCGAATCGTTCCGTGCCGTGCAGCCGTTCCTGGTGGCGAACAACGCCCCCACCGACGGCAAGGAGCGGATCCAGACCGTCGCCCAGCGCGAACGCTTCGATGACACGACGAAGTGCATCCTCTGCGCCGCATGCACGTCGAGCTGCCCGGTGTTCTGGACCGACGGACAGTACTTCGGTCCGGCCGCGATCGTCAACGCGCACCGCTTCATCTTCGACTCGCGCGACGACAACGCCGCCGTACGCCTCGACATCCTGAATGACAAGGAAGGCGTGTGGCGCTGCCGCACGACCTTCAACTGCACCGAGGCCTGCCCCCGCGGGATCCAGGTCACGCAGGCCATCTCCGAGGTCAAGCAGGCCATGCTCCGCGGCACCGTGTAGCCGGTCCAAACCCTGGCCGGTCTTGTCACGACCTTTCGTCGTGGCGAGACCGGCCTTTCGCTTTCTCCGTCGCCCGGCTGCCGCTTAGGCTGAGCGGGTGAATACTCCCACGGCGATCGACCGGACCAAGACCCTCATCGCGCGGGTCATGCGCTCGCGCCCGGTGCGGGTCTTCACCCGGTTCGGGGAAAGCGGCGGCGGCATCCTGGCCGGCGGCATGTCCTACCAGGCCATCTTCGCGACCTTCGCGGCCCTCTGGCTGACCTTCTCCATCGCGGGACTGTGGATCACGTCCAATCCCGACCTCGAGCTGACGCTCTACTCCTTCATCAACCAGTCCGTCCCCGGGCTGATCGGCGAGGAAGGCGTGATCGACCCGAGCGTCCTCGCCGACGCCAGGGTCTTCGGCTGGTCCGGCGTCATCGCACTGGTCGGCCTGCTCGCGACCGTGCTCGGCTGGCTCTCGACAACGGCGCAGGCGGTGCGCACGATCTTCCGGATGCCGCCCGACAAAACCTTCATCCTCCTCGTCAAGCTGCGGGAGCTGGGCCTCGGAGTTTTGTTCGCGGTCGTGCTCGTGCTGTCGGCGTTGATCTCGATCGCGAGCACCGAGGCGCTCGGGGCCCTGTTCGGGCTTGTCGGGGTGTCCCGGGATTCGTTCTGGTTCAACGCCGCCGCACGCGCGGTCGGCCTGCTCCTCGTGCTCCTGATCGACACGATCACCCTCGCCGCACTGTTCCGGGTGCTGTCGCGGGTGCGGATCCCCGTCCGCCAGCTCATCACCGGCTCCATCCTGGGCGCGGTGGGCCTCGGCGTCCTCAAAGTCCTCGGCAGCACGCTGCTCGCCGGCGCCGGCCGCAACCCGCTGCTCGCCGCATTCGTGGTGATCATCGGACTGCTGATCTGGTTCAACCTGACCAGCACCCTGACACTGCTCGCGGCATCCTGGATCGCCGTCGGCATGGACGACGCCGGGTTATCACCACGACGGATCAGCGCGGACGAGGTTGCCACCGAGAAGCGCCGGCAGGAGGAGGAGGCCTTCCGCGTGGTGGTGCAGGCCGAGCTTCGGGAGGCCCGCCTCGCGCACGACACCGCGAGCTGGCCCCGCCGGCTGCTGACGGGACGGCGCCTGCACGCCGCCGAGAAGCGAGCCGCTGGGCTGACGAACGACGGCCCCCGGCCTGAGCCAAAGTAGAATCGAGGAATGCCTTCCGCCTCGACTGCCGCTTCCACCCCGGCCGCGTCCGACCCTGCCTCCTCCGCCGCCTCCGCCGATTCCGCTGTGGTCGCGGCTTCCGCTGGCGAGCGCCTGCGGATTGCCAGCGTGAACGTGAACGGCGTGCGCGCCGCCTTCCGCAAGGGAATGGGCGACTGGCTATCCGAACGCGACGTGGACATCCTCGCCCTCCAGGAGGTGCGTGCCTCGACCGAGGACCTCGAAGGTCTGCTCGGACCGGAATGGAGCATCCTGCACGACGCCGCCACCGCGAAGGGCCGGGCCGGGGTGGCCCTGGCCAGCCGATCGACCGCGGCCATCCACCGGGTCGAGCTCGGCGCCGCCGAATTCGACAGCGCCGGCCGCTGGCTCGAAGCCGACTACGAGGTCAACGGCAAATTGATCACCGTCGTGAGCACCTACGTGCACTCCGGCGAGGTGGGCACCCCGAAGCAGGTCGAGAAGTACACGTTCCTCGACGCCATGCTCGAACGACTGCCCGAGCTCGCCGCACACAGCGACCGGGCCGTCGTGCTCGGTGACCTGAACGTCGGGCACCGCACGTTCGACATCAAGAATTGGCGCGGAAACGTGAAGCGCGCCGGGTTCCTGCCCGAGGAGCGCGCCTACTTCGACCGCATCGTCGGCGCCGAAGACGCCCCGGACTACAACGCCGGGGCCGGACTTGGCTGGGTCGACGTGGGGCGCCGGTGGGCCGGCGAAGTGGACGGGCCGTTCACCTGGTGGTCGTGGCGCGGCCAGGCGTTCGACAACGACACCGGCTGGCGGATCGACTACCAGCTGGCCACAGCGGCGCTCGCGGCATCCGTCACCGGCTACGTCGTCGACCGCGCGGCCGCCTACGACCAGCGCTGGTCCGACCACGCCCCCGTGGTCGTCGACTACACCATCTGACCTCCCCTCCATCTCGCGCCTTCGGCCCGGCCGGCGGCCACACGCTACGAAAAGATCTGATCCCATGACCAAGCCCCGCCTCTACTCGGGCATGCAGCCGAGCGCCGATTCCCTGCAGATCGGCAATTACATCGGCGCCCTCCTGAACTGGAAGGCGCTGCAGCAGACCCACGACGCGTACTTCTCCATCGTCGATTTGCACGCCCTGACCGTGGCGCAGGACCCGGTGAAGCTGCGGGAGAACACCCGCCGCACCGCCGCCCAATACATCGCGAGCGGCATCGACCCGTCGGCGTCGACACTGTACGTGCAGTCGCATGTCGCAGCACACGCCCAGCTGGCCTGGGTGCTGAACACGATCACCGGTTTCGGCGAGGCCAGCCGGATGACCCAGTTCAAGGACAAATCCGCCCGGCAGGGATCGGACGCGACGACCGTGGGACTGTTCGCCTACCCGATGCTGATGGCCGCGGACATTCTGCTGTACGACACCGAGATCGTGCCGGTCGGCGAGGACCAGCGTCAGCACGTCGAACTGACCCGCGACCTCGCGGCGCGCTTCAACGCCCGGTTCGGGCAGACGTTCACCGTGCCGGAGGTCGCCATCGTCACGGAGACCGCCAAAATCTACGACCTGCAGAACCCGACGTCGAAGATGTCGAAGTCGGCCGAGTCGCACGCGGGCGTGATCTGGCTGCTCGACGAGCCGGCGGTGACGAATAAGAAGATCATGCGCGCGGTCACGGATGCCGAGGGCGGTGTGGTCTTCGACCGCGAGAACAAGCCGGGCGTGGCCAACCTGCTGACGATCTACTCGGTGCTGGCGGAGCGCTCGGTGGGTTCGATCGAGGACGAGTACGTCGGCCGCGGCTACGGCGACCTGAAAAAGGGTCTCGCCGAGGTGGTCACGGGCACGTTCGGGCCGATCCGGGCGCGCGTTCTCGAGCTGCTCGACGACCCGGCCGAACTCGACCGTCTCCTCGCCCTCAACGCGGACCGGGCGGCGGCGGTGGCCAACGAGACGCTGGCGCGCGCCTACGACCGCGTCGGCCTGCTACCGCGGCGGTAGGGCGGTGGTGTCGATCGTGCTGAGCTCGCTGCCGATGGGGCGGGGCCGGCCCGTTGACGTCGTCGTCGTCGTCGTCGTCGTCGGGTAGCGGATGTCCGCGCCCGGGCCCGACGTCGTTCTGTTCGACCTCGATGACACCCTGTTCGCCCATCGCGGCGCCGTGGCCGACGGCATCCGCGCCTACCTCGACTCTCTGGGCGGCACTTACACCGACGCCGACCCCGGCAAGGCGCTGGCACTCTGGGACGACCTGGAAGATCGGCATTACCACGCCTACCTCGCCGGCAGTCTGGACTTCGCGGGGCAGCGCCGGGAGCGGGCCCGCGACTTCGCGGCGGCGCACGGCGTGACCCTGACCGGGCCGGCGGCGACGAGCTGGTTCGACGCGTATTTTCTGCACTATCGGGCGAGTTGGCGCCTCCACACCGATGCGCTCCCCTGCCTCGACGCGCTGGCCATCGCCTTTCCGGGCGTGCGGATCGGGCTGATCACCAACGGTGAGTCGACGCCTCAGGGGCACAAACTGGCGGACACCGGGCTCGACGTGCGGGTGGAGCACGTGATCGCATCCGGCAGCCTGGGCTTAGCCAAGCCGGATCCTCGCATCTTCCGGCATGCCTGCACGGTGTTCGGGTCGGAGCCGGAGCAGGCCGTCTACGTGGGCGACCGGCTGCGCACGGACGCGATCGGAGCCGCCGCGGCCGGGCTGACCGGAGTCTGGCTGGACCGAACCGCGGCCGGGGCTGGTGGTGCTGGGGCCGGGGCCGATGCGGCCGAGGCCGCTCGGCTGGGCGTCATCCGGATCGCCAGCCTCGCCGCGCTGCCCGGGGCTCTCGCGGCCCGCAGCCACACCCCACTGACCGCTGGCCCCCGCTGACGGTGCCGCTGGGGTCCCCGCTGACGGTGCCGCTGACCGCTGGCCGGCCCTTGTGTGGCCAACTCAGGACATCCGTCGCATGCGTTCCTCTTCGCACCGGAAACACGCGGCTCTGATGCTGCGATCCGGCCGATCTCCTGAGTTAGCCACACGAGGGTGGGTCTCGACCACATGGAGGTCGGGCCCGCGGGCGGGCCGCCCCGCTGCGCGCGCCGCCCGGCCACGCTGACGGCAACGCCGGGCTCGAAGCAGGCACGGGCCCTGCCTGCGTGGCCAACTCAGGACATCCGTCGCATCCGTCCCTATTTACCCCGCAAACACGCGGCTCTGATGCTGCGATCCGGCCGATCTCCTGAGTTAGCCACACGATGGTGGGTCTCGACCACATGACCGGCAGGTTGGGTGACCGCCGAGCCGGACCCGGCAGCCCCGCGGGATCGGATGTCGGCTTGCCGGGNCAGCCCCGCGGGATCGGATGTCGGCTTGCCGGGAACCGACTAGACCATGAAGGTGCTGGAGCGGATGTCGGCTTGCCGGGAACCGACTAGACGATGAAGGTGCGGTAGTGACTGGTCGACGCCAGAAGGCCGATGATCGCGGCGATGACGCGCTCCGGGTGGTGGATGATGTCCCGGGAGAGCACCCGCAGAGTCAGGTACCCCCGCATGGCGAGGTCGCAGTCGCGGGTGCGGTCCAGCGCGTGCGCCTCCCAGCCGTCGTGAAACTGCCGGCTATCGGCTTCGACCGCTATGCGCCCCTCGACGATCATGTCGACGCGACCGACGCCCCCGATCTCGACCTGGATCTCGACGTCGAAGCCCGCTCCCGTGATCACGAGGCGGAGCACGGTCTCCTGGCGGGATTCGCTGCGACAGTCGATGAGCGGGCGCAGGGACTGCAACTCCGCGGGCAGGGCTGCGAAGATCTGGGCCACGGCCTGCTCCGCAAGCAGTCTCTTATACAAGGCATTATCGAGTGAGGCGATCGCGAATCTCGGCTCCTGGCACCGGAAAACCTGGACCAGCGCATCGGCCAGCCCGATACGGAACTCGGTGCCGCCGCGGGGGTCGAGCAGTTGACCCCAGTGGAGTTCCACACCGTCTCGGTTGTGAGCGTTGAGCTGTTGAAATCGGTCGTGCGGCGCCCTCAACCGGGAAGCGGTGGGGTCGACATGGATGTGCGCGAAGGTGCTGTCCAGGGCGAAGATCCCGGCATTCGCAACCGCGGAGACGCAGGCGAGTCGCCCACCCAGCCGCACCGCTTCGAGGATGTGCGCATCCGTATCGGGAAGCGCATAGTGCCCTCGACGTGCCCTCACCAGATATCCACTCTTCACGGCCGCCCTCAGCACCCGCCAATTGGCGCCGGCGGCGTTCAGCGCCCCGGTTTCGGCGATCTGCACATTGTGCACGCGGAAGTACTCTGCCCAAGTCATGTCGACAGTGTGGACAGCGCGGGTTCTGTCCGCCGCGTCGGCCGCCCACCTGTGGCCTGCTCCGGTCAGCCTGTGCTGTGGAGGACCCGCGGTGGCGCCGCCGACCCGTGGCTAATTCAGGAGAAACGGCTGTGAAGCGAGGGACAAACTGCACCAGTCCGGCATCCTTCGGCGCCGCCTGGGTAGATCTCCTGAGTTAGCCACACACACCACCCACGGGAGCTGCCCACCGGGACGCGCCACGAAGGAACTGGCCGACGGGGCACGGATGCCGAGACCCGGCGGCCAGGTGCGGCCGCCGGGTCTCGGTGGGGTGCGTCGTGTGCGGAGGGGGGTGAGGGCTAGATCACGTCGGCATCGACCCAGTCCAGGGACTTGGTGACGGCCTTCTTCCAGTTGCGCAGCAGTCGGTCGCGCTCGGCGATGTCCAGGCTCGGCTCCCAACGTGCGTCTTCCTGCCAATTGGACCGCAGCTCGCCGAGGTCGTTCCAGAAACCAACCGCCAGGCCGGCCGCGTAGGCGGCACCGAGGGCGGTCGTCTCCGCCACCACCGGGCGCACGACGGACACGCCGAGGATATCGGCCTGGAACTGCATCAGCAGGTCGTTGGCCGAGGCCCCGCCGTCGACCTTGAGCTCGGTCAGCGGCACACCGGAGTCGGCGTTGACCGCATCCAGCACCTCCCGGGTCTGGTACGCGATCGCCTCGAGTGCGGCGCGGGCGATGTGGCCCTTGTTCACGTAGCGGGTGAGGCCGACCAGGGCGCCACGGGCATCCGCACGCCAGTACGGCGCGAACAGGCCGGAGAAGGCCGGCACGAAGTAGGCGCCGCCGTTGTCCTCGACGGACAGGGCGAGCGCCTCGATCTCCTCGGCCGTGTTGATGATGCCCAGGTTGTCGCGCAGCCACTGCACAAGCGAGCCGGTGACCGCGATGGAGCCCTCCAGGGCATAGTGCGGTTCGGCGTCGCCGAGCTTGTAGCCGAGCGTGGTGAGCAGACCGTTCTTGGAGTGGATGATCTCGGTGCCCGTGTTGAAGATCAGGAAGTTGCCGGTGCCGTAGGTGTTCTTCGCCTCACCCTGGTCGAAGGCCGCCTGACCGAATGTGGCGGCCTGCTGGTCACCCAGGATGCCCGCGATCGGGGTTTCGCGCAGCAGGCTGTGGCCGCTCGCGATGCCGTAGACCTCGGACGAGGAACGGATCTCGGGCAGCATCGACTTGGGCACATCGAACGCCGCGAGGATCTCGTCGTCCCACTGCAAAGTTTTCAGGTCCATGAACATGGTGCGGCTGGCGTTGGTGACGTCCGTCGCGTGCACGCCGTCCTCGAGGCCGCCGGTCAGGTTCCAGAGAACCCAGGTGTCGGTCGTGCCGAACATGAGGTCGCCGGCCTCGGCCTTCTCGCGGGCCCCCTCGACGTTCTCGAGGATCCAGACGATCTTGGTGGCGGAGAAGTAGGTCGCCAGCGGCAGGCCGACCTGGGCCTTGAACCGTTCGACGCCTCCGTCGGCGGCGAGCCGATCCACGATGGGCTGGGTGCGGGTGTCCTGCCAGACAATGGCGTTGTAGACGGGGATGCCGGTGTGCCGGTCCCAGACGACGGCGGTCTCGCGCTGGTTGGTGATGCCCACTGCCGCGATGTCGTGGCGGGTCAGGTTGGCCTTGGCCAGAGCCTGGCCGATGACCTCACGGGTGTTGTTCCAGATCTCCATCGGGTCGTGCTCGACCCAGCCGGCCCGGGGGAAGATCTGCTCGTGCTCGAGCTGACCGGTCGAAATGATCGACCCGGCCTTGTCGAAGATGATCGCACGGGAACTGGTGGTTCCCTGGTCGATTGCGATGACGTACTTTGCCATTGTTAACTCCTTTGTCAATGCTGGGTTCACGGTTGTTCAGGAACGAGAAGAGGAGAAGAGCGCGCCGCCTAGGCGAGGATCGGCAGGAGGAACGCGGAGGTCCAGCCGGCCAGCAGGCCACCGATGACGGGACCCACGACGGGCACCCACGAGTAGGCCCAGTCGGAGGAACTCTTGCCCTCGATCGGAAGCAGGAAGTGCGCGATGCGCGGGCCGAGGTCACGGGCGGGGTTGATCGCGTAGCCGGTCGGTCCACCGAGCGAGGTGCCGATCACGATCACGAGCAAGGCCACCGGCAGGGCACCGAGGGCGGCCAGGCCGCCGTTCTCGCCCTGGCGTCCGCCGCCGAACGCGATGACGACGAAAACGAGCACGAAAGTGCCGATGATCTCGGTGACCAGGTTCCAGCCATAGGAACGGATGGCCGGGCCGGTCGCGAACACGCCCAGCTTGCTGGCCGGATCCGGTTCCTGGTCGAAGTGCTGCTTGTAGGCGAGCCAGACGAAGGTGGCACCCAGGATGGCACCGACCATCTGGGCCCCGATGTACGTCGCCACGGACACGGCGTTGACCGGGACACCCGAGCCGAATTCGGTGGCCCCGGACGACACGAGTCCCAGGGTGACGGCGGGGTTCAGGTGAGCGCCCGAGTTATAGGAGACGATCACGCCGGCGAAGACCGCGAGGCCCCAGCCGATGGTGACCATCAGGAATCCGCCGCCGAAGCCCTTGTTCTTGGTCAGGGCGACGTTGGCGACCACCCCGCAGCCCAGCAGGACCAGGAGAGCGGTTCCCACCACTTCCGAGAGAAATACGATACCGAGATTGTCCACGTTGACATCCTTTTAGATCATTGAAATGAAGAAAGCGAAAGAAACGGATAGTAGAAAACCTAGCGACTCGAGACCGCCGATGGTCCTGAGCGTGCTGCACGTTTGTGCAGATCAGCCTGTAAGTCTGTGGGTACGGAGCCGAGCCGGGGCCGAGCCGGAGGTCAGGCTGAGGCAGGCGACCGCAGCGGCCGCCCGTCGAGTAGCCGCGAGCAGTCCCTAAACGGCCGTCACGGCCGGCGTCTCCACCGGGGCCAGGTGCACGCCGTACATGTCGAGCAGTGTGTTCGCCGCGGTGTCGACCTCATGCGCGCTCCGGGCGGCGTCCCAGCCGAGAACCGGTGCGAGCACGCCGGCCAGCTCGGTGAGCAGTGGCAGAGTCACTTCGCCGCGGAAAGCGATGCTGGTGCGGCGCAGCAGCAGGTCCATCAGGTGCATGACCGATTCCGCCCGGGCGATGAGCTCGATTTCGCGCCGGGTGTAGCCGGGGTGCTGCGTGAGCGGTGCGTCCGGTTCGGCGGTGAGCCAGGCGATCACCTCGGTGGCGCGCGTGCCGTATCGGGTCAGCAGCACGTCGGCACGCTCGGCGCCGACCTCGTCGCCGTTGGCGGCCACCCAGACCCGGCGTGCGGCATCCGTCGCCGGGAAGTCTCGGCCGCCGCCGATGGACAGGCCGACCGTCGAGACGGTGCGCGGCACGCCGAGCAGGGTCAGGATGTCACCGCTCAGGTGCTCGGCCAGGGCTCGGAAGGTAGTCCACTTGCCGCCGACCAGGCTCAGCAGGGTGCCGGGCCGGGCGCCGAGCGGGCGCGATTCGATGCGATAGTCGCGCGAGACGAAACCGGGCGCCTCGTCATCGTGGCGGGGCAGCGGGCGCACGCCGGCGAACCGGAACACGATCTGCGACCGGTCGACGGCCACCTTCGGGAAAACGTGGTTGACGAGTTCGAAGAAGTAGTCGACCTCGGCCTCGGTGCAGCGCGCCGGCTGGGTCATGTCGTGCTCGAGGTCGGTCGTGCCGACGAGAACGCGGCCCGCGAGCGGGTAGATCAGCACGATGCGGCCGTCCTTGTGCTCGAAGAAGATCTCGCGACCGCCGGTCGCGGCGAGCAGTTCGGGGTTGTCGAGCACGACGTGCGACCCCTTGGTGCCGCCCATGTAGGTGCTGGCCTGGCCGAGGGCCGTGTTCGTGAGGTCGGTCCACGGTCCGGATGTGTTAACCACGATGTCGGCCTCGAAGCTGAATTCGGCGCCGGTGACCGTGTTGCGCAGACGCACGCCCGCAGCATCCATACCGACGGCCTCGATGTAGTTGGCGCTGCGGGCATGGGGGCCGGCGGCCAGGCCGTCAGACAGCACATCGAGGGCGAGACGCTCCGGGTCGTGCATGGAGGCGTCGTAGTAGGTGGCCGTGTACTTGAGGCCCGGATTGATCTGCGGCAGCACCGTGAGCGACGCTTTCTTGCCGAGGAACTCGTGCCGGGGCACATTGCCACCGTCGCGGGAGAAGGAGTCGTAGAGCATCATGCCGATCTTGATCAGCAGAGCTCCGCGCTCCTGGGCCGCGCCCTGTTTGTGGGTGAGGAACCGCATCGGCGCCGACATCACTCCGGAGAAGGTGGAGTAGATCGGGATGGTCGTCTTGAGCGGTTTGACGTAATGGGGGGCGATCTTGAGAAGGCTGTTTCGCTCCTCCACCGACTCCTTGACCAAGCGGAATTCGCCGTTCTCGAGGTAGCGCACACCGCCGTGGATCATGTGCGAGGAGGCCGAGGATGCTCCGGAAACGTAGTCGCCCTTGTCGACGATGGCGACGTCCACGCCCTGCAGGGCCAGATCGCGAAAGGTCGCGATGCCGTTGATGCCGGCTCCGATAATGAGAACCTGGGCGCGGGGGCGGTCCTGGATGGCGGCCTGGGCGGCGGCGCCACTGGACGTGGCCGGTGCGGAGGAAGACTGATCGGGTGTGGACAGCACTGTTCGCTCACTTCTCTGCGGGGTTTGAGGGGATTGCTTCCACCCTGCTAGGTTCTACACAAACGGTCAAGCGGTTTGAACATATGTGCAAGGAGTCAGAATGACCCATCCGGACGATCCGTCCCTGTCGGACCGAACGAGTGACGCTCTCACGGCGGCCCACCTTTATTACATGCAGGACCTGACCATGGAGGCCATCGCTCGGGAGCTGCACACCTCCCGCTCCTCGGTGTCCCGCCTGCTCAGCCAGGCCAGGACCAGCGGGTTGGTCGACATCCAGATCCGGTCCCCGCTCGACGCGACGAGCCGGGTGGAGAAACTCATCCTGGACCGATTCCAGGTCACCGCGCACGTCGTGCCGGTGCCCGACCACGCCAGTGACGTCGACCGATTGGAGCGGGTGGCCCTCTCGGTTGCACGCATTCTCGGCGAGTTCTTTGATTCGAACATGATCATGGGTATCGCCTGGGGTTCCACCATGAATGCGGTCAGCCGCCACGTGACCCCCAAGCGCACTCACAACGCACAGATCGTGCAGCTGAATGGCGCCGGCAACACGCGCAGCACTGGCCTGGACTACGCCAACGAGATCTTGCAGCGGTTCAGCAACGCGTTCGGCGCCCGCCTGGAACAGTTCCCGGTTCCCACCTTTTTCGACGACC
Source organism: Cryobacterium sp. TMT2-18-2 (assembly GCF_004402245.1). Taxonomy (NCBI): domain Bacteria; kingdom Bacillati; phylum Actinomycetota; class Actinomycetes; order Micrococcales; family Microbacteriaceae; genus Cryobacterium; species Cryobacterium sp. TMT2-18-2. The sequence goes on from NZ_SOFU01000024.1 coordinate 52,100, forward strand.
CGGCCACACGCACGGCGTACTGGCGGGAACGCGGCCTGCGCCGGCTCCTGGAGATGCAGCGGAACATGGACGTCGCTCTCTTCAGCGTGGGTTCGCCCTTCTCCAACGTCCCCAGCCACGTCTATGTCGGCGGTTACCTCGACGATGACGAACTCACGGAGCTCAGCGATGCCGGGGTCGTCGGCGACGTCGCGACGGTCTTCTACCGCGCGGACGGATCAACCGACGGCATCCCGCTCAATGATCGCGGCACCGGCCCGGAACTGTCGGTGCTGCGCCGCACCCCCCGGCGCATCTGCGTCGTCTCGGGCAAGTCCAAGGTGGACAGTCTCCGTGGTGCGCTGGCCGCCAACCTGATCACCGACCTGTTCATCGACGAGAGCACCGCCCGGGAACTGTGCGAGTGAAAAGACGCAGGCCCGCCGGCGCCACGAAAGTTCGTGGCGCCGGCGGGCCGACAAGTCAGTGCTTCTGCACGTACTTGACGGGGGCAGGCAGGCCGCGTGCCACGCGAACGGAGCGCGAGAGCCGCTCGATCGACTTGAGGGCGTCGAGGACGTCGTCGGCAGTGACCACGAACGGCATGTTGTGGATCGTCTCACCCGGCAGGGTTGACGCCGCGGCGATGGCCCTCAGCTCCTTCTCGTCGTCCAGGCTGAGACCGATCTCGGTCAGCGTGGTGGGCAATCCGACGAGAGTGGTGAACTCGATGAAGTCTTCCACCTCGGCCCGTGGCGCGCCCTCAAGGACCAGCTGGGTCAGCGAGCCGATGTTCACCTTCTGACCGTGGGTGAGCCCGTGGGTCTGCGGGGCCGCGGTCAGGCCGTTGTGGATGGCGTGGGCGGCGGCCAGACCGCCCGACTCGAAACCGAGGCCGGACAGGAGCGTGTTCGCCTCCACCAGCTTCTCGAGGGCAGGAGTGACCAGGTTGTCACGCACGGCGTCGAGGGCGGGAAGAGCGTTCTCCCAGATGACGTCCCACGACAATTTGGCCAGCGCGGTGCCGGTCTGGGTCGGCAGCCCCCCGGCCATCGTGGTCGCATGGGCAGCCGCCGTGGCCCGGGCTTCGAGCCAGGTTGCCAGCGCATCGCCGACTCCGGCGATCAAGAACTCGACCGGCGCGTTGGCCACGATCTGGGTGTCGATGAGCACGAGGTCGGGGTTGCGCGGGAAGAACCGGTACTCGACGAACTCGCCCTCATCCGTGTAGATCACCGAGAGTGCGGAGGTGGGAGCATCGGTCGACGCCACCGTGGGCACGCTGACCCAGCGAATACCGGCCAGGAAGCCGGCGGCCTTGGCGGAGTCGATCGTGCTTCCGCCACCCACGCCGATGATCACGTCGGCCGCGGTCGCGCGGATCTTCTCGACCAGCGCGTCGACCGCGGATGCGGTTGCGAAGCGGCCGAAGGCGACCCGTTCAACGCGGAGGCCGGCAGCAGCGAAGCTCGCCGAGACCTGCTGCCCTGCGAAACCCCACACGACGTCATCAGCGACGATCAGGGGGGCGGAGCCGATCTGGGATACGAATTCGCCGAGGCGATCGATCGCTCCCTTGCCTTGGACGTAACGTCCGGGGCTCATGACTGTGCGGATTGGAGTGGTCATCGTGGACCTTCTTCCTGGTCGAACTGCGTCTACATCTTTGTCGGACGGCGGCGGTGAACCGGTCTTCCGGGGCACAGATTTCACACTACATCCGCCGATTCGACCGATACCGGATGCTGTGCAGCGGGCGACCGTGCAACCGCACCCTCCGCGCGCTGCCCCGCACGTCCGCCCAACCCGAGGCCCCGGATTCGAGAGGAGATCTGGCGCACGAACAGGCGTCTCGAGACCTATTTCTGAATGCAATTCAGGATTTGCGGGACATACATTGCTTTTTCTGAAGACACGCGGTGCACGTCTGTGCAAATCCGATGCTCGGGCGGACCCGGCACCGGCAGCTAGGCCGGCGCCGGCTCCAGCAGGAGCGCGGCGGCGGACCGGGCAGCACCGGCGCTGCCGGCGGCGACCGCGGCGATCGCGGCGTCCCGGCACTGGGTTACCGTCACGCCGCGCAGGAACTCCGCCACACCGCCCAGGGCGCGCGGGGACATCGACAGGCTGGTCGCCCCGAGTCCCACCAGGATGGCGGAGAGCATCGGATCGGCCGCGGCCTCACCGCAGACCCCGACCGGTTTGCCGGCCGCCAGACCGGCCTGGCAGGCCTCCCGGATCATCCTCAGGACCGCGGGCTGCCAGGGGTCGTTGAGCAGGGCGAGCTCCCCCATCAGCCGATCGGCCGCCATGGTGTACTGGGCGAGGTCGTTGGTCCCCAGACTTGCGAAGTCAACCCGTTCGAGGATGGGGCCCGCCGTGATGGCGGCAGCGGGAGTCTCGATCATCACGCCCACATTGTGCAGGCCGTGCGCGGCACAGCGGGCCGCGAAATCCACGGACTCGTCGACGGTCGCGATCATGGGGGCCATGACGCCGACGTCGGCGTTTTCCGCGGCGGCCGCCGCTGCGATGGCCTGCAGCTGGGTGTCCAGCAGTTCTGGCCGCTGCCACGCTGTGCGATACCCCCGGATGCCGAGGGCAGGGTTGACTTCGTCGGCCGCCGTGACGAAGGCCAGCGGCTTGTCGGCCCCGGCATCCAGCGTTCGGATCGTGACCTTCTTCCCGGGGAATCCGGCGAACACCTGCCGGTACGCGGCGACCTGTTCGTCGAGTCCCGGAGCCTCGGCGTGGTCGAGGAAGCAGAATTCGGTGCGGAAGAGGCCGACACCCTCGGCCTTCGCCTCGATCGCGGCGGCAACACTGTCCGGCGACGCCACGTTCGCGAGGAGCTGAACGCGGTGCCCGTCCCTGGTCTGTCCCGTGCCGTCGAAGGTGATCACCCGGCTGTGCTGTTCCTCGGCTCGCGCCACCTGGTCGTCGGAGGGATTCACGACGATCTCACCGGTCGTGCCGTCAACGATCACCACGCTTCCCTCGGGCAGGTCCATCGCGTCACGAGCCGCCACCACGGCAGGCAGGCCGAGCGCCCGCGCGAGGATGGCCGTGTGGGAGGTGGGGCCGCCTTCGACGGTGACGATGGCCCGACACACCGTGGGGTCGATCAGGGCCGTGTCGGCGGGGGCCAGGTCCCGGGCCACGAGCACATACGGCTCCACACGATCCGGCAGCCCCGGTGCCGGTCGGCCGAGCAACTCGGACACGATGCGGTTGCGCACGTCATGCAGGTCCGGGATGCGTTCGGCGAGGAGCCCACCCTGCTCCGTGAAGGCCGCCGTGACCTCGCCCACGGCCGCCCAGACGGCACGCTCCGGAGTGTGGCCCTGCCCGGTCACCCGGGAAACTGCAGCGTCGATCAGCCCGGGATCCGCCGCCATCAGCGCCGTTGCTTCCAGGATGCCCCGCGCCGCGCCCGACACCCGGGCCGCCTTGTCCCGCAGTGCCCGGGCTACGGATGATGCGGCGGCCACGATCCGCTCCGCGGCCGCCTCCCGCGCGCTCACCGGGAGTGCGGCTGCCGGTCCCGGTTCATCCAGTGTCTCCGGCATGCGCACGATCGGACCGACGGCCAGGCCGGGGCTCACGCCCAGGGGCCCGCTCGACGGCGCTCCGCTGGATGGTGCCCCGCTGGATGGCTGAGCCTGCGGTTGGGACAGGGACAGCGCGGGCTCGGGCGCGCGAGCGGAGGCGGCCCCCAGCTCCCCGAAGCCCTTCCCCACGAGGTCGCTCACGGCCTCGAGCGCCTCCACGGCCTGCCGCCCGGCCGCGGCGACGGAGATCGTGTCGCCCTTCCGGGCGTCGACGGTCAGCAGGGCAGTCGGGCTGTTGGCCGGCACCGGGGGCCGCCCGGTGCGGAGGTTGGCGACCGTGACCGTGGCCTCGAAGGCGCTGAGGGCGGTCACGAGCATCGACACCGGTCTCGCGTGCAGGCCGTCGGGGTTCGGCAGCGTCACCTCGATCGCGTGTTCCGCCGCCGAGCCCGAGTCGGCCGGCAGATCGGCCGGGTCCTCGTCGCCCAGGTGACTCTGCTTGGCGCGGAGAGCACCTCGGGCCTCACGTTCCACTTCGTCCAGGGTGGCGCCACCCGCCGCGCGCACCACGGCCGCCATCAGGCCCTCCACGAACGGGCCGCTGCTGAGCCGGACGGGCAGGTCGGGGTCGTCCGAGAACTCAAGCGCCATTTCGGCGCTCATCACAGCCGATCCCAGATCCATCATCACGAGCACGCCTTCGGGAGAGGCAACCTCGGCGATGGCCTCGGCGACCTTGAACGCATCCGTTCCGATCACGCCCTCGCCGGCACCGGCTGCGATCGCGATGTCCGGGCCGTTGACCCCGACCATTTCCACTGCGAGGTCCACTGCCGCCTGCGCGAGACGGGGGCTGTGCGACACCACGACGATTCCGATCACGGTCTACTCCTCGCCGAGGATCTCGGCCAGAGCCTGGAAAAGCAGCGCCGTCGATGCGGCTCCCGGGTCGATGTGGCCGATGCTGCGTTCCCCCAGATAGCTGGCCCTGCCCTTGCGGGCGACCAGGGGTGCGGTGGCATCCCGCCCGGTTTGCGCGGCGGAGTAGGCGGCACGGGCCGCCGAGGAGATATCGGAAGAAATGACGAGTTCGGCATCGAACGCGTCGAGCGCGGGAGCGAGGACGTCGAACATGGTCTTGTCGCCGGCCTCGGCCTTGCCGCGGGCAACAACGCCGCCCAGCCCTGCACGGAGCGCGGCCGCCAGGCCGGGCGCGTCCAGGGTGCCGACCGGTCCTGCCGAGGTACCGATCCGCAGGAAGAAGGTGCCGTACAGGGGGCCGCTGGCGCCACCCACGGACGTCACCAGGGTCATCCCCACGCCTTTGAACAGTTCGTCGACGGCGCCGGCCGGTGAGGCCTGGATTTTCTCCAGTACCGCACCCATTCCGCGGGTCATGTTCGAGCCGTGGTCCGCGTCGCCGATGGCCGAGTCCAGCTCGGTGAGGTAGGAGACCTGCTCGGTCACCAGGTTGCGAAAGCGGGTGAGCCAGCCGGTGAACTGGTCAAGGCTGATCGTGTCATTCGTCATGGTGCTAGATCCCCCACCGCAGTCCGGAGGTGTTCACCGGCGCGTCCCACAGCTGAAGCAGATTCTCGTCGGCCTTGAGGATCGTGACGGAGCAGCCCGCCATGTCCAGCGCGGTGATGTAATTGCCCACGAGTGAGCGGGCGACCGTGATGCCGGCGGCGCCCAGGATCTTCCTGACTTCGGCATACATGACATAGAGCTCGATCAACGGGGTTCCGCCCAACCCATTCACCATCACGATCGTCGGGGCGCCGGTGTAATCCAGGTCGGCGAGGATCGGCTCAACGAGCAGACGAGCGATCTCGGCGGCGCCGGCCAGCGGCACGCGGCGGCGTCCCGGCTCCCCGTGAATGCCCACGCCGATCTCCATTTCGCCCTCGGCGAGTTCGAAGGTCGGCTTCCCGGCCGCGGGAACCGTGCAGCTGCTCAGGGCCACGCCCATGGAACGGCCGGACTCATTGACCTGGCGGGCCACCGCGGCGACGGCCGCGAGGTCGCGGCCTTCCTCAGCCGCCGCACCCGCGATCTTCTCGAGCAGGACAGTGGTGCCGACGCCCCGGCGGCCGGCGGTGAAGGTGGAATCCTCGACCGCGACGTCGTCGTCGACGACCACGACGGCAACCTCGATCCCGGTCTCCGCCGCGGCCAGTTCCGCGCCCATTTCGAAGTTCATCACGTCGCCCGTGTAGTTCTTGACGATGTGAAGCACGCCCGCTCCACTGTCCACGACCTTCGTGGCCTCAAGCATCTGGTCGGGTGTCGGCGAGGTGAAGACCGCCCCGGCGCAGGCCGCGTCCAGCATTCCCACGCCGACGAAACCACCGTGGAGCGGCTCATGGCCGGTTCCTCCACCCGAGAGCAGCGCGACTTTGCCGGCTCTGGTCGGGTCTGCTCGGTAGATGATGCGGTTGACGTGGTCGACGCGAAGTTCCGGGTGTGCGGCCGCCACGCCGACGAGGGAATCGGCGAGAACCGTCTCCGGGGAATTGATCAGTTTCTTCATGGTGAGACCTCCAGGATTATCTTCATGTTTGCTCTCCGTTGAACTTTTCGAGCTGGATCCGCGAGCACCTTTCCTCGCGACTCAAAGAAATACAGAACGCAATTCGATAATGTCGAATATCCTCCGGAGAGATGGTCGATGTCAACACGGTGCAGGAAGACTTGTCGGGGACGCGGCATACTGAAGGGATCAACCGGAGAGGCAGCTGTGATTCAAGCCATCGATCGTGCGGCGAAAGTGCTGTCGTCGTTGCAGGGCGCACGCCACCTCGGCATCACCGAGCTCGCCACCGAACTCGGGCTGCCGGTCTCGACCGTGCACGGCATCGTCAAATCTCTGCAGGGCCACGGTCTTGTCGCGCAGGAGCCCGGCGGCAACCGGTACATGCTCGGCCCGGCCCTGCTCAAACTGTCGAATGTCTACCTCGACACGCTCGATGTGCGCGCGCGGGCCATGCGCTGGACCCTCGAACTCGCGCGCAGAACCGGACTGTCCACACGTCTGGGGGTGCAATTGTTCGACGAGGTCATCATCATTCACCACAATCAGCGGCCTGACGGCAGCCAGCAGATGCCCGAAACGGGCCTGTCCATCCCGGCCCACGCCTCGGCAATGGGCAAGGTTCTCCTCGCATACAGTCCGGAATACGCCTCCGGACTGCTGGGGAGGCCCCTGCGCAGTCTCACCGGCGCCACGATCATCGACCCGGCTCAGCTGGCCATCCAGTTCGCGTCGATCGTGAGCAACGGCATCGCCACCGAAGAGGACGAGGCCGTGCTGGGCGAGTCGTCGATCGCGGCGCCCGTGGTCGACACCCGCGGCAATGTCATTGCCGCGGTCGCCATCGTCGTACCGTCGAGCGAGTGGCCTCCCGACTCCAGCGTGCTGAACGGACTGCGTGAGACGGCCCGGAACATCTCCCGGGAACTCGGCGCCAGCACCTGGCCGCCGCGGGCCCCCCAACCGGCCGTCGCCGCGCATCCGCAGTCGTGAGCACCACCCGCAGGCCGCACTCTCGAACGGGAATTTTTCTGTGGCCGACGCGTTGGGATATAACTAGTAGTAGTTATATGAAACGTGCTCCGGGGTCGGTGTAAGTCCGAACCGGCGGTGAAAGTCCGCGACCCGTGCCACTCCCAGAGCGGAACGGTTGAGCTGGTGTAATTCCAGCACCGACGGTTAAAGTCCGGATGAGAGGCGCACGAGTCGATGGACCATTCCGGTCGGTCGGCGGGTTTCGCAACCCACATGGTGTTCGCCGCACCGAAAACCCGGAGTTCGTTGCACCAACGGACAGGACGGGAATGACGGACCAAGCGACGCTCGAGGCCACCATGCGGCGTGCGCTCGCGTTGGCCGCGAATGGGCCCGCCACAGGCCCGAACCCCCGCGTCGGCTGTGTTCTCCTCGACGATTCCGGGCAAGTCCTGGCCGAAGGCTGGCATCGCGGCGCCGGAACCCCCCACGCCGAGGTTGTCGCCCTGAGCCGACTCGCCGCCGGCGCGGCCCGCGGTGCCACCGCCGTCGTCACCCTCGAACCCTGCAACCACACCGGCCGCACCGGCCCCTGCTCGCTCGCCCTGATCGACGCCGGCGTCTGCCGGGTCGTCTACGGCGTCGCCGACCCCGGTGTCGACTCCTCGGGCGGGGCCGACCGGCTCCACGGCGCCGGAATCGACGTCACCGGCGGGCTGCTCGCCGGCGCGGGAGAGGCGTTCCTCGCCGACTGGCTCGTCGCCGCCCGTCTTGGGCGCCCGTTCGTGACGCTCAAGTGGGCGTCGAGCCTCGACGGGCGCGCGGCGGCCGACGACGGGACCAGCCGCTGGATCACCGGACCGGAGGCCCGGCAGGACGTGCACCGGCGTCGCGCGGCAGCCGGCGCCATTCTCGTCGGCACCGGCACCGCGCTCGCCGACGACCCTGCCCTGACCGCCCGCGACGCCGCTGGAGAGCTTCTGCCCACGCAGCCGGTGCCGGTCGTGATCGGCACCCGCGGCATCCCCACCGACGCCGTTCTCCGCGCCCACCCGCATCCGCCCCTCTTCTTCGCCACCGACGATCTGCTGGCCGTGCTGCACGACCTGCACCGGCGCGGCATCCGTCACGCCTTCATCGAGGGTGGGCCCACTCTCGCCAGCGCGTTCGTCGCGGCCGGCCTGGTCGACGAGTACCTCGTGTACCTCGCGCCCACGCTGCTCGGCGGCGCCCGGCTCGCCCTGGGCGACATCGGGGTGGCCGGCATCACCGACCAGCGCCGCCTGGCCATCGACCACTACGACCGACTCGGCGACGACCTCCTCGTCGTCGCCCGGCCGAGATAGGACACCCATGTTCACCGGAATCATCGAGGAACTCGGCCAGGTCGAGAAGGTGGAGCGATCCACGGATGCCGCCCGCCTCACCATCCGCGGCCCGCGAGTCGTGGCCGACGTCGGCCACGGCGACTCGATCGCGGTCAACGGCGTCTGCCTCACCGTGGTGGAGCGGACCGGCGACACCTTCACCGCCGATGTGATGGCCCAGACCCTCCTGATGTCCACCCTCGACGCCGCCCGCGCCGGCAGCCCGGTCAACCTCGAGCGCGCCGCCCTCGTCGGCGACCGCCTGGGCGGCCACATCGTGCAGGGTCATATCGACGGCACCAGCACCCTGCTGGCCGTCACCCCCGGTGAGGCCTGGCGGGTGCTGCGATTCAGCCTCTCCGCCGAACTCGCCCCGCTCGTGGTGGGCAAGGGCTCCATCGCCGTGGACGGCGTCTCGCTGACCGTCAGCAACATCAGCCCGGCGAGCGAACCGGACCAGTGGTTCGAAGTCTCGCTCATCCCCGAAACGCTCACCGTCACGACGCTGGGACAGCGCGCGATCGGCGATCACGTCAACATTGAAACCGACATCCTGGCCCGCCACGTCGAGCGCATGCTCGCCCTGGCGGACGCCGGATCGAAAAGGAGCCACTCATGAGCCTCGCCGACATTCCCACCGCACTGGCTGCCCTCCGGCTCGGGAAACCGGTCATCGTCGCCGACGACGAGGGCCGTGAGAACGAGGGCGACGTGATCATCTCCGCCCAGATGGCCACCCAGGAGTGGATCGCCTGGACGGTGCGGTACTCCTCCGGCTTCATCTGCGCGCCGATGACCAACGACCTCGCCGACAAGCTCGATCTGCCGGTAATGGTGCCGAACAATGAGGATCCCCGCGGCACGAATTACACGGTGTCGGTCGACGCGGCCGACCGGCTCAGCACCGGGATCAGCGCGGCCGACCGCGCGCACACCCTGCGCGTGCTGGCCGATCCGGCCTCCAGGCCGTCGAGCTTGCACCGGCCCGGCCACATCATGCCGCTGCGCGCGAGGGATGGCGGTGTGCGCGAGCGGGACGGCCACACGGAGGCGGCCGTCGACCTGATGAAACTGGCCGGCCTCGTGCCGGTCGCCGGGATCTGCGAGATCGTCGCCGAAGACGGCGAAATGATGCGCCTGCCCGGGCTTCTCGCCCTCGGCGAGCGCGAGGGCGTGCTGGTGATCACCATCAAGGACCTGATCGCGTACCTGCAGGAGTTCCACACCGACACCGCGCTGCCCACAGTCAGCCCGATCCTCGAATCGCCGCGGGTGGACTTCGAGGTGGAGACCACGGTGCCCACCCGGCACGGCTACTTCCAGGTGCGCGCCTACCGGGACCGGATGACCGGCGCCGACCACGTGGCCATCGTCTCCGGCACCCCCGCCGACGGCGCGATCGTGCGGGTGCACTCCGAGTGTCTCACCGGTGAGGCGTTCGGCTCTCTCAAATGCGAGTGCGGGCCGCAGCTGGATGCCGCCCTGGAGACCATTCAGGAGCTCGGCGGCGTCGTGGTCTACCTGCGCGGCCAGGAGGGCCGCGGCATCGGGCTGATCAACAAGCTGCGCGCCTACAAGCTCCAGGAGGAGGGCCTGGACACCTTCGACGCCAACGTGGCGCTGGGCCTTCCCGCCGACTCCCGCGACTACGGCGCCGCCACGGCCATTCTGCACGACCTGGGCCTGTCCGGCGTGCGGCTGCTGACCAACAACCCGGAGAAGGTGCGCCAGCTCGAGGCGCACGGCATCACCGTGACCGAGCGAGTGCCGCTCGTCGTCGGCGTCGGCACGCACAATCAGGGCTACCTGGCCGTCAAGCGCGACCGGATGGGCCACCACATCGCAGAAGCAGACATGCTGAAAGGAATCGCACTATGAGCGGAGCAGGCTCCCCGGAGATCGAGATCGACGGAACCGGGCTGGACATCGTGATCGTCGCCGGACGCTGGCATGACGTGATCACCGACGGGCTGATCGCCGGTGCGACCCGGGTGCTCGAGGCATCCGGTGCCCGCTACTCGCTCGTGCGGGTTCCCGGCAGCTTCGAGCTGCCGGTGGCGTGCAAGGTGGCCCTCGACAACGGCGCCGACGCGGTCGTCGCGCTCGGCGTGATCATTCGTGGCGGCACCCCGCACTTCGAGTACGTGTCGTCGGCGGCAACGGATGGCCTCACCCGGGTGGCGCTGGACACCGGCAAACCGGTGGGTTTCGGCGTGCTCACCCTCGACGACGAGCAGCAGGGTCTGGACCGAGCGGGCCTGCCCGGCTCGAAGGAGGACAAGGGCGAGGAGGCGGCCGCGGCGGCCATCGCGACCGCTCAGCTGCTGCAGAAGCTGCGCGAGTAAGACACGACCGTGGTGCGCGGCGGTATCCGTATCGCTACCTGACGGCGGCTGTCACAAACGGCCGCCGTCCTCGTCTTCCCGCACCTGTTCCTCCCGACCGGCCACGAGACCACGGCGCTGCTCGCGTCGTTCGCCGTCTTCGGCGCGGCCATGGTGGCCCGCCCCATCGGCGCCCTGCTCTTCGCGACCTTCCTGATCGGGTTGCTGCCCACCGACGCCATAATGGGTTGGCTTGCGCCGGCCCTGCTCGTGGTCCTGCGCGCCTGGTCGAATCCGACGCGTTCACGAGGGTCGTCGCCACCAAGCGGGTGGAGCAGCTGCCGCTCGCGGCCGTGTTCACGTCGCACTGGCGCCAGTTGATCCTCGGCACGTTCATCATGCTGGCCACGTTCACACTTGGCTACGGCCGCGGCGCGACGGATGCCCCGGTGCCCGGCCTCGGGTACAGCTACGACGACTTCATCCTGATGATGATCGTCGGCGTGCTGCCGGTGTAGCGCACGCTGGTCGGGAACAGTCGCCGCGGCATCCGTCTGCCGGGCGCCGGGCGCCGACAACTGTTGCCCGTTCGGACGACTGTTGCCCGTGTGCCGGCAACAGTCGTCCGAACGGGCAACAGTTGCGTCGGGCGTGCGCTCCGTCAGTCGAGGAACAGGGTGCGCAGGCGCCGGGTCGTGAAGACCAGTCCAAGCAGGATCATCACCAGGTAGTAGAGCACGTGCCAGAGCATCCCGGCGTCGACCTGACCGGCGGTCAGGCCGCGCACCAGCTCCACCCCGTGCCAGAGCGGGAGCGCCTGGATCACGTACTGGATCGGCTGCGGGTAGACGCTCAGCGGTTAGAACGTGGCCGAGAACAGGAACATCGGCAGCAGCAGGAACGTGATCCAGTCCATCTGCTGGAACGTCTTCATGAAGCTCGTCACGGCCATCCCCACGCTCGCGAAGCCGAACGCGATCAGGAGCACGGCCGGCAGGGCCAGCAGTGCCCACCAGGACAGGTTCAGCCCGAGCGCCTGCATCACGACCAGGAAGCCGGTGGCGTAGAGCGCCCCGCGGAGCAGCGCCAGCGAGATCTCGCCGAGCGCGATATCCAGCGGGCCGAGCGACGTGGACAGCATGCCCTCGTAGAGCTTGGCGAACTGCATCTTGAAGAACACGTTCCAGGTGGAGTCGTAGATGGCGCCGTTCATCGCGGCGACCGCGAGCAGGGCCGGCGCGATGAACGCCGCGTATGGCACCTCCTGGCCCGACTCGGTCGTGATCGTGCCGACCAGCGCGCCGAGGCCGAGGCCCATCGAGAGCAGGTAGAAGATCGGTTCAAAGAAGCCGCTGACCACTACGAGCCAGTTGGTGCTCCTCGTTGCCTGCCAGCCCCGGAACATGACGCTGCGGGCGTTGCCGGCGTAGAGCGCGCCGAGTGGGCGGGATGCCGGGGCATCCGTTTGCCGCTCGGTTCCGGTCATTTGTTCAGCCGCCTCGCCGTGATGCGCCGGGCTGCGACCCAGCCGGCAGCGAGCAGCACGGCCAGGTAGAGCACGTGCACCACGCTCAGCCAGAGCGGTTCGTTCGCGCCGTAGGCGAACACCCGGGCCAGTTCGGTGCCGTGCCAAAGCGGGGAGATCCAGCCGATCCACTGCAGCCAGATCGGCAGCACGCCGAGCGGGAAGAAGGTGCCGGAGAACAGCGTCATCGGCAGGATGACGAAGCGCATCACCATGGCCAGCTGGCCGGTGTCCTCGGTGAGGGTGGCCGTGTACGCCATCAGCAGGGCGCCGAAGCCGAGGCCGGTGAGCAGGGCGACGAACACGGTGACGAACCCGGCAGCTGCCGAAACCGCGCCGAACAGCAGCATGAACCCGTAGAAGATGCCGCAGGTGACGACCATGCGCACGGCCACCGCGATGACGATGCCGTTGATGATCTGGCCCGGCTGGATCGGGGCGGCATTCATCGCGAAGAACACCGGGTTCCATTTGAAGCCGAGCATGATCGGGTAGGTGAACTCGTCGCTCGCCACGGCGATCGCCGCGCTGCAGAGCAGGGCGGGGGCGACGAACGCCAGGTAGCTGACCCCGCCGACGGCATCCGTGCCCAGGTTGGCGTCGACGAGGGTGGCCAGGCCGACCCCCATCGCGTAGAGGTAGATGACCGGGTTGCCGATCGCGGTCACGACCACCGTCTGGGCGTAGGCGCGCAGCGACAGGAAGCGGTGCTCGGCGACGTACCAGGAGCCCCAGCGCCGGGTGCGCCGGGTGGAACGGATGGCCCGGTCGCCGACGGTCTCATCGACGGTCATTCGATCAGGGTCCGTCCGGTCAGGCGCAGGAACACGTCTTCCAGGCTGGAGCGCCGCACCAGGCTGGTGATCGGGGTGAGTCCGGCCTCCACGATGCGCACCAACTCGGACTCGCCGTTCTCGCTGTAGATCAGGATGCGGTCGGGCAGCACCTCGATGCGGTCGCCCATGCCTTTGAGGCGCGCGGCCACGTCGGCGTTGAGATCGGAGCCGAACCGCACCTCGAGCACCTCCCGGGAGGAGTAGGTGCGGATCAGCTGAGCCGGGGCACCCTCGGCCATGATCACGCCCTTGTCAATCACGACCAGCCGGTCGCAGAGCTGCTCGGCCTCGTCCATGTAGTGGGTGGTGAGCAGCAGGGTCGTGCCCTGCTCCTTGAGCCGGAACAGGCGGTCCCAGAGGATATGCCGGGCCTGCGGGTCGAGGCCCGTGGTCGGTTCGTCGAGCAGCAGGATGCTCGGGTCGTTGATCAGGGCCCGCGCGATCGTGAGGCGCCGCTTCATGCCCCCGGAAAGCGCGTCCACCTTCGACTTCGCCTTGTCCTCGAGCTGCGCGAACGCCAGCAGCTCGTCGGCGCGGCGGGCCACCTCGGCCCGCGGCAGGCCGAAGTAGCGGCCGTAGACGAGCAGGTTCTCGCGCACCCGCAGCTCGGTGTCGAGGTTGTCGGCCTGCGGCACCACGCCGAGCCTCGAGCGGATCTCCGGGCCGTACCGGTTCGGGTCGAGGCCCAGAATGCGGAGGTCGCCGCCGGTGCGGGTGGAGACGGCGCCCACCATGCGCATGGTGGTCGACTTGCCGGCCCCGTTCGGGCCGAGCAGCCCGAACGATTCGCCCGGTGCCACCTCGAACGAGATACCGTCGACGGCGGCGAAATTCTTGTACTTCTTGACAAGATTCTGGGCAACGATGACTGGCTCCGGCACAGTTCCTCACTGTAGACCGCCGGGCCAATCCACCGCAGGATGCGGTTAAGCTCATTTGGTGAGTACCCCCAGCAATCCCCGTTCCACCGCCCGCCCGACCACCAGCACGGACTTCCGCACGGCCGGTCGCACGGCCGGTCGCGGTCGCCTCGGCCGGATGGGGCGCCGCGACGATGCCGGCGGCCCCCGCGCGACGTTCAGCCAGCTGGTCCCGTACCTGCTCGAGCACAAGAAGGTGCTCGGCTTCGTCGTCGTACTCAGCATCCTCGGCGCCCTCGCCAGCCTCGCCCAGCCGCTCCTGGTCAGCCAGGTCATCACTATCGTGCAGGAGGGTGACGCGCTCGGCGGCCTGGTGTGGGCGCTGGTCGCACTCGTCGTCGTCTCAGCCCTGATCAGCGGTTACCAGCACTATCTGCTGCAGCGCACCGGTGAGGGCGTCGTGCTCTCCAGCCGCCGCAAACTGATCGGGCGGATGCTGCGCCTTCCGATCAGCGAATTCGACACCCGTCGCACCGGTGACCTGGTCTCCCGGGTGGGGTCGGACACCACGCTGCTGCGGGCCGTGCTCACCCAGGGTTTGGTCGAGGCGATCGGCGGGTCGCTCACGTTCGTCGGCGCGCTCATCGCCATGCTCGTGATCGATCCGGTGCTGCTCGGCCTGACGGTACTGGTGATCGCCGTGTCGGTGGTCACCGTCACACTGCTGTCGCAGCGCATCCGTGCCGCCAGCCTCGCCGCGCAGGCCAAGGTCGGCGACCTCGCCGCCAGTGTCGAGCGCGCCATCAGCGCGGTGCGCACCGTGCGCGCCTCCAACGCCACCGACCGGGAGATCGCCGCCGTCGAGGAGGACGCCAAGGGCGCCTGGCGGATGGGCATCCAGGTCGCGAGGATCTCGGCCCTCGTCGTGCCGATCGCCGGCATCGCCATGCAGGTGTCGTTCCTGGTCGTGCTGGGCGTGGGCGGCTTCCGCGTAGCCAGCGGCACCATCACGATCGCGGACCTGATCGCGTTCATCCTGTTCCTGTTCCTGATGATCGTGCCGCTCGGCCAGGCGTTCGGCGCGATCACCTCCGTGAACTCCGCGCTTGGCGCCCTCGGCCGCATCCAGGAGATCATCGACCTGCCCACCGAGGACCAGTTCGACCGCGACATCGCGCCGCTGGCCATCACGGTCGGCGCCGCCAACGAGTCGGTGCGGCCGGATGCCCCGGCGATCTCGTTCGAGAACGTGCAGTTCGGCTACCTGGTCGCCCCGGCAGCGACGGATGCCGCGGGTGCGGGCGCGGAGGCAGGGTCGGAGGCAGGTGCTGCCGGTGTCGGCCGTGGTGCCGGAGCCGCAGCCGGTGCGGGCGCTATCGGCTCTGCTCCGGCCGCGCCGGCGGATGCCAGCGCTCTTTCCGGTGCCGGGCGTTCCGCTCACACGGCTTCCGACGCCGAGCTTGTCGCCGCCGAGAACGCGCTGATCGAGACCGCCGTCGCGGCTCCGTTCGTGCTCGAGACCGCCATCGTGGTTCCGGCCGTGATGGAGGCCGTGCTGGCCGAACCCGACCTCGTCGAGGCAGATCTCGCTGCCGCTGACCGCGCCGCCGCGGCTCGGTCCGAGGCCGCCGCCGGCCGGGCGACCGCGCACGCCGCCGCCGCGGCC
>NZ_SOFU01000029.1:0-68187 GCF_004402245.1 Cryobacterium sp. TMT2-18-2
TTTGTGAGTTCTTTGATCGGTACTCACTGACCATCCCACGGTGGCTCTTCACGTTGACGAAGCAACACTCAAGAGCGGGAAACCACACCACTCACAGGGACGTAACCCGGCGCCCCGCCACCGGCGGCGCCCCGCCACCGGCGGCGCCCCGCCACCGGCGGCGCCCCGCCCCCTCGTCGTAGCGCGGGCAGCGCTTCTGGCAGCTCCCGCACCGGTTCCGCATCGATTTGGTCAGCCGCACCGACGCAACAAAAACGCCCGCTACGAGGTCGAGATCAACGTCCTCGACCACTGTCTTGTCGACACCGAGCAAAGTCCGCCATATTGTTAGAGACCGCACGCCGTTTTCCCGCCTATAAAGTTTCTTTCCTTTGACAGTCAGAAACCTAGACAGGAAGCGGCGTGCGGCCGTTAAGGCGCTCCGAAACACCCACGGATAGAGCAGGGGAGCTAAAATCTCCGTCGAATTCGTTCGACGCTAGACGGCCTCCCGGGGGTCGCAACGGGAGTAGGGTCAGGTGACATTGGTCGTCTAACCGGGGGAACATCCATGAGCTGTTGTGTGCGGAGGCGCCGGAGCGGCGCAGGCGGGCTCGGCGGACGCCTGGTCGGCATGGTGCTGGCAGTCGTGATCATTGCGTCCGGGCTCGCGTCACTCCAGCCGGCGGCCCCCGCGCAGGCTGCGCCGGATGCCGATCAGCCTTATATGAGCAACCTGCTGGCCGCCGAGACGCTCGCCATCTCCCGTGCCGATTTCAGGGCAGGCAATCTGATCAGCGACGGGAACTTTTACAACGGATCGGCGCTATCCGAGTCCGAGGTCCAGAAATTCCTGAGCACTCAGGTGCCCGCCTGCCGTGCCGGGTACACCTGCCTTAAATTGTTCCGGCAGACCACGTCGAACAAGGCTGCGGACGCCGTGTGCGGGGCATACGCGGGAGCCGACGGGGAGTCCGCGGCGCGCATCATCACCAAGGTCGGGCTCGCCTGCGGGATCAGCCAGCAGGTACTTCTCGTTTTACTGCAGAAGGAGCAGGGGCTCGTCACCGACACGTGGCCGCTGCAGAATCAGTACGACCGCGCGGTCGGCTACAACTGTCCCGGCACCACGTCGTGCGATCCGGAATACCTCGGCTTCTTCAAGCAGCTCTTCAGTGCAGCCCGTCAGTTCAAGTTCTACAGCAGTCCGGCCAACACCACCCTCACCTACTTCCCGGTCGGGGCAGCCAGCAAAATCAAGTACTCGTCCCACCCCGAGCGGGAGTGTGCCAGCCCGGCCGTGACGATCCAGAACAAGGCGACCGCCGCGCTGTACTACTACACGCCCTTTCAACCCAACGCCGCCGCCCTGACGAACTTCTTCGGGGACGGGGACGAGTGCTCGGAGTACGGCAACCGCAACTTCTGGGGCATCTACAACGGTTGGTTCGGATCCTCCATGATCGACCGCCGCTCCGGGCCCGACCGGTTCGACGCGTCGGCGGCCATCTCACGCGCCAGCTTCGGCCGGGATGTGGCCACGGTCTACGTGGCCAACGGGTTCAACTTCCCCGACGCCCTGTCGGGAGCACCGGTCGCGGCGAAGGACGGTTCCCCGATCCTGCTCGTGACGCCCGGCGGCATCCCAACGTCGATCGCGGCCGAGCTGGGCCGTCTGGATCCACAGCGGATCGTGGTTCTGGGAGGCCCGGCGTCGGTGAGTGCGGCCGTGGAGACGGCATTGCGCCCCTTCACCACCGGCACCGTGGAGCGGTGGGACGGAGCCGACCGCTTCGAGGCGTCGGCGGCGATCTCCCGGACGAGCTTCGGCCCGAACGTTCCGGTGGTCTACGTGGCCAACGGGTTTAACTTCCCCGATGCCCTGTCGGGAGCACCGGTCGCGGCGAAGGACGGTTCCCCGATCCTGCTCGTGACGCCCGGCGGCATCCCTACGTCGATCGCGGCCGAGCTGGGCCGTCTGCATCCACAGCGGATCGTGGTTCTGGGAGGCCCGGCGTCGGTGAGTGCGGCCGTGGAGACGGCATTGCGCCCCTTCACCACCGGCACCGTGGAGCGGTGGGACGGAGCCGACCGCTTCGAGGCGTCGGCGGCGATCTCCCGGACGAGCTTCGGCCCGAACGTTCCGGTAGTGTATCTCGCGAACGGACTGACGTTCCCGGACGCCCTGTCGGGTGCGCCCGTCGCCGGCAAGGACCGCAGCCCGGTGTTGCTGGTCACGGCTGACAGCATCCCCACGTCGATTGCCACCGAACTGAAGCGGCTGCAGCCGGCGAAGATCGTGGTCCTGGGCGGCACCTCGTCCGTGTCAGCCGAGCTGACCGGCAAACTGAACGCCTACCTTCGTTAGCCGCACGTGATTCGCCGGCCCCGGGCAGACCGGAGGCCACTGCGGAGGGGTTGCTAGGAGCGTGGGTCAGTAACGGCAAAGTTTAAAACGCCGCCGGATTTCCCGTCTTTGGCCGTGGGGTCTGGGAAAATTGCTTATGAGCGATTCTGATGGCCTGTTCCCCGCGACGGAACTTGAGCACGTTGACTTGGTCGTGGATGACGGGGTCGAAGCTGGCGCGGGCGTGAACAAGCGATTCCGGGCGTTCGAGCCGGCGGCGGTGATGTTGGTACCGCCGTCGTTGGATGAGTGGCTGCCGCAGAATCACCTCTCCCGTTTCATCGCGGACATCGTCGAAACCCAGCTGGATCTGAAGAAGTTCTACGCGTCCTACGCGAAGACGAAGGGCCAGCCGCCTTACGACCCTCGGCTGATGGTCCGTGTCCTGCTTTACGGGTACTGCGTGGGTGTTCGGTCGTCACGGGAGTTGGAACGTGTCTGCGTGGATGTGGTCGCGTTCCGCTGGCTGGCCGCGCAGCAGGCACCGGATTTTCGCTCCATCGCCCGGTTCCGCAAACGGCACCTTTCCAGCTTGGGGAACGTGTTCTTGCAGGCTTTGGAGCTCTGCCGCGCCGCCGGAATGGTGTCATTAGGGCAGGTCGTGTTGGACGGCACCAAAGTGCGCGCGAACGCGTCCCGGCGCAAGGCCATGAGTTACGCCCGCCTGACGGAGAAACAGAAGGTCCTCGCCGACGAGGTCTCCGCTCTGCTGGCTGACGCCGACGCGATTGATGACGCTGAGGATGCCCGTTTCGGGAAAGACAAACGCGGCGATGAGTTGCCGTCGGAGCTCGCGCGGCGGGAGTCACGCCTGGTGAAACTGGCTGAGGCGCGCGCCGCGTTGGAGGCAGACGCGGCCGCGCGGGCTCGAAAAGACGCGGAGAAGAAGGCCCGGGACAAGGGCGATGATGACGACGTGGTCTCGAAGAAGGGTGATGACGCGGCAAAGAACGCGGTCGTCGCTCCGAAGGCTCAGCGCAACTTCACCGACCCGGACGCTCGGATCATGAAGACCGCCGACGGGTCCTTCCACTACACCTACAACGCGCAGGCCATCGTTGATGCGGACCATCAAGTGATCGTCGCGACGACGCTGACGAATATTGCCGTGGACGTTGAACAGGTCGTGCCGATGATCGAGAAACTCCACGCCACGATGGGTACTCTCCCCGCCGAAGTGCTGGTGGATGCCGGGTATTGTTCAGCAGCAAACTTGGACTTCGCTAAGACCGTGGAAGCCGCGAGCGACGGGCGGAGTGAGTTCTTCATCGCGACCGGCCGGGTGAAGCACGGTGAACGTGTTCCGGATGTTCCTCGGGGCCGGATCCCCGCTGACGCGACGTTGCGCGAACGCATGGCACGGAAGCTGACGACGAAGAAGGGCCGCGCGGCCTATGCGCGGCGGAAGGCAATCGTGGAGCTCGTGTTCGGTCAGATCCACACCCGACAAGGAAAATTCGTTCTGCTACGCGGGTTGGAGCAAGCAGCCCACGAGTGGGACCTGATCGCTGCCTGCCACAACCTGATGAAGCTGCACACCGTGCACACCAAGGCTCTCCTCGCCACGCAAGCCGCACTGACAGCCCGCCCGGCAACCTAAGGACCAGGGCAGAACCGCCCTGCCGGGCGCCAGCGGCCTCGACCTACTGCCGCCAACGCGGCACTGGCCCTATTTTCAGTCGGCACGAGAACAAGGCAGACCCCGAAGTCCACGACGACCGCCACAGCAACGCCAAGCCCGCTGCGGCCAAATTGGCCCGAATCTCGTCGCATCAACTGCGAATAGGCGTTACTGACACACGCTCCTAGACTGCACATGTGCAAATTCGTGAGCTTTCGATCCCCGATTCCTATGAGATTACGCCGAAACAGCACGGTGATGATCGCGGTGTTTTCTTCGAGTGGTACCGTTTTGACCGGCTGGAGGAGACGATCGGCCATTCGCTGAACCTCCGCCAGGCCAACACTTCGGTGTCGAAGCGGGGCGTCGTGCGCGGTATCCACTTCGCTGACATTCCGCCGGGGCAGGCCAAATACGTCACGGCACCATCTGGTGCCGTTCTCGACTACGTCATCGACATCCGCGTCGGTTCGCCGACCTTCGGTCAGTGGGACTCCGTGCTGCTCGACGACGTCGACCGCAAGGCAATCTACCTCTCCGAGGGGCTCGGCCACTGCTTCGTGGCCCTAACTGAGAACGCCACCGTCAGCTACCTGGTGACGGATGTCTTCAACGCCTCCCGTGAACACGGAATCAATCCCCTCGACAGTGACGTCGGACTTGTCTTCCCTCCCGAAGCCGGTGAGCTTCTCCTCTCGCCGAAGGACACCGGGGCACCGGGCCTCGCCGAAGCGGCCGCGAGCGGACTGCTCCCGGCCTGGGCCGACATGCGTGCGTTCTACGCGTCTCTGAACGAGGGGAGATAACCGATGCGCGGCATCATCCTGGCCGGCGGCTCGGGTTCACGCCTCTGGCCGATCACCAGGGGCATCTCCAAGCAGCTCATGCCCATCTACGACAAGCCGATGATTTACTATCCCTTGTCGACCCTGTTGATGGCCGACATCAACGAGATTCTCATCATCACGACGCCGGAGTACAACGACCAGTTCCGGGCGCTACTCGGAGATGGCTCTGAGCTCGGCATCCGGATCGAATATGCGGTGCAGGAGTCGCCCGACGGTCTGGCGCAGGCGTTCATCATCGGCGAGGAGTTCATCGGCGACGAGAGCGTGGCTCTGGTGCTCGGCGACAACATCTTCCACGGTGCAGGCCTGGGCGCCTCGCTTCGCGGCAATGCCGATCTCGAGGGCGCACGCATCTTCGCTTACCACGTCAGCAACCCCACGGCGTACGGCGTCGTCGAATTCGACGACAGCATGACGGCGCTCTCGATCGAAGAGAAGCCCGCCAAGCCCAAGAGCAACTACGCCGTGCCCGGTCTCTACTTCTATGACAACTCCGTCGTCGCGATCGCGAAGACCATCGAGCCCAGTGCCCGTGGCGAACTCGAGATCAGCACGATCAACGAGCGCTACCTCGAGCAGGGCACCCTGCACGTGCAGGTACTGGACCGCGGCACAGCCTGGCTGGATACCGGCACTTTTGAGTCAATGATGCAGGCATCCGAATACGTGCGCGTGATCGAAGACCGCCAGGGCTTCAAAATCGGCTGCATCGAGGAAGTGGCTTGGCGTGCCGGCTGGATTTCTGACGAGCGGCTCGCAGCGATCGCGGCCCCCCTTGTCAAGAGTGGCTATGGTTTGTATCTCGAGAACCTCCTTCTCTCCGCTCGGGCTGAGTAGTTAGCACGCGTCGGGTCACCTGAGTGAATGCTGTGGAACGGATCGACAAGCCCATCCTCATCGTCGGGCATGGCACCGCGGGGAAGGCCTTGGCGCGAAACATCGCCAAACGCGGAGGCAGCGTTGCGGGGTACCTCGACGACGCTTCCAGCGCGCCCGAGGTGCTCGGGCGGCTGAGTGACATCAATTCCGTGATCGCCGAGCGGCAGATTGCGATCGTCTACTTCGCCATACCGTCGGTCGGTTCCAAGACCGTCCGAGACTTCGTCAACAGCATCGAGACCGACGACGTCGAGATCGCGATCGTCCCACGGACGTACAGCATCCTGACGCGAGAGACGGTCGACATCGAGGACCTCACCGACATCGACGTGCTCGACCTGGTGGGGCGCGAACCGGTGAAGCAGGACCTCGTATCGTCCGCCCGATTCCTGGAGGGCAAGCGCGTGCTCATCACGGGCGCGGCCGGGTCGATCGGATCGCAGCTGGTGCGGCAGATTGCAGGGATGAACTCCGAAGCGATCGCGTGTGTCGACTGGTGGGAAAACGGCATCTTCTTCCTGGGGCAGGGCCTGCAGGGAAACGAGAAGGTCAGCTACCACATCGCCGATATCAAGAATGAACGTCTTCTCGAGCGGATCATCCGGGAATTTCGACCCGACATCATCTTTCACGCGGCGGCGTATAAGCACGTTCCTCTTATGCAAGCGAACCCGCTCGAGGCTATCAACAACAACGTAGGGGGCACTCTCACCCTCATGCGTCTCGCCATCGAACACGCTGTGCCCAATTTCGTCTACGTGTCCACTGACAAGGCGGTCAACCCCGTCAACGTGATGGGGGCGACGAAACGGCTGGGCGAAATGATCATGGAGACCCTCGCCGGCGGATCACACTCGACCACCTTCAACGCCGTCCGCTTCGGAAATGTGATTCAGAGCAACGGCTCGGTGATGCAGACGTTCCGGAGCCAGATATCGAAGAAGGCTCCCCTGACGGTCACCCATCCCGATGTGACGCGGTTCTTCATGACCATCGACGAAGCCAGCCAGCTCATCATCCAGTCAGCGATGATCGGCAGGGACAGCGATATCTTCGTTCTCGACATGGGGGAGCCGGTCAAGATTCTTGATTTGGCACAGAGCCTGGTCAAGGCCGTCGATCCCACCCTCACCATTGAGATCACCGGGCTCCGTCCTGGCGAGAAGATGTTCGAGGAACTCAGTTACGAGCCGTCCAATGTCGGCACGACTCGGAACCCCAAGATCTTCGTCGTCCGGGACGCGCGGGACTTCGACGAATCCGCCTTCATGGAGTCCGTCGAGGCGCTCCTGGAGCAAACCAGCGCGTACTCGGTGACGCCACCGCAGGCTGTGGCCATGCTGAAACAGCTTGGATTCGCGCTCCAGTGAAAGTGCTCCTGTCAGGCGCGCAAGGTGTCATCGGGCGCAGGGTCGCCCAGTCGTTGCAAAACCGGTCTGACCTCGACCTGATCTCTCTGGTTTCGGTCCGCACCGAGCCGACCGGGGGAGGTCTGGCCGTGGATATCGGCGACAGTGAAGCCTTTCGGGCTTCCCTCGAAATGATCCGGCCGGATGTGGTTGTGCACCTGGCGGCGCTGACCGGTCAGGCGTGCGATCTGGATCGGCAGCGGACCCAGCACATCAATGTGGACTCCGTCGACGCCCTGACCTCTGTGGCACGCGAGCTCGGTATCAGCCGAATCGTGTTCGCGTCGACGTCAGCACTGTACGGGGATCAATACGACGAACCGGTCACGGAGTCGGCACCCATTGTGCTGGGGTCTCAGTACGCTCGCACCAAGTATGCCGCGGAGCGCATTCTCGGTGACGCAGATGGCATCGAAACCGTCAGCCTGCGCATTTTCAACGTGTTCGGCCCCGGAATGCTAAATTCGCTGGTCACCCAGCTCGCCGAGTCGGGCCCGGATCGGCCGGTGGGCCTCCGAGGCCTCGACACCTTCGTGAGGGACTACGTCCACGTCGACGACGTCTCGGATGCCATCGGCACGGGTCTGACCGCGCCGCTCCCACACCACCACGCCACCTTCAACATCGGGTCGGGCGTCCCGACGAGTAATCGCCGGCTGTTAGCGGATTTGGACATCGACCTGTCTCGGTACACCGTGTTCAGCGCACCGTCCAGCTACAGCTGTGCACAAATCGACTCCGCGCGACGCTGGTTGGACTTCCAGCCCTCTCGTGGGTTTGGAGACCTCGGATGATCTTCCTCAACAAGATCAAGTTGCGGGTGATGCCCCGCGTGAAGCGGGCCGTCAAACGCCGTCTCCTGGGCGGGAAGTTCCGCTCGAAGGCTTTCCGATTCGGCGTGGTGTCAGGCCGGGAGATTCCCGTGCTGATGTGCCTGTGGAACCGGCCGGAGCGGATCAACGATGTCCTGCGGCTGCTCGACGAACAGGATTTTGCGGACGGTATCGAACTGTTCCTGTGGAACAACAACCGCACTGACCACGCCACGTATCTCGAGGCCCTGGCGTCGTTCACGGCCACGCATTCGCTTAAACGGGTCACCATCGCCAAGACACCGTTCAACCTGGGATCGATCGGGCGTTTCTATTGGGCACGCAAGCTCGCCCTCGCCGGCCAGACCGGCCCGCTCGTGGTCATCGATGATGATGAGAACTTCACCGCCGACTTCATTTCAACCTGCGTGGCAAGCTACCATCCCCGGGTCGCCAGCGGTTGGTGGGCCTTCGCCGTCGGTGAGTCCTACTACGATCGAGCGCCATCAGAAATCGGCGGGCGAGTGGATCATGTTGGCCCAGGTGGAATGGTGTGCAACGCGGAATTCTTCCGTGACCCGAAATTCTTCACGACCCTGCCCGAGCAGTTCTGGATGCTGGACGACCTGTGGTTCAGCTATTTCGTGAAGCAGCGTGGATACAGTCTCGCCAAGCTGCCTGTGGAGATCGAATTCGTTCTTGCAGAGTCCAACCAGCACCACACTCAGGCTGACCTCAAACGCGAGTTCTTCGACTTCCTCTATCCGCGCTAGCTACCAGGCAGATCACTGCTTCGTGCGCCGGGCCGTGAGCCGTCTGAGAGGTGCGGTGATCCTCCAGGACGAACTGGCTTCGATGCCGCTGATGCGCTTCCGCAGGTCAGCCACGATTTGATTGCGCTGGGAGATAACGCCGCGCTCGCGGTCGGCCGCCTGGTAGGGATTCCGGCAGAACTCGATGAGTGGCTGCAGCATCAACGTCCAGGTCATGCTCACGGCGTGAGCTCTCACGTTCGCTTTCGTCGTGGCGAGGACGGCATCGTCGAAGAGCAGGGTCTCGATGGCCTCGACCAGCGCATCGACGTCCTCGGCAGGTACGACAGTGCCGAGCGCATTGCCGCGGATTATCGGGGCAAACGTGTCACCGTCGGTGGCAATAATCGGCAGGGACGCCCACAGGTAGTCCAGGATGCGGGTTCGGAAGCTGTAGGCGGTCTCCACATGATCCAGGTGGGTGCTGATACCGAGATCCGCGTCCAAAAGAAAATTGGCGCGCTCTCGGTAGGGCACCCAGGTTTCGTTGAAGAAGACGACTCGGTTGGTGAGCTGCAGGCTTTCGGCGAGTTCTCGCGCCCGGCGTTCCATCTCCATTTCCGGAACGTCCGGATTGGGATGTTTGACCCCCAGGAAAAAGAGCCGCACGTTCGGATGAGTCGTGGAGACTCGGGCGACAGCCTTGATGAGGGTAATGGGGTCAAACCAGTTGTAGATCCCACCGCCCCAGATAATGACCTTGTCGTCCGGGCCGATGCCCTCGACGATTCCACGGATGCCGTGAGCAGTCTGTACAGGGGGCAGATCCTCCACGCCGAAGGGAGCCACATCCAGCAGCGCGCGCAAGCTGGGATCCTGATCGTAGGTCGCCGGGTTGATTCGGGCGAGTCCGGCGAGTTGCCCGAGCCAGAAGTCTCGCTGTTTCTCGGACGCGCACAGCATGTAGTCGGCGCGTTCCATCTGGTCGTTCATGACTTCCACCGAATCGAGGGCAACCGCGTATCGGTCTGCCTCGCACAGGTCTTTGCCCTGCTCGAGCTGTTCGAGGTGAAGCGGGTCGTAGATATCGGCCACGATGATGGTCGGGAGGGACTTGAGCCATGGATGGCTGCGCAGAATATGACCCTGGATGATGATGATGTCTGCCCAGGCCGCGTGGGGCTTCAAATGATCCTGGGCGGCGAACGCGACCGTGAAGTCCGAGTGTGTCACGGTGGCGCCGATCGTGGAAACGAGGCGCACCTCGGCCAGAGACGACAGTGCCTTGGCGATTTCCCAGGCACGGATGGCCGGGCCAGCCATGCGTTCACCGACAGTGTCGGGGGTGATAATCAGGATCGACGGCATGCGTCCGTTACCGTTGGCGACAGATATCACCGGACCACCCACCACTGTCGTGCCGCTAGGGCGACTCTGAGGATGCCGCGCACGGGGAGGAGATACCAGGCCGAGTACTTGCGGGACAGGTACAGGTAAGCGCTGTCGTGGTGCACGCGTTCCATTCGGTGTGCGCTGCGCGAGGTTGAGTGGGCACCGGTATGCGTGACGACCGCGGCGGGAACATACACGTTCTCCCACCCGGCCTCGGACAATCGTGCGCCGAAGTCGACATCTTCGAAATACATAAAGTAGCTGGGGTCGAAGCCGCCAACCGCTTCATACGCGCTGCGTCGAACGAGCAGACAAGCGCCCGACAGCCAACCGGCCGCGCGGCGCTCGGGACCATAGCTCCGATCTGATCGGTAACTACGCGACCATGGATTGTTCGGCCAGGCCCTGCCGAGCACGGCATGACCGATGCCCGTGCGCAGTGAAGGCAGATCGCGTGCCGATGGATAGACGGCGCCGGTTGCGTCGAGGATGCGAGGACCAAGGGAGCCGGCGTTCGGCAGGTCCGACGCGGCGGCGACGAGGGCGTCCAAGGCACCTACGGTGAAGACAACATCGGGATTGGTGATCAGTAGATAGTCGTAGCCAGCTCCTGCTTGCTGCACGCCGGCGGCTATTCCCGCGCCGTAGCCCACATTGTCAGGCAGTTCGATCAGGCGGGCGCCGTGGGCGCGCACCGCTTCGCGCTCAACGGCGAGGTCCGTCGACGCATTGTCGACGACGATCACGTCGGGTGGCAAATCAGTGGAAGCCGCGAGGGAGTCCAGGAAAGAACCCAGTACGTCACCGGTGTTGTAGACCACGGTGATGACGAGTACGGACTGAGACATGATGCCTTTCACGGATCATTCGGCGAGAGCGCCAGACCGCGTTAAGATTTAGGAGTTGATGAGTGCGAAAGTAGGCTCCGCGTATGTCATCCCCACGGCCAGGGGGTTGTCCTTCACGTCGAAGGAACATGCCTGGGCGAGATCGGCGAAGTGTCGGCCAGCCGAGTCGATCAGGGAAATATTGATGAAGAATTTGCCGTTGCCGAAGCGTGTGTCGCGGAGAGTGAACGCGACGGTGTGCGTGCCTGAGAGCCGGTCGAGTTTGATGCCCATCCGTTTGGTGGTGGTTCCGTAAGCGACTTGGCCGAGTGTGTTGTCGATCTGGATGGCGCAGGACCAGTCCTCCGGCGCATCCAAAAACTCGAGATCCATGCTGATCACGAGGTCGTCCCCGAGTCGGATGGCCTCGCCGGCGGCACCATGCGCCGGCCCAGCTGTGGCGGAGACGATCTTCGCCTCCCGGGAGGGCGCGGGGTTGGTCGCGGTGGTGTCCTCGGCGATCCTGCGGTCTTCGAGGATATCGCGCATCTGAACGACGGCCTCTCGCGGGTCCCCGTCGAAGACGACTTCGCCCTTGTTGAGAAGGATGGCACGGTCGCACAACTCGGTGACCTGGCCGAGCGAGTGCGTGACGAGCACGATCGTGCGGCCTTCCTCCTGGAAGGAACGAATCTTATCGAGACACTTACGCTGGAACGCCTCGTCGCCGACGGCCAACACTTCGTCGACAAGGAGCAGATCGGGGTTGGTGTGAACGGCCACAGCGAATGCCAGCCGTACGTACATCCCGGAGGAGTAGAACTTCACCTGCGTGTCGATGAACTCTCCGATACCGGAAAACGCCAGGATGTCGTCAAACTGGGCTTCGGTTTCGGCCCGGCTGAGTCCCATGATGGAAGCGTTGAGGAACACGTTCTCGCGTCCGGTGAGGTCAGGGTGGAACCCTGCGCCCAACTCTAGGAGGGCCGCGATGCGGCCGCGCCGTGAGACCTGACCCGATGACGGATCAAGGATCCCGCCGATGACCTTCAGCAGGGTGCTCTTGCCAGAGCCGTTGTGCCCGATGAGAGCAACGGTGTGGCCGGCCTGGATAGTGGTACTCACGTCGCGCAGCGCCCAGAATTCTTCCCGGTGGCGGCGACCACGTCGACCGAAAGTGACCAGACGCTCCTTCAGCGAGTTGTCCTTGCGCAAGACGAACCGCTTGGAAACGTTCTCGATGACGACGATGTCAGGGGACGCGTCAAGGCTGGGTGCCCCGTCGACTGCAAACGTCATGATGTTCTCCGAATTGCTGGTCATAGTGCTTGGGCGAAGTTGCCTTGGAGTCTGGCGAACACTCGGTGGAAGATGCCGAGCAACACGACCCCGATCACGAACGCGACGCCCAACCGCATCATCAAGTCCGGCGGGTACTCTGCGACGCCCTGCCCGGCGAGCCACAGGGCACGCTGGAAGCCGAGAACGCCCAGCGTGATCGGGTTATTCGTGTAGATGTCCAAAGCGAGCCCCTCGCCCAGAATGTTCTTGACCATCGACCAGGAGTAGACGACGGGCGAGGCCCAGAGTGCGAGCATCAGAAGCACTTCCACCAGGTACTGCACGTCGCGCAGGTACACGTTGACTGCAGCGAGCAGGAGGCCGAAGGCGGTCGCGTACACGGCCAGAACCATGAACGCGGGAAACAGGTACACGATGTCGGTGGTGGCGGGGAATGCGCCGAGCGCGAGCGTCGCCAGAACGATGATTGCCATCTGGATGGCGAAGTTGAACAGTGCAGAACCGACGCTGGCGAGCGGGAAGACCTCGCGCGGGAGGTAGATCTTCTTGATCAGGCCGCTATTGCCAACGATGGAGGCCGTGCCACCGCCGATGATTTCGCTCAGTAGTCCATAGGCGGTGAGACCCGTGAAGACATAGATCGCGAAGTCGGGGATACCCCGCTCTGCGGCCAAGAACTTGCCGATGACGATGTAGTAGATGAAGAGTTGCGTGAGAGGTCGAACGAGCGTCCAGACGAATCCCAGCGTGCTGTCCTTGTACCGGGATTTCAGGTCGCGGCGGATCAGGAGTGCCAGCATCTCGCGTTGCGTGAAGATCTCGCGCACGGAGTCCCAGGTTCCGAGCCCCTTCCGTGAACCTGATCCGACAATCACCAGCTTTTGCTGGGCGAGTGCGGTGAATCGCTCTTGAGCAGACATAGATTTCACTTCATTTCGAGGAGAGGACTGGCCAAGTATACGCGCTGACTTCTTCGTCCAGCCTGCTGGCAGTCTCAGGGAGAGACCGCGCGGTGAGGGTAGTCAGCGATGGCGCAAACTATGAACGGCGTGCACGATTCGATCGGCGGCCCGCACGACGCGCCGATTGAGCATGGTCTCAAGGGTCGTTTGCGCACGAATTCGAGCCACCTTTTCCTCACCCAGCCGCTCTTCGAGTTCGTGGATACCGACGGCCAGTTCGGCGTTGCGGTCACCCGCCGCGGCGACTTCAGTTTCGAGCGTTCGCACGCGGTACTCCAGACCACCGATGACCTTGCCGAACGCCCATTCTCTCGCGCTTTTCTCCTGGTCGACCGGGACGTCGGGAGCAGGAGACGTCGTCGTGTCGGCGATCCGCCGCTCTTCTACGTAGGAACCGGAGGCGATGCCCTCGGCGAGGTCCTCCGACGTCGGGTGTCGGAACAGGTAGGACGCGAACAGTGTCCCGTCCTGAAGACGATGGAAATCGCGCATGCCGTGATGGTTCGGGCTGGGAGTCAGTCCGCTGGCATTGAGGTACGCGCGCCCAGAGTTGTCGACCTTGCGGCTGAACTGCGCCCATGACCGCCAAGGGAAGTGGAGCACTTCGATGGCGAGTTCCGGCGGTGGCGTGCCGAGGCTCGCGAGGCTCACCAGATGATTCCCCTGCACGACAGTGACGCTGGGATCACCGACGTGGACGGCATTAGGAGTCGAATGAGAGTGAAGGCCGACCGCGTTCAACTCCTTGGTGCTGCGAAGGTCCCGGTAGAGGAGGCGCTGCAGACCGGTTCCGGCCAGCGCGGGTGGTCCGGTCATATCTACGACTTCAACTAGGAATGACTGGATGCCCTTATTTAGATTGACGAACACATCGCGCAGTGTAAGGGCTGGGTCCTTCGGCATCCAGAACTCATCAGCATCCGCATTCAAGACCCAGTCTGCGCCGTAAATGGACGCTGCGTCCCGCGCCATCTGCGTTACGACAACACCTTGCTGCTTGCGGTGAACCGGATCGTGGCGCAGAACAACGTGCCCTCTGGCGGCGTATATTTCGAGGATCTCGGTCGTCCCATCCACCGATCCGTTGTCGGTGGCAATGATGACGTCCACGCCCTGGCGAAGATGGTGTTCGATCATGGGAGCGATGATGTCAACTTCGTCACGAACCATCATGGTCATCGCGATCTTCATAAACAACTTTCATTTGGTGCCGCGGGCGACAGACGTCACCCGTCGTAATTGTGTCAGAAACCCCTCGAAGGGGAGGTCCCTAGCGGAACAGAACGTCTCGGACGGCGAGCAGGTAGGTGCGCCCAAAACGCTGGGAAGGCTCCAGCACGGTGCCTTCAGCCCACTCGTTCCAGGCGTTGATGAACACGAGTCGATGATCACGATCGCGATCCGCGATGGCAGAGACCGCAGAATTCAGCCAACGTCGGAACGTGAAGGGATTGGAGCCGTACCACAGGTCGGGCTGCCATTGGCGCCGGGCGGTGTTGTCAAAGTTGACCATAACTCCTGGGAACCGTTGGTCGCTTACGGGGCCCCGTAGCTGCAATTCGGAGTCGCTGGCCATTGCGGCGTAGCTCAGGATATTTCCCCCGAATCGGGGGTCCACTGTCAGGTGCTCGCGGGATTGTGGTGTCCAACGTCGGTTGTGCGGTGCGAATTCAAGGAAGGCATCGAGACCATGCGCATCCAGGTCGCCTTCGATTCCGTCCATGCTATGTCCGACGTCCACTGTGATGATCGTAAGCCCGTCGAGTCCGGCCCCCATTGCGACGGTCCGCCAGTAGTCGAGCACGTTCGCGTAGTCGGGAATCTGCGTGATTCGATAAACCGAGATGAGGGGCTTGTTGTCGACGCGGATGTAGCGGGGGTCCGTGATCAAGTGCAGCACGTCGTGAATGAACTGGGTCGCCGGGACCTCGGCGTAGTCTTGGGCGATCAGCACGTTCTGAGCGCTGCCGTCCCAGCGCCGGGTCCAGTTCTCGTTGGCCCACATGAGACAAAACGGCGCATCATCGTCGGTAGCCAAAAGGTTCTCGATGGGCATGTCCATGAGTTTTTTTCCGGCGAACCAGTAGTAGTAATACATGAAGCCCTCGATCCCTGCCATCTGGGCGAGGGCGTACTGCCGGGATCGAACGGTGTCGGACGAGAGGTCGTAGAAGCCCAGGTCCGCGGGGAGGAACGGCTGGTTGTGGCCGCGGAAGACGGGAGTGGCAGCGGCAACGTTTGACCACTCCGTGAAGCCCGCTCCCCACCACGACTCGTTCTCGGGGAAAGCATGGAACTGAGGCAAATAGAAGGGAATGACGCGGGCACGCGGAAGTCGCTCCTGCGACTCCTCGAAGTGGCACCATCCCTCGGAAGCGCCGGCGAGCAGTTCACCCGTTTCACGCAATTCATAGCCGGCCTCGAGGGCGAGGACGCCGATCAGGCGTTCCACCGCGTGTGCGGTCGTTCCATCTACTTGAGCGGTTTCTTTGTCGAAATCGTCAGCTTCGAGGCTGAGGGACCGCAGCCCCTGAAGAATAAAGCCGCGTACCCAATAAATGGAACCGGCCGCGAAGCGGAGGCTCTCTTCATCCAGCTCGAGCTGGAGCCGGAGTAGCAACTCGCGGGCGAGACGTCGATCGCCTCCCCAGAAGGCCGGCCCGAGCACGTTGCCATCGGTGGTGAGAAGGCCCAGACGCGGGTCCTCGGCGAACTCGGACAGGATCCTCTCCACGTTGGGTCGAGAGCCGAGCAAGCCAGTGATGAAGCCATCACGCCAGGCATCGCCGTCGCCGCCGAGCTCGGCGTGATCCCGCCGCCATTCGCTCTTCTTGGTGTGGATTTTCAGAACGAGCTCGTAGGGCTCGAGTAGGTCGGCGTTGATGACGGAGACCATGGGCAGGATGTCCCGGCCCCGGTTCTCGACGTCCAGCATCGTCAGGTGGGAGAGGTTGTCCAGCTCAGTTGTCTGGAGGCTGAGCGGCTTGCCGGTCGCGTTCGTCACGATCAGATCGAAGGCGACGGGGATGTGTTGCAGTTCTGCAAGGACCTGGTCGATGAGGTCCGTGTAATACACGTGGAGCAGAACTGCGATCCGCGCCGGAGACTCCGGCGAGTGGGGCATGCCGACCCACGGCTGGGGGATGCTCGGGCGAAGTCGGCCCGAACGCCGTTCGACCCACCGGGCGAAGTCCGCCTGATGGGATGGAATGGATACGTGTGCCGTCGGCACAGCCAGAGTGCGGGCCAGGAACCCGAAGCTTCGGCTCAGCTCGCGGCGGACGCGCGGAAGTTTGCGTGATTTCATATGTCAGTCCTCAGGCGCCTCGGCCTACAGCCAATCTCGGGGGTCGGTTCCGTAGCGTGATTCGACTTCGGAGGGAACGTCTCCGCCATCGGCGACAACGGCCGGGTTGGTCAGGAGTTCTCGCTTGATGAAGGGGAAGCCCAGCTGGAGCAGGTCTCGCCACCCCTGCATGGTCGGATTCTCAGTGGGGAAGACCAGCCGTTCCGACTCGAAACAGACGGAAGTGGTGAGCCCCTCTGCGAAGAGCATTCGGCTCAATCCGAGTTCATACCGGTCGATGATGAGGCTCTTGTCTGTCTCCACGGTCAAGGACGACCAGAACTGCCTCAGCGCAGGGTTGTTGAGGATGCCCGCGCGATATCCGACGAAGAAGCTCTGAACGTGGTCGAACAGTTGGGACGTGTTCGTGGCGGCCCACACATCAGTGGAGCTGGTTTCGAAATCGTGGATCACAGGATCCAGGCTGGCGAACGGGCCGACGAGGCTGTCGTTTGCAAGAATGACGAAGGGTTTCTTGCGTACGGTCGGGAAGAGATCAAGTCCCACTGACCAGGAGCCGAAGTCGTATCCGACATTCGACCGGCGCACGATGATGGGATTCGATGCTGCGTCGGCGGGCCAGGCGAGCGGCGTGTCATCAGCCGATGCCCGCACGATGATGACCGTGTAACCGTTTCGCTCGAGTTCTGCGGTCAGAGTCACCACTGACAGCGATACGGATGCGGTTGGGCCGTAGCTCGCCACTATGGCCACGCGATCCGTGACCGGGAGCCGAGGGCTGCCGCGATCAAACCGAATGGAGGATTTGGTGGCCTCGAGGACCCGTTGCGCGGACATCCGCGCTGGCTTAGCGGTTGGCATTCGCTCCTCGCCGCCGAAGCACGCGCAGGGGCTGGGTGACCCGCCAGGACAGCGAGAGTCGCAGAATCTCGACCTGGCGTCGGTACCGTTCGCCCTGCGCCTTAGCGGCGACAACCTGCCGCTTCAGGTCTGCAATGACTGGTGCAACCTGTGCCAGTTCAGACCGAAGGGCACGGATTTCCAGTCGGGCTTCATGCAATTCAGCGGAAAGTGAGGCATCACTTTCGCGCTCAGGCCGTGAACTTGAATCTTTTGACATTGGAACCGATCTGTCGCGTCAGTTTCGATAGGCATACACGACTAAGAATACTATCGCTGCCGATCGGCTGGTCTTCGGGCCCTTGACAAGCGCCCAGAACGGGGGGTCGGAGGCGTGCCGGATGCTGACGTAGGGTCAAGTGGGATCTTTTTCAGGGTCGAACTCCGACGCACCCGGTAAATGCACACCGATTAGATGAGTATTCACACGAGCGAGACGAGTTGTGCATGAAAAGGATTTTTGGGCTGTCAGTGGCGTTGGTATTTCTCGTCGCACTGTTTGTTCCTCTTTCACTCAGTACTGGATCCGAGCCCGCGACCGCAGCGAACGGAAGTGATTTCGACCCGGGTTACATCATCAGCGATGAGAATTTCTATGCGGGTTCTTCAATGTCGCAGTCCGAGATCCAGAGTTTCCTGAACAACAAGAGCTCGGTTTGTGCCGCCGGCTATACCTGCATCAAGGATTATCGTCAGTCCACCTGGTCTCGACCCGCTGACGCCATGTGTGCCTCATACCAGGGCGGCAGCAATGAGACTTCGGCGGCGATCATCGCCAAAGTCGCCCAGGCCTGCAAAATCAGCCCGAAGGTGCTTCTGGTAACCCTGCAGAAGGAACAGTCGTTGATCTCGGCGAGTGCGCCGTCGGCGGCCCGGTACGACCGGGCCATGGGTTACGCCTGCCCGGACACGGCCCCCTGTGATGCTCAGTATTTTGGCTTCTACAACCAGGTCTATAACTCGGCCTGGCAATTCAAGCGCTACGCGAACCCGCCTGGAACGACTCAGCGCTTCACGTGGTTCCCGGTCGGGGCTGCCTCGAACGTGCTCTTCCACCCCAACAGCGCCTGTGGGTCGACGCCCGTTCGGATTCGAAATGCCGCCACCGCCGCGCTGTATTACTACACGCCCTACCAGCCGAACGGCGCGGCCATGGGGAATCTCTACGGCTCCGGCGATGCGTGCTCAGCTTACGGAAACCGCAACTTCTGGCGGATGTACACGGACTGGTTCGGGTCCACGTCCGCGAACGGCTACGGGAGTTTCGATAGTGCGATCGGTGTCTACAAAGGCATCGCCATCTCGGGCTGGTCCATCGACCCGAACAACGCCGCCTCGGCATATGCCTGGGTCAACGTCGACGGGCAGGGTGGCCCCGTGAAGGCCGACAAGTCGCTGTCTTGGTTCGACAGCGTTTTTCCCGGCTTCGGCCCGAACCACGGATTCGCGGAGACGATAGCTGCCACAGCTGGTGACCATGAGGTGTGTGTCTACGGAACATACAGTCTGATCTCCTGCAAGTGGGTCACTGTCCCTGCTGGCCAGGGCTCGTTGGACACCGTTGTCGGCACCTGGGGCGGGGCCGATATATCCGGGTGGGCCGTGGACTTCGGCACCGTACAGCCGTCATATATTTGGGTCAATGTCGACGGGGTGGGCAGTGCCTACAAGGCGGATGTCAACCTGCCGTGGATCAACTCCCTCTTTGCGGGCGCCGGGGCCGATCACGGTTTCAAGGTGAAGGTTCCCGCCGCCCCGGGAGCCAGAAAAATCTGTGCGTACGGCATCTACGGCGGGGTGAGCGAACTCATCTCATGCCGGACGGTCACCGTCCCGCGGGGAACCGGGGCGCTTGACTCCGCGACGAGTGTGCCCGGTGGTCTCGTCGTGTCCGGTTGGTCGGCGGACTACACCCGGCCGGATTCCTCGTTTGTCTGGGTCGATGTAGACGGCAACGGGTCGGCCTATCGCACCAACAAGGCCCTGTCCTGGTTGCCCGGTTACCTGCCCGGGATCGGCCAGAACAACGGCTTTGAAATTCGGGTTCCTGCCCGTAAGGGAAGCCACCGAGTCTGTGTCAGTGGAGCTGTCGCGCAGCTAGGCTGTCGCACCGTGACCGTGGAGAAATCGGCGGATGGACACCTGGATTCCGTGGAAGCCGTTGCCGGCGGGGTGCGCATCCGTGGCTGGTCGGTGGACCTGACCACTTCCCAGACCTCGTATATCTGGGTGAACGTGAACGGCGAAGGCGGCCCGTTTAAGGCAGACGCCCCCCTGAGCTGGTTCGAGTCGTACTATCCCGGAAGCGGACCGAATCACGGGTTCGACGTCACGGTCCCGAAGCCTGCCGGCACCCACACCGTGTGTGTGAACGGCACCGAGGAACTGCTCGGCTGCCAGACCGTGACGGTCCCGTGATCGGCACGGATTGGTAGAGTCGCTCCTGCCGCACTCAACAGGAAGGCTTGCATGTCAAACCCGCAACAGGGAGTTGTCTCCGTCGTTCTAGTCAATTTTCGGGGTACAGACGACACGATCGAGGCGATCCGCCAACTGGGCGGTCTGGACTGGCCGTCAGAGCGGCTCGAGATCATCGTTGTCGAGAACGCATCCGGGGACGACAGCGTGACGCGCCTGCGCGCTGCTGTTCCCCAGGTGAAATTGATTGAGTCGAAGAAGAACCTCGGGTTCGCGGGCGGATGCAATTTGGGGGTGAAAGCCTCCTCAGGAGAGTTCCTCGCCTTCCTCAACAACGATGCGAAGCCGGATGCGGGATGGATCCGTTCGGCCGTCGCGCGTTTCGAGGAGAGCCCGGCAATCGGTGCCGTGGCTAGCCGGGTGCTCGACTGGGACGGCAAGCTCGTCGACTACATCGGCTCCGCGATGACGTGGTTCGGCCAGGGCTATAAGCCGCTCACCGCTCAGGAAGTGCCGTCCCAGCCCGACCAGGTGCACGACGTGCTCTTCGGGACGGGCTCCGCGATGTTTGTCCGGAGAAGCGTGTACGACGCGCTCGGGGGATTCGACGAGCGCTTCTTCATGTTCTTCGAGGATGTCGACCTAGGTTGGCGACTCAACTTGCGAGGGTGGCGGTTCGTGTATGAACCTGCCTCCCTGGCATTCCACAAACACCACGCATCGATGTCTTCCTTCGGCTCTTTCAAGGAGACCTACCTGCTCGAGCGCAATGCACTCTTCGCGCAATACAAGAATCTGGGGGACGAAGCCCTGGCCCGGCTCCTGCCCGCCACCCTGGCATTGGCAGTACGGCGGGCTGTGTCGCGCGGCGACCTCGACTCGACCTCATTCGATTTGCGGAAGGGGGGTGACAACGAGCCGGACATGCAGATTTCCCGCGAGACCGTGGCGGGCGTCTACGCCATCGACCAGTTCGTCGAGAACCTTCCGTCCCTCAAGCAGGCCCGAGACAAGGTCCAGTCCTCGCGGGTCGTCGCCGATAACCGGATCTGGGAGTTGTTCGGCGAGGTTGACGCTCCGTCATACCAATCCGAGCACTACCTCGAGGGCTACGACAAGATCGTCACGACGTTCGGTGTCACCGCCTCTCCGGTGGTCACCCGCGTGCTCATCATCACGGGTGACCCCATTGGCGCAAAGATGGCCGGTCCGGCCATCCGTGCCTGGAACATGGCCGAGGCGCTGTCACGCAACAACGTCGTCACCCTCGTCACCCTCGCCGGTGCCGAACCGGTGTCCGCGCCCTTCGACATCGTTCATGTGCGCCCCGGGGACGATCGAGCCATGCGCCGCCTGGAACAGTCGGCCGACGTGATCGTTTTCCAGGGGCTTGCGATGGCCCTCTTCGATTCGCTTCGAAACTCGACCAAGATCATCGTCGCCGACATCTACGATCCCATGCACCTCGAGCAGCTTGAGCAGGGCAGAGAGCAGGGAACAGTTCAGTGGAACAAGCAGGTGGTCGATGCGACGGACGTGCTCAATGAGCAGCTCAGCCGCGGCGATTTCTTCCTGTGTGCGTCGGAGCGTCAGCGGCACTTCTACCTGGGTCAGCTTGCGGCACTCGGCCGTGTCAATCCCGCCAACTACGCCAACGATCCTGATCTGACCGGCTTGATCAGCGTGGTTCCCTTCGGCCTCAATGAGATTTTCCCTCCAGCGACCAAGCCCGTACTCAAGGGCGTTCTCCCCGGTATTGGAGCCAAGGACAAGGTATTGCTGTGGAGCGGGGGCCTCTACAACTGGTTTGATCCCAAGACGCTCATTCGTGCGGTTGCTGACGTGGCGGAGCGGCACGACAACGTCCGTCTGTTCTTCCAAGGCACCAAGCACCCGCACCCTGGGGTACCCGAGATGGGGATCGTTGCGGAGTCCCGCGCGCTTGCGAGCGAGCTGGGCTCGCTGGACCGATTCGTCTTCTTCAACCCCTCCTGGGTTGACTATGCTGACCGGCACAACTTCCTCGGTGAGGCTGATGCGGGTGTCAGCACGCATTTCGCCCATGTGGAGACTACCTTCTCATTCCGCACCAGGATCCTCGACTATCTGTGGGCCGGCCTGCCCATGGTTGTCACCGAGGGCGACCACTTCGCGGAACTCGTCGCAAGGGAGCAACTGGGAATCGTCGTGCCGCCGGCCGACGTTGCCGCGCTTGTCTCGGCACTTGAGACGGTCCTCTTCGACGAGGCCTTCATTGAGGCAGCCCGGAAGAACATCGCCCGTGTGCGAGCTGACTATGAATGGGACACGGTGCTCGCTCCCCTCGTCGATTTCGTGGGGAAGCCAGCTCATGCGGCGGATCTTGTGGCCAGCGGCGTGGTCGGTGCGGGGGATCTTTCCTCGCGTCGCCCCGCCGTGCGGCGGAAGAAGCACGGACTTCGCCATGACGCAGGCCTGTTCGTTCACTACCTCCGCAACGGGGGGCTAGGCGTCGTGCTCAAGAAGGTCAAGAGCCGCATCCGCCCCACGCGGTGAGCCCGCTCGCGCGCCAGCGAACCAGGTACAGAGAATCCGGCACGTCGGCTACGGTAGGACCAGTGAGAGCCACGCTAATGAAGATCGTACGTTCCGCCGTTTTCCCGATCATTGTTCTGATCCTCGCCAGCGTCGGATTCGTCTCGTCACATGTGGCCGAACAGACTGCCTTTTCTCCCTTCGATGAGTTCGTTTATCTGGACTATCTGGCCAAGGTACCCACTCAGGGAATCGTCTACACCGGTGATGAGACCGGCGCGGAAGCACGAAACGCCATCAGTTGCCGCGGTGTTCAGTATTACGGGGCATACGGCGAAGGCTGTGACACCGGTTTTCACAACAACGACGGCAAGTATCCTTACGACGGTGGAACAGGCGCCAGCATCTACGCGCCATTGTATTTTGCGATTACCTGGGCCGCAGCCCAGCCGCTGACGCTCCTGGGCGTCGGGTTATTGGATGCGGGTCGGTTCATCGGAGGCCTCTGGCTGTCGTTGGGAACCGTCGGCGTGTACGTTCTTCTCCGGCTTCTGCGCATCCACCGTCTGAGTGCTCTCGGTCTGTCGCTGGTCGTCTTGTCGACCCCGGCGGTCCTCTGGGCGAGCGTGTACATCAGCACGGACGCTCCTACCCTCGGAATCGCTGCGGCGGTGGGGTGCGTTGCAGTGCTCGTTGCCAAGCGGCGAATCAATCTGTTCTGGCTTCCCGCCATAAGTATTGTCGCCGTGCTATTCAAAGTGCAGAATCTGGCCGCAGTGATCGTCGCGGGGATAGCCCTGCTCGTGCTCGGACTCCTTGAGGCTCTTGGGCCTCAGAGCCGCGCCTCCGGGCGCGGGTTTCTGACCCGACTGGTCACGGACAAGCGCGTCCTGGGTGCCATCCTGGCCGTTGTGTCCGGAGCCGCGGCGCAAGTCGGCTGGCTCCTGGTTCGATCAGCAAACGCCGTTCCGGGGGTACCGGCCGCAGTCGTTGACTCGGTTCGGTTGCCGCTGTCGCTGCAGGGACTTCTGGACGAGGTCTTCAGGTTCCTGCGCACGGTCGGGCAGACAGACGCCGTGCCGACCACTTTCGGGATCGTACTCACGAACACCTTGACGCTCGTGGTGATCGCCTCGGTCATCGGGCTGATCGTCGAGTGGCAGTCTCGGCCCGCGACGACGACCAGCCTCGCTGTGGCCACGCTGGTTGCTGCGCTTCTGTTGGGGCCAGCGCTGGCCATGGCCGTCTATCTGAGCGCCGGGTTCTATTTCCCTTTGCCGGCCAGATACGGGATGGCGCTCCTGCCTGCTTTTATGGCGTGCATCGCCCTGTACTTTTCACGCTTTTCCAGGACCGGACCCTGGGTCACTCTCGCGATCGGCGGCACTGTCTTCGCCGGCGCGGTCCTCTTCGCCTAGTTGGGCTGATGAGGCTACAGCCGCGATCAGCAGGAACGTACCGGCAGTGATCAGAGCGGAATAGGCCACTCCGAGGGGTATCCAACCACCGGGGGGCAGCCACGTCGGGTTGGTCAGCATATCGATCCAGGTAAGGTCCCAGGACAAGCTGACCACGTAGCGCTTGAGCGCCCAGACGAACGCTGCAATGTGACCGAGTCCGAGTGCGACCGCACCGGCAACGATCAGTCGACAAGTGGGTGATCCGGCAGTCGGAAAGACCACGGAGTCGCCCAAACCGATTCCAGCCGCAACGAGGGCCACCATGAACAACGCGATGGTGTAGCGGCCCTGCCAGACGTAGCCGACGTCCTGAACGAGAGCGGCCTGAAGCAAAGCCGGCAGCAGAATCATCACCAGGGCGATGAGAATCAGACCCGTGCGTACGCGCCATGAGCCGAGGACCAGCCCAGCCAGAATGATCATTCCGGCGGTCAGGGTCCAGATGAGGAGCGTGAACATGGGAGCCGGTGTGTCCAGCCAGCCGAAATGGCCGATCCAGCCAAGGCCGTATTCGAAGGTGCGGTCGAGGGTGGTGAAGAATCCCGACTCCCAGCTGCCTCCGGCGCCAATGGGACTGTACGTCAGAGTGAGATCCTGGGGACGGAGATAGAACCGGAGCGCCCAGACGGCCGTCGCCCCGATGAGTGCGGAACCCAGCCAGGTCGCGGGGGCCCGGAGCACGCTGCGGAGGACATCCGGCTTGGCCAGTAGCAGCGAGACCACGGCGATGATCAACAACCAGACGAGGGAGAGGCTGCGGGTATTGATCAGGAGGATCGAGCTCATCGTGATCAGAGCAACGCGCTGAATCAAGATCCATCCGGTCGATTCGGTGCGCAGTGTGGTCGTGAGAAGGGCGAAAGCCGCCACCGCCGCGCATGCTTCCATCCCGTTCGGATTGACTGTGCCAGATAGGAAGAGGACCATCGGTGTCGTTGCCACGGCCATGGCCAGGACGGACCAGCTGGAGCGACGCAGGGCTGTGAAAGCGACGGCGAGCAGAGCCGCGCAGACCAGCGCGCTCAGTGCCCTCATCGCGTACAGGGCCTTCGCGCCGTCCAGGAACGTAGCGGGCCACCCGACGGTGACGTAGAACAGGGGAGGGTTGAGAGCCGCCGCAGTCGTGTGGCCGATGACGAGTGCCGTCGGGTCACCGACGGGTGTTACGCAGGAGGGAGTGACGAGGATCTGGCGTCGGTAGCAGTTGAGGTGTTCCTCTGCCTCGGCGAAGTAGCGTGGCACCGTGACGTCTGCCGATCCCGGAACCGTCGTCGAGGGTGTGCCTTCGAGCTGTCCGAGCGCGGCGGCCGCGGCACGCATTGCGTGCGCGGGTTCGTCGGGACTCGCCATGGGCGGTGTCGCCACGGCCCAGATGAGCGTCAGCGCGAAGATCATGGCGAAGCTGAGCAGAAACGTCAGAAGGCGCGAGCGGCGAATGTGCGATGCACGGGTCGAATAGGTTCTAGGCATGGCTCCGGGGCGTGCGATCCAGGGCTCTCCGAACGGAAGCCGCGCCCTCATATTGTAGAGTCGAGACCGGTTGATGGTCGATTCCGTCGACGATTCAGACCAATCGAAAGGCACATCTCGTGGCCATCCGTCGGGCAGGCCGATTTCCAGGCCTAGCAGGGGTTTGCGTGGCCCTGATCGCGGCCGGTGCGGCGCTTTCACTGAGCGGGCTGACCGTGTGGGTGCTCGTCGCGTCAGTTGGCATCGCGCTCTGTCTGTGGGCCGGACAATACACTCGCTGGATCGTGGCAATCGCCTTTTCCCTGGTCATTCCGCTCCTGCTCCTGATTTGCGCAGTCCGTGTGTACCCGATACTGGGTATCGGGTTCGCCGAGGGAAACACGGTGGTGCTCGCCGCGCTGGGGCTCACAGCCGTCGTTGGTTTGCTCGCCCAGGGAGCGCCACTGTGCAGGCCGTCCCGTGCGGGGCTCCGGACCGCCGGTCTGGCGGCGATCGTTCCAGCGGCCGGGGGGCTGGCCGCAGTGCTGCTCAGCGTCGGCACGAGCGGCCGCATGCTGTCGTGGGCGATGAACAGCGATGCGATCTGGAACACGGTGACGGCCCGGAACCTGTTCATCGACGGGGGACTGCTCCCGGGGGTGCACCCGAACTCCTCCCCTTTGACGGGGGTTCTCATGGCCGCATCGTTCGCTCCTGGGCGGAACGCAACCGCTGCGACAGAGCTGCTCAATCACGATGTGACGAGAGCGGCCCAGCTCTGGGTCCTCGCCATCCTCGTGGCCAGTTTTCTTGCCGGCCTTGTCGTGGCCCGATCCGTGAGTGGGCAACATCCGTGGTTGCGCCTTCTTGCGACGATGCTTGCCGGTGGGTTCGTCACCTCCTGGTATGTGGCTGGATTCTCGTTTCAGTACGGTTTTTACAACGTCTCGCCGAGTATCGCCCTCCTCCTCCTTTGCTGGCTGCTTTGGACCGAACTCCCTCAGGCGAGATTGTGGGCGGCTGCCCTCCTC
Source organism: Cryobacterium sp. TMT2-18-2 (assembly GCF_004402245.1). NCBI lineage: Bacteria > Bacillati > Actinomycetota > Actinomycetes > Micrococcales > Microbacteriaceae > Cryobacterium > Cryobacterium sp. TMT2-18-2. The sequence continues at coordinate 26,270 of NZ_SOFU01000029.1, forward strand.
TTTCTGCTCACAACCGTTCTGCTGGCGTCCTGGGCGCCCCTGGCAGTCGCCCCCCTTTTTCTGGGGATCGTCGGTTTTCTCCGGTATTCCTGGGCGGAACTTAGGCACGCATCGTTGCCCACCCGAGCGATTTGCGCGGCCTCGGTTCTTCAGGTCCCCGCCTATGTCGGCTTCGTGACGCTGGAAGACCTCCGCCGCGACGGTGGCGCTCTCTCTGGCGGTGGCGCGATGGCGCCGGTCATCCCCGCGATCCTGTTCATTCTGATCGGCGCGGTCGTCTTCGCCGGTGCGATCGGCACCGGGGACGCCACGTCGCGGCACGAACTCGTCGGGGTCATCCTGATCTCCCTGGCCGGCCTGCTCACCTACGGCTACCTCGGTTGGCAACTTCGGGATGCGGCCACGAAGTGGTGGGGCTATTACCCAGCCAAGTTCGTGTGGTTCCTGAGTATTCTACTTGTCGTGGTGCTACTCGCCATAGTCCTGGGCCGGCTCAGTCATAGCTCCACGCTGGGGCTCAATGCGGCCGCGGGTGTTGTCGGTATCCTCGTGCTCGTGGGAGCAGTGCTGGGGAGTGTGCCTCCCTCACTGAATCGGATCGGGGCACTGGTTCCTCTTGCCGACATTGTCCGAGGGCTCGGGGCCAGCGCGCGCGATGCGGCCATCCCTACCCTGTTCACACTGAGTACACCTGGGGAGAAGAATGTTGTCGCCCGGTATGCCCAGGATCCTTCAGACGACTACTTCGTCAACGGATGGTTGCTGCAACTCTCGGCATCCTCAGCCGAGGACCCGATCCGGTACCACTCTTACTACTTGAACGCGACGGAGCCGATCCAGCTCTGCGCCATGATCGATACCTGGGGCGGTGGCGTCAATGTCCATACCAGGGACGGGAAACTGCAAGCTGAGCTCGAGGAGGCCTGTCCGACGTCGAAGTACACCGTCGTTCTGGGAGATCTGCCCGCCCCGATGAACTAGATTTCACCTCGGCCGTCGGGCCGGCTGGACGACTCTGACTCGAGCCGGGCTTCGAGCTCGCGGATCCGGAGATCCTGCAGTGCGGACATCTCGACTAGGGTGCGGGTCTGGCTCTCGATGCCGGTCAGTTCCGCGCTGGTCTGGATGCAGACCAGGAAGAGCACGGTGATGCTCACGAAGAAGACCAGGTTCGTGGGAACGTCGACCCCGACCAGAGCCGCGGCCCAGTCGAGGATGCTCGGGAAGATGCCGACCATCAGGGCCAGCAGGCCCGCGATCACCCACCAGACGGCATGTCGTTCCCGGAGGCGCCGGCGGCGCAGCATCTCGATCACCACGACGAGCGTGAAGAGGGCGGCAAGGATGCCGAAGACGTAACTGACGATATTCATGTCCGACTAAACCTTGGGTTGGAGTGCGGCTGAAGGGCGAACCAACGCGAAACCCAGGGCGATGAACGCTCTCCCGAGATACGCGGCGGCCCGAAAGGGATTGTGGGAGGGGACGCCGCCGGCGCGCGGGCGCATGGCGACCGGAACCTGCACGACCACACAGCCGGCCCGGGCCGCGATCACCAGGGCTTCGATTGTGTCGCCGAGGTACTCAGCGGGATAGTGGCTGGCGAACAGCCGTACCGCGCGCGGCCCGCTGGCCTTGAAACCCGAGGTCGTGTCGGTGAGCTTCGTGCGCGCGACACGGCTCAGGATCGCGGCCAGGAAACGCATGGCCCAACGCCGGGGCCCGCGTGCGTCGTAGTCGCCCTCCCCGGCGAATCTCGCTCCGATCACGAGATCGGCCGAGTACAGTCGATCCAGGAGAGCCAGCACATTCGCGGGATCGTGCTGGCCGTCGGAATCGATCTGGACCACGTTGTCCAGGCCGTGGGCGAGCGCATATTTGAAGCCCAGGCGCATGGCCCCGCCGACACCCAGATTGACCGGTAGCTCGGCGACCGTGGCACCGGCCGCCCGCGCGACCTCGGTGGTGTTGTCGGTGGAACCGTCATTGACGACCAGGCAGCGCACGCCGGGCAGGGCGGCGAGCACCTCCCGCACGACATCGCCGACGGCTTCTTCCTCGTTAAACGCGGGCATCACAATCAGCGTTTGGTCCAGGCGAGACGACATGGGACCGAGTTTACTCACCGGGGGTCACAGCCCTCGGAGCAGCGGAACGGATCCCGGAACGGAAATAGGGCCTGCCGAATGCGTGATTCACAAGGATCCGGAGACCATGAACGTCTCCGGCCTTGACGGACGCCGGCACGCGCGTCAGCGCGTTCAGGCGGGAAGACACGTGGCGCACCGCGACTCGGGCTGCGTGATTCCAGCCGAGCGCCGTCATCTGCTCGGCACATTCCAGGAAGTATCGGCGCTCCTCGACGAACCGGGAGCCGTCATGAGCGGTCCAGGAGGACACGCTTCCGGAGTGCCGTCGGTAGCGGAAGCTGGGCGTGTCGTCCAACACCAGCCGACCGCCGCTCACGATGATGTCGATCTCGAGTGCGAGGTCGAGTGCCACGTCTAGGTCTTCCCGGAAACCGTGCCTCTTCAGCAGGCTCGTGCGCCAGGCGATGGACGGGAAATAGGTCCATGTGCCACGCATCAGGCTCGCGGCCAGGACTTCCCCTGACAGTTCCACCGGACCGTCGGCGTGTGGGCGGCAGAGGCGCTTGACTTGGTCGGCCAGCGGGAAAGAATCGGCGCCGGCGGCGTCCATCACGCGCACGCCCGGCTGCACGAAGTCCGCGTGGGGGAAGGTGGCCAGCAACTGACGAAGGCGGGTCACATAGTTGGGCAGCAACAGGTCGTCGCAGCCGACGATGGTGGTGAAGTCGGCGGTGGCCAGGGCGGCGCACTTCCTGAAGTTGCCGCTCACACCCAGGTTGGTCTCGTTGCGGAGATAGCTGATGCGTGGGTCGGCCAGCCCTTCGAGCCACCGTCCCGGTTCGTCGTCCGGGTACTGGTCGTCGATGACGACGAGGCGCCAGAGGGGATCGGTTTGGCCGAGGATGCTCTCCACCGCCAGGCGGAAGAGCGCCGGGTCGCCGTAGAAAGGCATCATCAGGTCGATCGAGGGCGGAGCCGTCGGGAGCGGTGGTGGCATTCTGACTAGACTCTCTAACGGATTCGATGGAAGCGACGCGATCATCGGCAGAGCATGAGTGCGTGCCTGTCGACAATTCTTACGACAGTCTACGTTTCCCCCGGGAGACGCCCGCGAATCGGGCGGCCGCTCCGGTGCACAGGCGCGTGGCAACTGCCACGAACACCATTCCGGCCCTGCGGGAGGGAGGAACCCCATGACGGATGAGTCGGCTACCCGATCACGCGTTCCGTCGTCGCCCTCCGTGATGTGGGTGCTGGTCGCCACCCTCGTCTCCGGTGTCTCCGGTTATCTGGTGATGTGGCTGGTTGCCCGGGCGCTCGGCGCCGCGGACTACTCGGTTTTCGGTGTGTTCTGGTCGGCACTGTTCCTGATCGTGGGCGTGCTGTTCGGGATCCAGCAGGAGACGACCCGTGCCACGGCGAGCGCGCTGATGCGACCCGAGGGTGCGGTGCGCCGGAGCTCCCTGTGGATGTTCGCCGGTGGCGTGGCACTCGTCGTGGGCGTCGTCGTTGTGCTCACCGGGCTGTGGTGGGCGCCGCGCACACTGGGAACGGGCAATGCCGCTCTCGTCGTGCAGGTCGCCCTGGGCTCGGCGGCCAACGCCGTCGTGGCCACCCTCAGCGGAGTGCTGGCCGGGGCCAGACTCTGGCGTCACCTGGCCGCGATCATCGCCCTCGATGGTGTCGTGCGACTTCTCGCCGTTGTCGTCGCGCTCGGTCTGGGTGGAGATCCGGCTGCGCTCGCCTGGGCCGTGATCATCCCTTTCCCCGTCGCGCTGGGGCTGGTCTTCCTCGTCTCGCCGCGACCGCTGATCCGTTTCTCGGCGTCACCGCTGACGTACCGACGCCTCATTTCGAACTCCGCCCAGACGATGCTCGCTGCCTCGGCGACGGCGCTGATCGTCAACGGCTTCCCCCTGGTGCTGGCCTTCTTCGCCGCCCCGGACGAGAAAGCGGAACTGGGCGCGCTGATCCTGGCCATCACGATCACCCGGGCACCGGTGCTGGTGCCGCTGATGGCGTTGCAGAGCTATCTGGTCACCCGCTTCACCGGGTCCCCTGCCAGGCCCTGGCCCCTAATCGGCAGAGCGTGCGGCCTGATCGTGCTCACCATGGCGGTTCTCGCCGTGGCGACGTTCCTCTGGGGCACAGCGGCCTTCGCCACGATCATCGGGTCGGATTTTGCACTCCCGACCGCGGCGCTCGTGCCCCTCGTCGTGTCGTCGGGCTTCATCGGGGCGCTCTGCGTGACCGGGCCGGCCCTGCTCGCCGGGGGGAGACACCGCAGCTACGCAGCAGGGTGGGTACTCGCATCCGTCGTCTCGATCGGGATGTTGTTCGTGCCGGTCGGACTCGACGCGAAGGCGGCGCTCGCGCTCTCGGTCGGGCCCGTCGTCGGTTTGGCGTTCCACCTGGGAGCCCTGTGGCGATTCTCGCTCGAGGTTCGCCCGCCGGAGGACGCCGGCGGGAGAACCTCCGCTTCCCCGACCACTGCTTCTCCGAACACTGATTCCCCGAAGACGATCCACCAGTGACCGGAACCGAATTGAGCCTCACCGTGTCCGTCGCGCTGTGCACCCACAACGGCGCGCCCTATCTGCGGGAGCAATTGCTCAGCATCCTGAACCAGTCCAGGCAGCCCCACGAAGTAGTCCTGTCCGATGACGCCTCCACCGATGACACCCTCGAGGTGGCCGATCGAGCGTTCGCCGAATGGCGCTCCGTCCGGCCGGATTCGACCGCCACCCTGCGGGTCATCCGCAATCAGGTTCCCCTCGGGGTGGCGGCGAATTTCGAGCAGGCCCTGGCCGCCTGCTCCGGCGAGTTGTGTGCTCTGAGCGACCAGGACGACGTCTGGTACCCCCGCCGGCTCGAGGTCATGGCGGCAGAATTCGCCGGGCGCCCCGAACTGCAACTGCTCCACTCTGACGCACGCCTGGTCGACGGCCGGGGGATGCCGCTGGGCAGCACGCTCCTGCAGACCCTCGGCGTGACGGCCGACGAGAAGAGGGACGTGCATCAGGGGCGCGCATTCGACGTGCTCTTACGCCGCAACATCGTCACCGGCGCCACCGTAATGCTGCGCCGCGGGCTGGTGCAGCGGGCACGACCATTCCCGGCAGCGTGGGTGCACGACGAATGGCTGGCGATCGTCGCCGCGGCGACAGGGACCATGGATTTCCTGGACGACGCCCTGGTCGACTACCGGCAACACGGCGGCAACCAGATCGGCGTAACCAGTCTGGATGCCGCCGGCCGACTGTCCAGGCTGCGGACGCCGCGCACGCTACGCAACTCGCGTCTGCTGGCCCGGGCCGAGGCGCTGGATGAACGCGCACGGGGCCTGATGCCGGTTCCGCCCGACTCGTACCTTCGACTGATCACGGCGAAGGCCGCGCACGAGCGCGCCCGCAGCGCCCTGCCGAGCGCCCGGCTCCGCCGTGTGCTCCCGGTTCTGCGTCAGTGGCGCACCGGTGGATACGCGCGGTTCGGTCTGGGGCCCCAAGACGTTCTGCGGGACCTGGTTCAGCCGCTCTAGCGTCTGTGATCCTTTACTCTGAGAAGGCAAGTCCGCGCCGTGGCAGGGGTAGGGCTTCGACGTGGGGGAGTCCCGCACAGGGATTTGAAAGGTTCGTGGTGAACAACACTCGAATGCGTGCCGTCGGTTGGGGCTCCAGATACCGTGCAGGTCGGGACGGTTGTCGTCGCGCAATCGACCCAGGTCCCTACGGCCTGCCGCGACTACGAATCCTGCTCGCATTCCCCGCACTGCTGCTGATCCTCGGCATCGTGCTCGTCACGCTCGGAATCAACGGTTCGTCATCCGGCGTGTTCTTCAGCCAGGTGTCGTACGGCGCCGACCCGGACCTGATCGCCGGCCACCCGCAGGTCACGCGCTCCGACGAATGGAACGTGCAGACGGTGTGGGCCATCGCGCAGGTCGAGCAGGGTCTTCCGCTCACCAACGAGACCTTCCCGGGCGGCATGGACGCGACCCTGCCGCAGGACCTCCCCCGGGTGGACTGGTCCGTCGCCTTCAGGCCTCACCTCTGGGGCTTCATGCTGATGGACGTCGACCGCGCCATAGCCTTCAAGTGGTGGCTGCCCGGGCTTGCTCTCGCAGCCGCGGCGTACGCATTCCTGCTCACCGTCATCCCGCGCCGACCCGGGGTGTCGGCCATGCTTGCGGTCGGATTCTTCTTCAGCCCGTTGTTCCAATGGTGGTATCTCTCGACTACACTCTGGCCGGCCGCTTGGGCGCTTGTCACCATGACGGCTCTGGTCTGGGCATTCCGGAGCCCATCGCGACGGTCGCGCTGGACCTTCTCCGCACTCGTGGCCTACCTGACCGTCGTGATGGCGATGGGAATCTACGTTCCGTTCATCGTGCCGGCCGCCGTCGTGGTCTTATTCTTCGGGATTTCCCTGATGATCGAGCAATTGCGCCGGGGTGCCGGGTGGCCGGTGACGCTGGCACGCGTTGTCCCGGTCCTCGTCGGCGGCGTGGCGGCATCCGTCGTGGCGGTGGTGTGGCTGGCCACCAAACTGTCAACGGTTCAGGCTTTTCTGGGCACCGCGTATCCGGGGAACCGGTCAACCCCCACGGGTGGGAACGGGCCGATGAGTTTCGCCTCCGCCGTTGGATCCTCGTTCACCCAGGCCTTGAATGAGCAGCGGGCTGGTTTTCTCGGTGGCAATTCGTCCGAGGCCGCGACGTTCTTCTATCTGGGCATCTTCCTGATTCCTGTCGTCGTCTGGATCATCGCCAGGGAGGCGAGGATGCACAAAACCCTTCCGTGGGCGATGATCGGCCTCGCCACTGCCGTGGCGGTGCTGCTGGCGTATCTCTACCTGCCCGGCTGGGATGCGATCGCTCGGTTGCTGCTGCTCGACAAGACCACGCCGAATCGGGTCCGACTCGGGATGGGGCTGGCCTCCATCGCCCTGGTCGCCTACGTCATCGCCTACCTCGACCAGAACCGGGCGCGGGCCGGTAAGTGGCTCGCCGGAGCCGCTGCGGCCGCCTTCCTGCTGTCCCAGCTTGCCATCGGCGCCCTGGCCTGGCGACGGCTGCCGGGCATGCTGGAGCCGGTGCAGCTGTGGTGGCTCTGGGCGCTGCTATCGGCCGCGGCTATCTACTTCGTCGCTCGGCGCCGGCCACAACTCGCCGCGACCGCGTTTCTGATCGTGACCGTTGCCGGCTCCGGCCTAACCAATCCGATCTACCGCGGCGTTTTCGACCTGCGGGAAACTGACGTGTCCCAGGCTGTCGCCGCCCTGGACGAGGCGGCTCCGAAAACCTGGGTTGGCGTCGGCGGCGGGCTGACCACGGCCATGCTGCTCGAGTCCGGGGTGCGGGCCTACAACGGTTTTCAGGGCGCGCCCTCTGCCGGAATGTGGGGCGCGATCGATCCAGCCGGTGTGTACACGCTGCAATGGAACCGGCTGGCGGGCGTGAGCTGGGTGGCCGGGCCGGGCGAACCGGTCGTTGCCAATCCCGCCGCCGATCAGATCAGCGTGAGCTTCGATGCCTGTTCCACCTTCGCCCAGGCAGAGGTCGGCTACGTGCTCGCCGACGACAAGCGCCTCGATCTGGACTGCCTGTCCTCGGTTCGCACCTTTGACCTGCCGAAGTCCAGCCTCTCGATCTACCGGGTGGTTACGCCCTAGCCTCTGGGCGTCGCGGCGACGGTGAGCCCGAGGGCGTGACGCAGCAGAATCCGGATGCCGTCGCTGCGCCGGGCCCTCATGGCGTCCGGGATTCGGGTCAGTGCGTTCACCCGCGACGATAGGTGCAGGCGTGCGGCTCGCGCCGCATGGGGCCAGCCGTGGCCGTTGAACTCGACCGCGAGGCCACGGAAGAAGCCCTGTTCCTCGGCGAAGCGGCTTCCGTCGGCCGCCCGCCAGGACGAGACGCTGGACGCGTGGCGACGGTACTCGAAGATGACCTGGTCGTCGAGCAGCAGGCTCCCGCCACGCACGGCGAGGTCGAGGGCCAGCCCGAGATCCTGCACGATGCTGAAATCCGGCCGGAAGCCGACCGCCGTGACCGCGGAGCGGTTCCAGGCGATCGCCGGGAAGTTCATCCAGTTCCCTCGGGTGATGCTCACCGCGAGCGGCTCCCCGGAGAGTTCGAGTGAACCGTGGAACCGGGGCCGGTACAGGGACTTGACCCGGTCGACGAGGGGTGTGCTGACCTGCCCGTTCTCGTCGATGACGCGTGTGCCGGGGTGGATGAAGGCCACCGTCGGATGCTCGCGGATCAGCTGGGTGATCCGGCCGACATAGTCGGGGAGCATCACGTCGTCGCAGCCGAAGATTGTCAGCCACTCGTTCTCGGCCAGGTCGATCGATGCCTGGAAGTTCGCGTTGATGCCCAGATTGACCGGATTACGACGGTAGATGATTCTGGGGTCCGCCAGCCCCCGCAGCCACCGGCCGGCCGTTTCGTCGGGGTCGTGGTCGTCGATCACCACAAGCCGCCAGTCCGGGTCGACCTGCGCGAGCACGCTGCGCACCGCGGCCTGAAAATGGTCGACACGACCGTAGAACGGCATCATGATGTCGAGTGTCACCGGGATCTCCTTCGTGGCCGACGAGGGTCGGAGTGGGCGGATCACCGTGATGGCCGGATAGCATTCACGAGTGAAACCATCCTCGCTCATGTCCCAGGCGGCTCTCTCCACAGTAGGCGTCCTGGCTCAGGGGCTGTCCCGTTTCGCGTACACGGTGCTCATCGGTCGGTTCATGGGGCCGAGCGAGCTTGCAGAGGTGTCAGCGTGGATCGCGCTGTCGCTCATCCTCTCCCTGCTCTGGCCGACCGGGGCAGGCAACGCGGCCTCCCATTTCCTTTCCCATGCCCGGGCGCTCGGATACTCCCCGGTGCACGCCCTGCGCCTGATTCAACGCTCTTTTTGGATTTCCTGCCTGGTCATTCTCGCCATCGGCATCCCGGTCAGCATCGTCGTGCTGGGGGCGGACCCGGCGGATGCGGCCGCGATCGCCGCCCTGATCGTCGCGTATTCCGGCTACATTCTCGCGCGTGGCATCGAGGTCGGTCTGGGGCGAATCACCTCGGCAGCCGTGTGGGATGTCATCTCCTCCGCACTGACCATGGTTCTGCTGATCGTGGTCCTGGCCGCGCAACTGCCGTGGGCCCTGCTCTGGCCGCTCGCCATCGGGTACGCCCTGTTCGGCTTGCATTCCCTGCGCGGCGCGCACCGAGGGCACGAAAGCCTGCAGCAGGAGAGCGTCACCGCACCGGCCAGCATCTGGAAGCTCATCTCCTGGAACTCGCTCGGGCTCCTGGCCTCGAACGGCTTGATTCAGTTTGCGATGGTCTATGTCTTCATCGTCGAGTCCCCGGCGCGGGCCGGGCTGTTCGCGGCGGCGATGGCGCTCGCCACACCGGCGTCGATGCTGAGCCAGGCGGTGACCCAGGTTCTGATTCCGCGGTTCTCAGAGTGGGCGGCCGTCGACCCGGCGGCAGCACGGAAAAATTATCTGGGCGTCTTCGGGGTGATGTTCGTCGGTCTGGGGATCGTGTTCGGGGCCGTCGCGCTGGCCAGCCCCCTCATCGTGAGCATCGTCTTCGGAGCCGGCTACCGGTCCGCGGGGCCGATCATGGCGCTCCTCCTGATCGGCGTGTTCGCGTTCTCGATCGGCCTCGTCGCCACCGCCTTCCTGCTCACGACGGATCGAACCATGGTGGCGACGGCCGCCTCCATCGCCGGGCTGGTGACAGGACTCGTCGTCATGCTCGTCGGCACTCCCGCCTGGAGCGGGTCGGGCGCCGCCGCGGCCGGCGTGATCGCGGGATATTCGGTGACCACCTGCTGCGTGGTTATCGCCTCGTTCCGACGGTCCCGGTCTCGGTCGCCGCAGTCGGTGGCGGTCACGCTCCGTTAGGCTGCAATCGCTTCACCCGTTTCACACCATCTCCACAGTTCTCCCTCGCAAAAGGACATCATGACCGACTCCACCGCTGTCGAATCCGCTGTCGAATCCGCAGTCGTCGCTATCGAACTCTCGATCGTCATGCCTTGCCTTAATGAGGCGGAGACCCTTGCCATCTGCATTGACAAGGCCCAGGCCTACCTCTCCGGCGCGGGGATTGTGGGCGAGGTCGTCATCGCCGACAATGGCAGCACCGACGGGTCCCAGCAGATTGCCCTCGACCACGGCGCCCGGGTCGTACCCGTTGCGGCGAAGGGTTACGGCAACGCACTGATGGGGGGGATCGTCGGCGCGCGGGGTGCCTATGTCATCATGGGCGACGCGGATGACAGCTATGACTTCAGCGCCCTGGACCCCTTTGTGGCACGGCTCCGGGCCGGCGATGAACTTGTGATGGGCAACCGGTTCCGCGGCGGGATCGAACCCGGGGCCATGCCGCCCCTGCACAAATACCTCGGAAACCCGGTTCTGTCGACGATCGGGCGGATGTTGTTCCGCTCCGAGATCCGCGACTTTCACTGCGGCCTGCGCGGCTTCAACCGCGAATCGATCCTCGGCCTCGGGCTGATCACCACCGGCATGGAGTTCGCCAGTGAGATCGTCGTGAAATCCACCCTCGACGGGTTACGCGTCAGCGAAGTACCGACCACCCTGTCCAGAGACGGCCGGAGCCGTCCGCCGCATTTGCGGAGCTGGCACGACGGATGGCGTCACCTGCGGTTCCTGCTGTTGTTCAACCCCCGCTGGTTATTCCTGATCCCGGGGTCGGTGGCGTTCGCAGTCGGTCTGCTCGCTACCGTCGCCCTGGTGTTCGGGCCACTGGAGATCGGCCGGGTCGGACTGGACGTATCCAGCCAGGTGTATCTAGCCGCGCTGACGGTCGTCGGGTACCAGGCGGTGTTGTTCGCCCTGTTGACCAAGCTCTACGCCCGGCACGAGGGGTTCCATCTCCCGCGGAGCCAGGCGTTCGAGCGGTTCGCCGAGCGAGCGAGCCTGGAAAGCGGAGCGGTCGTCGGGCTCACTCTCTTCATGGCCGGCCTGGGTGTCGCGATCGTTCAGTTGGCCACGTGGGGCGCATCGGGCTTCGGCCCTCAGGACCCGGTTGACACGATGCGCCTGGCGGTGCCGGCGGCACTGTTCATGATGCTGGGCTTCCAGACGGCGATGTCGGGAATGTTCCTCGGCATCCTCTCGGTCGACATCCGCCGGACCTAGATTTCGTTGTCGGCGCGGGCTCGGCCCTTGCTCGGGTCGGCTCCCGGCGACCGCTACTCCGGCTGCCGGTGCGGCGTGGGCTGCAACAGGCTGCGCCAGCTCTTGCCCTGCGCGGCTTTCACGGCGCAGATCAGCAGCAGCAGCCAGCCGAAGTCGACCAGCACGGTGCTTTCGGCCGCCGAGGTGACCAGCAGGGTCACCAGCACCAGCGGCGACCAGACGTAGACCATCGAGCGCTTGTCCGAGGCGAGCAGCCACGACCGCCAGAAGGCGAGCATCACGAGCGCGAGGAACGAGAGGAGGCCGACCAGGCCGACCTGGAAGTAGACGTCGAGGAACGCGTTCAGCGCGGAGGCCTGCGGGCGCCCGGTGACGAAGCTGAGCCAGCCGTAGGGCGTGACGTCGACGGGCCAGAGACCGGCCCAGCCCCAGCCCTCGAGCGGGTTCAGCATGGCCAGACGCCAGATTTCGCTCCAGAGTGTGGTGCGGGCCTCGAACTCGCTGCCCGCGTTCAGCTGGTCGGTGATGCGCGCGCGGGCCGCAACCGCGATGATGCCGGCCACGACGGTGCCGCCGAGCAGCCCGATCTGCAGCAGCCACCGGTTCGCGACGGGCGTGGCGCGCAGCCAGATCAAGGCCAGCGCGGCGAGGCCCACGAACAGGGCCACCACGAGGATGACGGGGGAGCGGGTGAGTAGCAGGCCGAACACGGCCAGGGCGATGGAGCCGATGCCGAGCCCGCGCCGCACCGACCGGGACCGCAGCTCGACCGCGAAAGTGACCGCCGCGATCAGCGAGACCAACCCGAACACGTTGCGAGAGCCGAAGAGGCCCTGCACGGGCCCGAAAGAGTCGATGTTGCCCTGGATGCCGAGGAAGACGAAGGGCGTGTCGAGCAGCAGGCCGGAGAGCACTTCCAGAGCCAGGGACACTCCGAGCAGCACCCGCAGCACGTCGCCAGTGGCGCGCACGACCTGGATGGTGTCGCGGGCCAGGGCGATGTAGATGGCCAAAAAGGTGAAGGCGAGCTGGTAAAGCGAGGCGCTGAGGGTGTGCAGCGGGTAGCTGGACCACAGCACCGACAGGGCACACCAGCCCACGAAGACCATGATCGAGATCGGCAGGAGCCCGTGCCAGTCGACGCCGGCCCAGCGGGCGGTGAGCGAGAACGCGGCCAGCACGACGAGGCCCACGAGAATGCCGACGACGCCGGGCGGGCCGATCACGGCGCGCAGGGCAGTGGTCGAAAAGGCGAAGCCGATGATGACCAACGCCAGCGAGGAGGCGAACTTGGGGGAGGCGAACAGCCGTGTGAACTGGTCCGGCACGCCGGGGGGATACGCGCGGTAGGTCATGACGTTCCCACGCTACCGCCTACGGCATCCGTTGATTGGTTGCCTGCTGTCGCTTCGTGATCACGGCGAGCACGACCAGCAACAGCCAGCCGGACTCGATCAGGATGCGGCTTTCGGCCAGGCTCTGGGCGATCAGGGCTACCAGGAGCAGCAGCGGGAGCAGGGCGGAGGCCGCGTAGGGTTCCGTGTCGGCGAGGGCGCGCCTGGGTCGGTCGACCGCGAGGAACCAGCAGCGCCACAGCGTGGAGAAAACGGCGGCGGCGAAGACGATCAGCCCGAGGACGCCCAGCTGAAGCCAGACGTCGAGCCAGGCGTTGTGCGCCTGAAGGTAGACGACGCCGCGGCGCACGGCGAGACCCTCGAAGGGTTCGACCCAGGGGGCCCAGTAGCTCACCCAGCCCCAGCCGAACACCGGGCGCTCGGCGGCCAGCCCGGCCACGCTGCGCCAGATGTCGAGGCGGCCGGTGAGGTCGGCGGATTTGCCGAGCAGGGCGAGGAGCTGCGGCGTGAGGGCCACCAGGCCGACACCGCCGACGACCACGGATGCCGCGGCCACCAGGTACACCGGCCGGCGCCCCTCGGGGGGCCGGCGGCGGGCCCAGAGGGCGAAAAGCAGTGCCAGGGCGACGGCGGCGGCGGCAAGCGTCACGGTCGCGGACCGGGTCAGCAGCAGCATGAGCACCGCGAGGCCCAGCCACGCCAGGCCCCAGTTGCGGCTCACGGTGCCGGCGGCGAGCTGCACGGCGAAGACGATCACGGCGATCAGCGCCACGAATCCGAGCAGGTTGCGGTTGGCGACGATGCCCTCGATCGGGCCGCCCTGGAACAGGATGCCGCGGGTCCAGTAGTACGACTCCGGCACGTTGCGGGTGCCGTAGTCGACCCAGAAAGGGAGCAGGGCCTGCCGCACGAACAGGGCGACGATGAGCTCGAAGGCGAGGGACAGGGCGAGGATCCAGCGCAGTGCGGCGGCGAGCGTGCGCAGCAGCTCGGCCCAACTCAGGCACAGGGCGAGGAACAGCGCGGCCAGCGTGGTTGCCCACTGCAGGGTGACCCCGATCAGGGAGGCGCCGAGGTAGAACGACCAGGCCAGCGACAGGGTGGCCAGACCGAGGAAGGCGATGAGCGATTTCGGGAACCGCGACCACATCCAGTCCGGGTTCAACTTCACGAGGGCGACGACGCTGCTCACGACGACGATCAGCGCGATCGCGCCGTAGCCCCACCAGCCGAACACACTGCGCCAGAACTGGCCGGCCAGGACGGAGAAAAAGACGAGCGTCGCGAAGGTTCGAACGACGAATCGGCTCTGGACGGCGGGCATGTGTCTAAGGCTAGAGTGTGCCGGGGCGGTCACCGATCATTTTCTATACCCCCTGGGGTATACTTATCCCGGAGGTTCGAATGAAAACGATCATTGTTGGTGGAGTTGCGGGCGGAATGTCGGCGGCGACGCGGTTGCGTCGGCTGGACGAGACGGCAGACATCATCATATTTGAACGCGGCCACTATGTCTCGTTCGCAAACTGCGGACTTCCCTATTACGTGGGCGGCGTGATCACGGACCGCAGCAACCTCCTGCTCCAGACCCCGGCATCCCTCGGGGCCCGCTTCCGCCTCGACGTGCGCGTCGACCACGAGGTCACGGCGATCGACCGGGAAGCGAAGACGGTCTCCGTGCGCCAAACACAGACCGGCGCCGAGACCACCGAGACGTACGACCGCCTCATCCTGGCTGCCGGGGCGACGCCCCGAACCGGGATCACCCCGGCCGGCCTCGCCACTCGCACCCTGCGCACGGTCGACGACGTCGACCACATCACCGCTCTGCTGGCCGGTATCACGGGTCAGGCCTCCGCCGTCGTCATCGGCGCCGGGTTCATCGGCCTGGAGGCCGTCGAAAACCTCGTTCGCCGCGGTGTGCACGTGACCCTGGTCGAGTTCGGCTCCCAGGTCTTCGGGCCCTTCGACGCCGAGATGGCCGCGCCGATCTTCGACGAGCTGCTGCTGCGGGGCGTTGACGTACGCCTGAACACGACCGTCGCCGCCGCCGTCGACGCGGGAGTCAAGCTCAGCGACGGATCCGTCGTTCCGGCCGACCTCGTCATCGACTCCGTCGGGGTGCTCCCCGACACCTCGCTCGCCGCCCGAGCGGGCATCACGATCGGCGCGAGCGGCGGCATCGCCGTCGATGGCAGTCAGCAGACCAACGACCCGTCGATCTACGCGGTCGGCGACGGCGTCGAGAAGATCGACGCCGTCGACAACAGCGGCATCCTGATCACCATGGCCGGCCTCGCCAACCGGCACGGCCGGGCGGCCGCCGACAGCATTGCCGGCGAGCCCGCGTCGGCCTCCCCGGTGCTCGGAACCGCCATCCTCGGCATCTTCGGCCTGACGGTGGCCATGGTCGGCTGGAGCGAGAAGCGTCTCGTGCAGCGCGGCCGCGCGCACCGCGTCGTGCACACCCACCCGGCGTCGCACGCCACTTACTACCCCGGCGCCGAGGGCATGTCGATAAAGCTCCTGATCGACCCGGCGACGGATGCCATCCTCGGCGCCCAGATCGTCGGCGGCAGCGGCGTCGACAAGCGCATCGACATCCTGGCGACGGCGATGACCGGCGGACTGACGGCATCCGCTCTCACCCGCCTCGAGCTGGCATACGCGCCGCAGTACGCGTCGGCGAAGGACCCGATCAACCAGCTCGGCTATGTCGCCGACAACCTTGCCGCGGGAACGACGCGTGCGCTGCAGTGGCACGAGCTGGCCGCCGCCCGGGCCGCGGGCGCGGTGCTCGTGGATGTGCGCTCGGTGGCGGAGTTCGCCGCCGGGAACATTCCCGGCGCGATCAACGTTCCGGTGGACGAACTGCGGGACCGCCTGGCCGAGCTGCCCGACGCACCTGTGATCGTGCACTGCCAGGTGGGCCAGCGCGGGCACACGGCCGCACGCATCCTGAGCCAGAACGGGTTGGACGTGCAGAACCTCGACGGCGGCTACCGCACCTGGATCGCCGGCGAAACCGCTCTCGGCCTGATGCCCGTCATCGCCGCCAAGTCTGAAAGGATTCCGGCATGACCGAAATCACCGCTACCGCTGCCGACGTCGCTGCTGCCGACGTCGCTGGGGAACAGAACCAGAAGAAGATCCTCAACCGGTTGCGCCGGGCCCAGGGCCAGCTCGCGGCGGTCATCACCGCCGTCGAGGCCGGCGGCAGCTGCAAGGATGTCGTCACTCAGCTTGCCGCCGTATCCAGCGCCCTCGACAAGGCCGGTTTCGTCATCGTCTCCACGGCGATGCGCGAGTGCCTCGACAACCCGCAGGGGGAGAACTCCCTCACCGTCGAGGAGTTGGAGAAGCTCTTCCTGACGCTGGCGTAGCCGCCCCGGCTAGACGAAGGCCGCCTGGCCGGTGATGCTGCGCCCCACGATCAGGGTGTTCATCTCCCGGGTGCCCTCGTAGGAGTAGACGGCCTCGGCGTCGGCGAAGAAGCGGGCCACGTCGTAATCGAGCACGATGCCGTTGCCGCCGAAGAGTTCGCGGCACCAGGCTACCGTTTCGCGCATCCGTGCCGTCGTGTACAGCTTGGCCAGGGCGGCGTGCTCGTCGCGCTGGCTGCCCTCGTCGAGCATCTGCGAGACCCGCACGACCATGCCCAGGCTGGCGGTGATGTTGCCGAGCGACTTCACCAGCAGGTCCTGCACCAGCTGATGGCCGCCGATCTCCTTGCCGAACTGCGTGCGCTCCTTCGCGTACGCGACGGCCGCCTCGTAGGCGCCGATCGACGTTCCCACGGCCGCCCAGGCCACCTCGGCGCGGGTCAGGCGCAGAACCTTCGCGGTGTCCTTGAACGAGTTCGCGTTCTGCAGCCGGTTCTTTTCGGGCACGACCACGTTCTCGAGCACGATGTCGGCGTTCTGCACCGAGCGCAGGCTGATCTTGCCCTCGATCCGGGTGGCACTGTAGCCGGGGGTGTCGGTGGTCACGATGAAACCCTTGACCATGCCGTCGGCGGTGTCTTTCGCCCAGATGATGGTGATGTCGGAGAAGGTGGCGTTGCCGATCCAGCGTTTGGCGCCGTTCAGAAGCCACATGTCGCCGGTGCGGGTGGCCGTCGTGCGCAGTCCCTGCGCCGCGTCCGAGCCGGAGAGCGGCTCGGTCAGCCCGAATGCCCCCACGAGCTCCCCGCTCGCCAGGCGCGGCAGCCACTCGTCGCGTTGCTCCGGCGAGCCGGTCGCCGAGATGGTTCCGCAGGCGAGGCCGTTCTGCACCCCGACGAACGTGGCGACGGATGCGTCCACGCGCGCCGTCTCCAGGGCCACGAAGCCGCGGAACACCGCGGAGTTCGGGAAGGGCCGGGTCTCGGGCCAGCCGAAGGAGTAGGCCCCGAGCGCCGCCAACGGCCGGATGACCTCGGCCGGGAACTCGGCGCGCTCCCAGCATCCGTTCACGATGGGCCGAACGTCCGACTCGAGGTAGGCGCGCAGATTGGCGAGCGCGGTCTTCTCTTGATCGGTCAGCAGATTCTCGTAGCCGTAGAAGTCGCTGGACAGTAGCTCGAAGGTCATCAGGTGCTCCATTGCAGGGGGTGGCGACGGCCGGCGTGCGGCGGTCGGCGGATGTTCGCAGCCTACGGTCGCGGAACCGGCACGCCGCAGGCGGTTGGTAGTTTGGTCTAAACCGAAGAGTGCAGGAGAGCGCCATGTTTGTGGGCATCACCAATTCGCCGCGGCACTATGCCTGGGGTTCGACCACCGCCATCGCGGGTCTGCTCGGTTACGATCCGTCGGGCACTGCCGAGGCCGAACTCTGGCTGGGCGCACACCCGGGATCGCCGAGCGTCATCATTGACCCCGAGCAGGTCGGCGGCCACCACACCCTCCTGGACTGGATCCACGCAGCCCCGGAGGAGGCCCTCGGCGCCGCGCTCGCCGCGCCCGCTGCTCCGCGGTTGCCGTATCTCCTGAAGATCCTCGCCGCCGCGGGGCCGCTCTCGCTGCAGGCGCACCCGACCGCGGATCGGGCACGGATCGGCTTCGGCCTGGAGAACGCGGCCGGTATTCCGCAGGATGCGGCGGACCGCAACTACCGCGACCCGTTCCATAAGCCCGAGGTGATCTTCGCCCTGAGCGACACCTTCGAGGCCCTCTGCGGGTTCCGCGAGCCGGCCGAGATCCGCGGCATCCTGGGCGAGCTGCGCGCCCTCGACGTGGCCTCGGACGACCCGCAGCCCGGCGCGCTCGATGCGCTCGAGCGGCACCTGCTCGGCGACGACGCCCTGCGCGACTGCGTCGACTGGCTGTTGCGCGACGGCCGCGGCGGCGATTCCGGCGAGGTGGCCTGGCTGGTCGAGCGGGTGGTTGCCCTCGCCGTCAGCGCGGCCGACTTGGCCGAGAGCGGCGCGATACTCGACTACCCGCTCGAACTCGCCACCGTGCGGGACCTGGCCCGCGCCTACCCGGGGGATCCCGGCATCGTGATCTCGCTGCTGACGAACCGGGTGTCGCTGCGCCGAGGCGAGGTGCTCTACCTGCCTGCCGGGAACATCCACGCGTACCTGTCCGGCCTCGGTGTGGAGCTGATGGCCGCCTCGGACAACGTGCTGCGCGGCGGGCTGAGCCCCAAGCACATTGACGTCGACGAACTGCTCGAGGTGCTCGATTTCACACCGCTGCCCGTGCCGTACCTTCCGCCCGTGCTGTCGTCTCCGGGCGTCTCGGAGTACCGACCCGACGTCGACGACTTCGTGCTCGTGCACATCGCGGCGGAAGCCGCGGATGCGGGTGCGGGTTCTCGCACGGGAGTGCCGATGCGGCAGTTCACGCTGACGGGGCCCGCGATCGCCATCTGCACGGCCGGGGGATTTCTGGTGGCCGGCGCGGGGGCATCCGTCGCCCTCAAGCGCGGCGAGTCCGTCTACATCACGCCCGATGAAGGCACGCTCACGTTTGCCGGCGTCGGCGAGGTTTTTCTGGCCACGACCCCCTAGCCCTGGCTCCCCACCAATTCGACGGAGATTTTGCGCTCGAACCCGCTATTTGCAGGTTTGTG
This sequence comes from Cryobacterium sp. TMT2-18-2, assembly GCF_004402245.1. Taxonomy (NCBI): domain Bacteria; kingdom Bacillati; phylum Actinomycetota; class Actinomycetes; order Micrococcales; family Microbacteriaceae; genus Cryobacterium; species Cryobacterium sp. TMT2-18-2. The sequence continues at coordinate 44,940 of NZ_SOFU01000029.1, forward strand.
CGCTGTTCGGAGCAAAATCTCCGTCGAATTCGTTCGCGGTCGCCCTTCCGCGCAGCAGCGCGGAGGTGCTGGGGCGGTCTGATCGGGAGCGTCCGGGCGGGAAACGGTGCCCCCCCACCCGGTGGGGGCGGCGCGTTATCCCCAAGGTGACGGATGCCGCGGCGCGTGTTCGACTCCGCTGCAAGGCTGCGGGCCATGCGCTCACTAACCAGGGACATCCTCGACCACGGACTCTTCGTCAAGCGCGCCGCACTCCGCGCCCGAGGCTGGAGCGATGGGCACCTCCGCGGCGAGGTCAACCGGGGAACGGTCATGCGAGTGCGCAAGGGCTGGTACTCGGTTCCGTCGGCGCCGCCGTCGGCCGTCGAGGCGTTCCGGATCGGAGGCCGGCTGGCCGGATTGAGCTGCCTGAAGTCCTACGGGATCTGGACCCCAACCACCGGCAGGCTCCACGTCAGCGTCCCCAGCGCCGCGCGCGGGTTGCGGCGCCCGACGGACATGCGCGCACGGCTGGATGTGCTCGACGGTGTGCGGTGTCGCGTGACGTGGAGCGACGACGCGATCGGCGGACGGGGCGACTGCGTGTGGCGTACCAGCGTGCACGAGGCCCTGGTGCACATTCTGAACAACCACGACCGGGTCACCGCAATCGTGTGTCTGGATGCCGCGTTGCACAGCGCCCAGGAAAACGGCGTCGGGATTATTCTCGACGACCTGGGCTGGATCTTCGCCCGCGCGCCGCTGCGGGTTCAGTCCTGGCGCGACGAGGTCGACGGACGCGCCGCCGCGGGTGGGGAAACGGAATTCCGGCTCAAGGCCCTGGCCGCGGGCATCCCCTTCGTTCCGCAACCGTTCGTCAGCGGGGTCGGGCATCTCGATGGCCAGATCGGGCCGTCGACCTTCGTCGAGATCGATGGGAAGGACTGGCATGACGATCCGATCGCCTTCGAGGTCGACCGGGAACGTGATCTGCTTGTTGCAAGCCAGAACGGGCGCACCCTGAGGTTCAGCTACGCGCTCCTTCGCAAACAGTGGGGGTTGTGTGTGCGGGCGATGGTCACGGCGCTGGAGTACGACTACCTCCGCGAGCCGTCGGCTGCGTTTCCGCCGTTCCACGAGCGGATGATGCGGGCTCGCCGCCGTCTCGGTTAGGGCCCGGGTCGGTTCCCGGCCCCCGCATCAGTTGTCGCCCCTGCGCCGCGGCGCGCACCCGCCCAGCTCGCGGTCGAGCCGCCTGGCGCACCCGCGCGCGTCGCAATCACGGCCCCATCCGTTGCCCGACCCTGCCCGCCCCCCGCGTCCGCCACCCTGCGGGCCGAACGAATTCGACGGAGATTTTGCGAATTTAGGCTTGAAAACTCCAGTTATGGGGGTGGTGAGGCAAAATCTCCGTCGAATTCGTCCGGGAACTCGCGCCGGGCAGCGGCGAGCCGCGCCGGGCACCCGGGCGACCCGCCCCGACGAGCTGCCGCGCTGATCGACCAGCAGCAGCCTCCGCCACCGAGGCTAGGCTTGCAGAGCGGCAGTGCTCGATTGCCGTCAGATCTTGCGAGGTTCAGATGGCGTGGCTTGTCACCGGAGGTGCCGGATACATCGGTTCCCACATCGTTCGTGCGTTCCTGAAGGAGGGCATCGAGGTGGTCGTCATCGACGACCTCTCCAGCGGGCACGCTGAATTCGTGCCTGCCGACGTGCCGTTTGTGCGCGGCACCCTCCTCGACCGAGAGCTGCTGATGCGCACCTTCGCCGAGCACGCCGTGACCGGCGTCGTGCACGTCGCGGGCTACAAGTATGCCGGGGTCTCGGTGCAGCGCCCGCTGCACACCTACGAGCAGAATGTCACGGCCATGGCCACCCTGCTGTCGGTCATGCAGGCGTGCGAGGTCGAACGGATGGTGTTCTCCTCGAGCGCGGCCGTCTACGGCACCCCGCACACCGACCTGGTCACCGAGGACACCCCGAAGAACCCCGAATCTCCCTACGGTGAGTCCAAACTGATCGGCGAATGGTTGCTGCGCGATCAGGCCGTCGCTGCCGGGCTGCGCTACACGGCGCTGCGCTACTTCAACGTGGTCGGGTCCGGAGCGCTCGACCTGCGCGATACCAGCCCGCACAACCTCTTCCCCCTCGTCTTCGACGCGCTGATGGAGGGCCGCATCCCGAGCATCAACGGCGACGACTACGCCACCGCCGACGGAACGTGCGTGCGGGACTACATCCACGTGGCAGACCTGGCCCTCTCGCACGTGGCTGCGGCCCGCCACCTGGACGCCGGCGAGCCGGTGCTTCCCGTCTACAACCTCGGCAGCGGCGACGGAGTGTCGGTGGGGCAGATCATGTCCACCGTGGCGGCCGTCACCGGCATCGACTTCACGCCCGTGATCGGTCCGCGCCGTGCGGGGGACCCCGACCGGATCGTCGCCTCCGGCGAACTCGCGGCGCGCGATCTGGACTGGGCCATGCGCCACAGCCTGGAGCAAATGGTGCAGAGCGCCTGGGAATCGCGGCAGGCGGCATCCGTCTCAGCGTTGTGACCAATCAAATCCCACCGATTTTCGCTCTTGGGCGAGTCGAAACCCTCCAGCAAATATCGAGGGTTTAGTATCAGCGACTTGACGGCGAGGAATTACACGGCTGTAATTAGTCCTGACGCGTAATTTTGGGCACATTTTGCAGTGGGGTGGATGACGATATGGCGCTATCAGAGTCTCGTGCCGGGGTACCGGAGGACTGGTTCATTGACCCGGTCCGTCTGGGTGTTCCCGGTGTTCGCAAGGAAGCGGGCGACGGCGATCTTCTGTCGTGGCAATCGGACTCGCTCTGCGCGCAGACCGATCCGGAGGCGTTCTTCCCCGAAAAGGGTGGGTCGACCCGCGATGCCAAGAAGATCTGCTCCTCGTGCGAGGTGAAAACCCAGTGCCTCCAATACGCGCTCGCCAACGACGAGCGGTTCGGAATCTGGGGCGGCCTGTCCGAGCGGGAACGGCGCAAACTGCGCAAGCGGGCCAGCTAGGCCTCAGACGGGCCGTAAAACGACCCACGGCATGCGGATCCGGACCCGACGCCGGCTGCGACACCGGAGGCGAGACAGTGTTTTTCAGGCTCGCCCCTCCCATTGCTCCTCATCGGGCCCGATCCGACCTAGGCTGATCTCCATATGCATGCCAGAGTCACCGCCATCCTCGTTGCCCGTAACGGCGCCAAGCACCTCGAACGCACTCTCGAGGCGCTGAGTCGCCAGACACGTCAACCCGACGTTGTGATCACGGTCGACTGCGGATCGACCGACACGACGGCGGCGCTTCTGGCTGCCTACGCACCGACTCACTTCATCTCAGCGGATGCCGGACTCAGCTTCGGCGAGGCCATCGCCACGGCCGAGAGGGTCATCGCCCCCGCCGAGTCCGACAGCGAAATGCTGTGGCTCCTCGCCCAGGACAGTGCTCCGGAACCCGGCGCGCTGGCGGCCCTGCTCGGCGAACTGGAGATTGCGCCATCCGTTGCCGTGGCCGGTCCCAAGGTCATGGACTGGGACGCCGGCGACTACATTCACGAATTCGGGCAGTCCCTGACGCCCGGCGGTGCGACCGTCACCCTGGTGGAGAGCGAACTCGACCAGGGCCAGCACGACGGCATGGGGGACGTGCTCGGTGTGAGCGCCGGCGGCATGCTGGTGCGCCACCTTGTCTGGCAGCAGCTCGGCGGCTTCGACCCGGCCCTGCCGTCCGCGGACGACTCCCTCGATTTCTGTGTGCGCGTGCGGATGGCCGGCTACCGTGTCTCCGGCGTCGCCGCGGCTCAGGTGGCCTCAGCCGGAGACGGCGTTGCCGGCACCAGCGGCTCCTCCCGCGGCCGCGCGCGCCGCAAGCGCCTCCGTGCCATGCGCGCCGCGCAGCTGCATCGCCGGCTTGTCTACTCCCCGCGCTGGATGATCCCTCTGCACTGGCTGGCCCTGGTTCCCCTCGCGGTGCTGCGCTCGTTCGGGCAGCTGCTGCAGAAGGAACCCGGGGCGATTCTGGGTGAGTACTCTGCCGCGTTTGCCGCGGCTTTCAGCGGTCTGCGGGTAAGTGCTGCCCGGCGCCGCTTCGGCGCCACCCGCGCCCTGGGCTGGGCATCGATCGCCTCGCTGCGTGTGCCCACCGTCGAGGTGCGTCGCCGCCAGGCGCTCCGCCGTGAGGCCAGCCTCACCAGTGTGAACGGCGAGGTGCCCGAAATCCGCTTCATCTCCGGCGGCGGCGCGTGGACCGTGTTGGCCGCCCTGGTGGCCGGCCTCATCGTCCTGGGCCCGCTGATCGGCGCCCGCACCCTCATCGGCGGCGGGCTGCTGCCACTGGCGGACACCCCCGCCGAACTCTGGGGGAGCATCGGCTACGGCTGGCGTGACATCGGCCTGGGCTTTGTCGGCGGCGCCGACCCATTCGCCACGGTGTTAGCGGTGCTGGGCTCGCTCACCTTCTGGGCGCCGTCCTTCTCGCTCGTCCTGCTCCACTTCCTCGCCCTGCCGCTGGCCGCCCTCGGCGCCTGGCTTGCCGCAACCCGCCTCTCCGAGCGCGCGTCCATTCGCGCCATCGCCGCCGTGCTCTGGATGCTGTCGCCCACCTTCCTCAGCGCCCTCGCTGCCGGGCGTCCGGCTGCGATCCTCGTGCACCTGCTGCTGCCGTGGCTGTTCTTCGCCGGGTTCATGGCCGCCCGCTCGTGGTCGGCGTCCGGCTCCGCGGCCCTGCTGTTCGCCGCCATCGTGGCTGCGGCTCCGTCGCTCGCGCCCGCGCTCCTGGTGGTCTGGCTGATCGCCATGCTGCTCAGTGGGCGCAGCGGTATGCGGTTCATCGGCATCCCTCTGGCGGCGCTCGCCCTCGCGGCACCTCTGATCTGGAATCAGGGACTGCGCGGCAACTGGCTGGCCCTGCTGGCGGACCCGGGCCTGCCTCTGCCCGCCACCGACGTCTCGGTGTGGCAGCTGTTGCTCGGCTTCCCGTCCGGTGAGCTCGGCGGGTGGACCCCGCTGCTCGAGACGCTCGGGCTGCCCGGTGTCGACGCGTTCGTGCTCGTGCCGGTGCTCCTGGTCCCGCTGGCCGCACTCGGCGCCCTTGCCCTCTTCCTGCCTGGGGCCCGCGGCGCGAGCTTCGCGCTGCTGACCGCCCTGCTCGGCGCGGGCACGGCCGTCGCCGCCAGCCAGCTCTCCCTCTCCTCGGTCGGCGGCCAGTCGGTCGGTATCTGGGCCGGCGCCGGGCTCAGCCTGTACTGGCTCGGACTGGTCGGCGCGGTCGTCTTCGCCCTGCGCGGCATGCGCCGCTTCGCCATCGCACCGGCGGTCACCGTGGTCGCCCTGCTCGTGATCGTGGTGGCGCCGCTGGTCGCGGCCCTGCCCCTCGGCACCAGTGTCGTGGCCGAGGGCATCGACCGCACCCAACCCGCGTTCGTCAGCGCCGAGGCGCAGACGGATGCCCGGGTCGGCACCCTGCAGATCGTGCCGCAACCCGACGGCGGCATCCTCGCGACCATCGTGCGCGGTCCCGGCGCCACCCTGAACACCCAGTCCACCCTCAGCAGCACCGACGTGACTCTCAGTCCGCGGGAGGAGGAGCTGGCCACTTTGGCCGGAAACCTCGCCTCCCGCAGCGGGCTCGATGCCGCGGCCGGCCTGGCCGACTTCGGCATCCGTTTTGTGCTGCTTCGACCGGCCGCCGTCGCACCGACCGGTCCCGGAAACACGGCGCCGGTCACCCCCGCGGCGGAAGAGACCGCCGGCCGCACCACGACCGCCCTCGACGGCAACGCCGCCCTGGCGCCGGTGGGAGACACGGTCTTCGGCCGGCTCTGGCAGCACGAGGTGACGGATGCCCCGGTCCCCACCGCGGCCAACGGCGCCATCCCGGCCAACGCCGGCGGCACCCTCGGTCTGGTGTTCCTCGTCATCGCCGCGCTCGTGGTCGGCGCCACCGTGCTTTTGTCCATCCCCACCGGCGCGGGGCCGGAGGCGGTGCGCCAGGCCAGCCGGGACGCCATCCGCAACACGGCGAAGGCCCGCACCAGGGAAAACAAGCGCATCGCCAAGGCGGCGGCCCGCAGGAAGCCCGCGCCCGGCTTCCGGCCCTCCGCCGAGCGCGCCGTCACGCCCGCGGCGGCGGGCGCCCCCGCCACAGCCGCACCGGTCACGTCGACTGAAGCCGTCCCAGGAACGTCACCGGACGTCGATTCCGGTACCGGACCCGATTCCGGACCTGACACGGAAATCGGCGCCCGTTCGGAGGAACACGACCATGCCCAGTAAACGCGGAATCGTCCTGTTCGGGGCGCGGGCGGTGGCCGGATTGGTCGGTCTCGGCGTCGTCGTCGCATCCGTCGGCGCGGCAACCCTCGTCACCTGGCCCACGTTTGAGAAGGGGCCGTCGTCCATCATCGTGTCGCCGAATCCGAGCGAGCAGCAACGAGTCTGCCCGGGGCCTCTCCTCGTGCTGGCCGAGGATTCCAGCCAGGCACAGGCCACCAGTTCCGTCGGAAGCGCTGCAGCCGTCTTCGGCGCCCATGCGGCGTCGGGCGAGCCGGGGTGGATCGAACCGGAGGTTACAGCCATCGCGGCCCCGGACAACGCGAACACCGAATCGTTCGGCGCACCGCAGTTGCTGCGCGTTCCGACCCCGCCCGGGTCGGGGGCGGCACCGCTGGTCACGGGCAGCCAGTCCCAGATCGCGGGCGGCGAATCACTCGGTGGCCTGGCCGTCGCGGGCTGCGGGGAGGCGGCCGGTGATAGCTGGCTCGTCGGCGGTTCCACCGACATCGGCCGCACCAGCCTCGTGCTGCTCAGCAACCCCACCACGGTCGTCGCCACCGTCGACCTGGCCGTGTTCGGCGAGACCGGGCAGGTGGATGCCCCCGGCTCCACCGGAATCCTCGTGCAGCCGGGCACCCAGCGGGTCGTTTCCCTCGCCGGACTGGCCCCCAACCTCCGCTCACCCGTGCTGCACGTGCAATCCAAGGGCGGCCAGGTGGCGGCCACGCTGCAGCAGAGCATCGTGCGCGGGCTGGAACCCGGCGGCGTCGACCTCCTCGGTCCCTCCAACGGCCCTGCCGAGGCCGTGGCCATCGCCGGCGTGATCGTCTCCAACGCGGCCGGATCGGATGCCCCCGACGAGGTCGGCGGCCTCAGTGACGACGTCACCTCGGTGCGGGTGCTTGTGCCCGGAACGGAGGCGGCGACGGTCCAGGTCGGTGTGACCGGTGCGACCGGCCAGGCGGCCGGGGCCTCAGTCCAGGTCGACATCCAGCCGGGGGTTGCCACCGAGGTGCCCCTGACCGGGCTCGTTCCCGGAACCTACTCGCTGGAACTGACCGCCAGCGAGCCGATTGTGGCCGCGGCGCAGAGTTCCGCGGCGGGTTCCGCAGGCCGCGACTTCGCCTGGTTCGCATCGTCCGACGCCCTCGCCGACGAGTTCCTGGTGGCCGTCGCCGACGGCCCGTCCCCGCAACTCAACCTGGTCAACACGGGCACCGTCGACGCCACCTACACGGCCACCCCCGACAATGGCGCATCCAGCACAGTGACGGTGCCGGCCGGCGGCTCGGCCACGATGCCGTTGGAGCAGTCGCAGCGCTACCTCGTGTCCGGCGGCACCTCGAGCGTGGCTTCGGTGGCCTACGCGGGCGACGGGCTGCTCGCGGCATTCCCACTGAGCCAGGCCGGGCCACTGGCGGCCCCGATCCGGGTCTACCCCCGCTAGCCGTCTTCCAACCTCTGGAGATCCCGTGATCGAGACCACCAGCACCACCACCAGCACCACCGACGAGGGCGTTGCCGTGAGCGTCGCCGTCATCGGCGGGTCCGGACTGTACCGGCTCTTCGACGCCGGCACCGAGACATCCGTCGACATCATCACGCCCTATGGTCCTCCCTCGGCGTCGATCACCATCGGACTGCGGGCCGGCCGGCGGGTCGCCTTCCTGACCCGGCACGGCGGCGACCATTCGGTGGCGCCGCACCTGATCAACTATCGGGCCAACATCTGGGCGCTCGCGTCGCTGGGCGTGAAGGCCATCATCTCTTCCTCGGCCGTCGGCGGCGTCAGCCCCGCATACCCGCCGGGGATGCTGGTGGTGACCGACCAGTTCATCGACCGCACCTCGGGCCGTGCCGACACCTTCTACGACCAGGGCACGGTCGCGCACCTGGCCGCAGCCGACCCGTTCGATCCGGAGTTGCGCCGCCTCGCGATCGGCGCGCTCGCGGCGCTGGAGGAGAACTTCGCACCCACCGGCACCTGCGTCGTGATTCAGGGCCCGCGGTTCTCCACCCGGGCGGAATCGCTCTGGTTCCGCGCCGCGGGAGCGCACACCGTCAACATGACGCAGTACCCGGAGGTCGTCCTGGCCGCCGAACTCAACATGGGCACGGTCAATCTCTCCTTCGTCACCGATGCCGACGCAGGCCTGGCCCCGGTGCCCACCGTTCAGACCGACACCGCTCAGATCGACACACCTCGGGCCGAGGCCGACCCGGATACCGTTTCCGCCAGCCTGGTCTTCACGCGTCTCCGGGCCGCCCAGCCGCGGATCCTGGCCGCGATCGACGGTATCCTGCGTGCCCTGCCCGAGAATTTCGCCCCGCGCGAGCTGATCGCCCCCGGGCAGGTCGGCGTGGTGCTCGATCGTCGACCTGCACCTGCCCGTGCCCCAGCCCCAGCCCCAGCCCCAGCCCCAGCCCCAGCCGCGCCGGCCGGAGCCGACGCGTGACCCGGCGCCTGCTCGTCACGGGTGGTGCCGGTTTCATCGGCGGCGCGATCGTCCGGGACGCGCTCGCCCGCGGCTGGCAGGTACGGGTGCTCGACTCCCTTCGCAGTGACGTGCACGGTGGACTCCCGGTGCTTCCGGACGGTGTTGACGTGCTCGTCGGCGACGTGACCGACGCATCCGTCGTCGCGCTCGCTCTCCGCGACACGGATGCCGTCTGTCACCAGGCCGCGAAGGTCGGCCTCGGCGTGGACTTCGCCGACGCCCCCGACTATGTGCACAGCAACGAGGTCGGCACGGCCGTTCTGCTCGCGGCGATGACCGAGGCCGGGATCAACCGGTTCGTGCTGGCCTCCTCAATGGTGGTCTACGGGGAGGGAAGCTACCGCGGCCCGGAGGGTTTCACGCGTCCGGGACCGCGCCGCGAGGCCGATCTGCTGCGAGGCGTGTTCGACCCCGTCGATGAGGCAACCGGTGAGGCCCTCGAGCCGCAGCTCATCTCCGAGGACGACCCGCTCGACCCGCGCAACGTCTACGCGAGCACCAAGCTGGGACAGGAATACCTCGCGTCGGCGTGGGCGCGCGCCACCGGCGGCCGGGCCGCGGCGCTCCGCTACCACAACGTCTACGGGCCGGGGATGCCGCAGAACACGCCCTACGCGGGTGTCGCGTCGCTGTTCCGCTCGGCGCTGGAACGCGGCGAGGCCCCACGGGTCTACGAAGACGGCGGCCAGCGTCGCGATTTCGTGCACGTCGCCGACGTCGCTTCGGCCAACCTCGCCGCGCTCGACTGGACCGCCGGCATCGAGCCGTCCACTTTCCGCCCCTTCAACGTGGGCAGCGGCGTCGTGCACACCATCGGCGAGATGGCCGCGGCCCTCAGCGTGGCCACCGACGGACCGACCCCCGTCGTCACCGGGCAATTCCGGCTCGGCGATGTGCGCCACATCACGGCCTCCTCGGGGCGACTCCGCCGCGAACTGGACTGGGCACCCAGCATTTCATTCGAGGAGGGCATGCGCGCTTTCGCGAACGCGCCCCTGCGCGCCGCCGTCACCCGGTAGCCCCGGTATGAACCAATTCGACGGAGATTTTGCCAAAAAGAGTCGGTTTGAGGCCGAAAACAGGGTTTATGGGCAAAATCTCCGTCGAATTCGTTCGGGGCGTCCGGCGCGGATCAGCCCGTAGCGATCGGATGCCGCGGCAACAGCACCTCGAACCGGCACCCGCCGGGCACGTTCCGCACCCGCACTTCGCCGTGGTGCGCCCGCACGATCCCCTGCACGATGGCCAGGCCGAGGCCAGCGCCGCCGGTGCCCAACGGTTCGGCCGCCGGGGTGCGCGGACCGCTCGCCCGCCAGCCGGCTTCGAAGACCCGGCTGAGGTCCTGCTCGGGGATGCCGCCAGCGGCATCCGTCACCGAGATCTCGGCATGGTCGGTGGCACCGGCACCCGATCCGGTGCTGGCCGTGACCGAGACCACGATCGAGCTGCCGGCCGGCGAATGCTGGATGGCGTTCATGACGAGGTTGCCGACCACCCGGGACAGTTCGCGCGGGTCCGCGAGAATGGTCAGCCCCGTCTCTCCGGCGAATCGCAGGTCGATCGACTTGCCCTGGGCGATCGGCCAGAGTCCGGCGACGGTGTCGCTGATCAGGTCGTAGAGCGAGACCGGCTGCAGCCTCAGGCGCAGGGTGCCGGAGTGGATCTTCGACAGCTCGAAGAGGTCGTCGACCATACCCGTGAGCCGGTCCACCTGCCCGCGCATCTGCGTGTAGTACCGTTCCGGGTCCTCGACCATGCCGTCTTCGAGGGCTTCGGCCATGGCACGGATGCCCGCGAGCGGCGTGCGCAGGTCATGGGAGATCCAGGCGATCAGCTCGCGCCGTGACTCCTCGATCTGATTCTCGCGGACGCGGGATTCGGCGAGGCGTTCCCCGGTCGCAGCCAGCTCCCCGGCCAGCGTCGTGAACTCGTTGTTGCTATGCCGGTCGGTCGCCGCGACCCGTTCGCCGCGCCCGATGCTGGCCGCGGCCGAGCGCAGGGAGCGGCTGTCCCGGGCGAGCTGACGGCCGAGCACCGCGGCCATGGCCAGCGACACCAGGCCGGCGACACTGGCCACGGAGTAGAAGACCGAGAGGTCGTGCCGGGAGACGTACATCTGCGAGGCGACCGCCGCCATCCCGCCGACGACCGACACCACCGTGGCGAGGGCGATCACCATCAGCTGCAGTACGAGGGAGGTGCGGGAGAGCAGGCGCAGGGTGAGCAGGCCGGCGCCGCCGACGACCACCGCGCAGGCCAGCGTGAATACGGAGACGGTGAGCAGCACCTCCGGTGTCATGATTGCCGCCCCGTGAGAGCCAGCGGGACCGGGTCGAACCGGTAACCGACCCCCCAGACCGTGTTCAGCAGCCGGGGCTGCGCCGGGTCAGCCTCGATCTTCTCCCGCAGCCGGCGTACGTGCACCGTCACCGTGGACAGGTCGCCGAACTCCCAGCCCCAGACCGAACGAAGCAGGTCCTCCCGGCTGAGCACGGTGTGCGGACGCCCGATCAGGTAGGCCAGCAGGTCGAATTCCCGCGCGGTGAGCACCAGCGGCTCGCCGCGCAGCCGCACCTCGTGCGCCTGCGCGTCCAAGGCGAAGTCGCCGGCCGAGACCAGCCCGGCCGGCACGGCGGGCGCCGTGCTCCGGCGCAGCACCGACTGCACCCGCAGCACGAGCTCGCGCGGGGAGAACGGTTTGGTCAGGTAGTCGTCGGCGCCGGCCTCGAGGCCGTCGATGCGGTCCTCCTCCTGGTTGAGGGCGGTCAACATGATCACCGGGATCTCCCAGTCCCCGCGGATGCGCCGGCACACCTCGATTCCGTCCAGGAGTGGCAGCATCCGGTCGAGCACGACCAGGTCCGGCCGCAGCTGTTCGGCTTTCGTGAGCCCGTCCAGCCCGTCCGCGGCCTCGTCGACCACGAACCCGGACGCCCGCAGGTACCGGCAGACGATCTCGGACACCGTCGGGTCGTCGTCGACGACGAGGATGCGGCGCTCGAGGGGCGGTAGCGGGCGCAAATCGCCCGGGGGCAGGGAAAGTGGCACGAGTTCAGGATAGAGCGGCGGGCACCGGGTGTGCCGGGCCGGCGCAGGCGACACCGTTTCTTCCTCACTCCGTAATCTCTTTGGCCGTTTCGGCGGGGCCGGCCCCCTTAGTGTCGACCCATGACTGTGATCCAGGTGGACCTCGTGCTGCCATGCCTGAACGAAGCCGGCGCCCTGTCCTGGGTGCTGTCGCGCCTCCCGGAGGGGTATCGGGCCATCGTCGTCGACAACGGCTCGACCGACGGATCGGCCGAGATCGCCGCCACGGCAGGCGCCCTGGTGGTGCACGAGGCCCGCCGCGGCTTCGGCGCCGCCGCTCACGCGGGCCTCCTGGCGGCCACCGCGCCGATCGTCGCCTTCTGCGATGCCGACGCGTCGATGGACCCGGCCGAACTGCCGCTTTTGGTGGACCCCGTGCGGGCCGGATCCGCCGACCTGGTGCTCGGCCGCCGCCGGCCCGCGACCGCTAAATCCTGGCCGCTGCACGCGCGCCTCGCCAATTCCAGTCTGTCCTGGCGTCTGCGCCGAATAACAGGGGTGAACATCCATGACCTCGGCCCCATGCGCGCCGCGCGCCGCGAATCCGTGCTGAACCTCAATCTCCAGGATCGCCGCAGCGGGTATCCGCTGGAGATGTTCCTGAAAGCGGCGTCGGCGAACTGGCGCATCCTCGAGGTCGACACGACGTATTCGCCCCGGGTCGGCCGCAGCAAGGTGACCGGAACCGTGCGCGGCACCCTGACCGCGGTCAACGACATGTCCGCCCTCCTCCGGGAGACGCGCCGATGACGACCATCGTCGTGATCGCCAAGGAATGCCTACCCGGTCGGGTGAAAACCCGGCTGCACCCGCCGCTGAGCCTCGAGCAGGCCGCCGAGCTGGCGGCGGCCAGCCTCGACGACACCCTCGCCGCGGTCGCCGCCCTGCCCGCGACCCGCCGCATCCTGGCCTTCGACGGCGTGGTTGCGCCGAACGCAGCCGCCGGCTACGAGATCCTGCCGCAGGTGGAGGGCACCCTCGACTTGCGGCTCGCGGCCGTGTTCGACGCCTGCGAGGGTCCCATGCTGCTGGTCGGCATGGACACCCCGCAGATCACCTCCGCCCTGCTCGAACCCGTCTTCACCGACTGGACCGACGACGTGGATGCCTGGTTCGGCTTCGCGAACGACGGCGGCTTCTGGGCACTCGCCCTGAACGACCCGACCGGCGATCTGATCCGCGGCGTACCGATGTCCCGGGACGACACTGGCGCCGTGCAGCTGAAACGGCTGACGGATGCCGGGCTGCGCGTGAATTTGCTGCCTACCCTCACCGACGTGGACACCATCGACGACGCCCACCGGGTGGCGGGGATCGCGCCCACCGGCAGATTCGCCGCGGCCCTGGCCGCCCTGATGCCGCCGAGCCCGACGGACAATCTCCGATGACGCTGCTGGCCGCACAACTCGAGGGCGAGTGGGCCGAACCCACCACCTTCGGTGCAGGCGGCGCGGAGCCCTATGCCGCCGCGCTGCGCAACGCCGACAACGTGCTCTACCTGCGCCGGGCGTCCTCCGGCGAGCACGCCACCATCGACGCCGGCCGGTGGAGCGCCGACGCCGACGACACCGACCTGTGCCTGCTCGACGGGATCACCGGCCCGGTGCTCGACATCGGCTGCGGTCCCGGCCGCATGGTGCGGGCGGCCATGGGGCTGGGGATGACCGCGCTCGGCCTCGACGTGTCGGCGACAGCCGTGCGCATGGCCGCCGACGCCGGCCTCGACGTGTTGCAGGGCAGCGTCTTCGACCCTCTGCCACTGGAGGGTGCCTGGGCGGCCGCCCTACTCGTCGACGGCAACATCGGAATCGGTGGCGACGCATCCGCTCTGCTCACGCGGTGCACCGAACTGCTGGCGCCGGACGGCGTGCTCCTGGTCGAACTCAGCCACGACCCGGCCCGGGACGACAGCTACCTCGGCACCATCGAGGATTCAACCGGGAGCCGCAGCGCCGTGTTCCCCTGGGCGGAAATCGGCATTGACGGCCTCCGCGACCGTGCCGGAGCGGCCGGCCTGGTCGTGACTCAGGACTGGCGGCTGGACGGCCGCTGGTTCGCGCGCCTGCTGCGCGCGTAGAGCACGACCGACCAAACCGTCGCGACCAGGGCGACGGCCACCCAGAACAGAGCGAGGTTCCGCCCGTAGTCGAGCGGAAGGATGCTCGGATTGTTCGAGGTGAGCGACCGGGCGACGATCGCGGGCACCACGATCAGCGTCATGATCGAGCCGACCACGATGGCGGCCTGCACGACCAGCACGATCGTGCCCGTGACGCGGCGCCCCGCGCGGCGCAGCAGAAGGCCGCAGAAGAAGACCAGGGGCGCCAGCACGGCGTCGTGCAGTACGATCGCCGCGCCGATCCAAAGCGCCACCCCGGGCAGTCGGGTGATCCGCACTGTGTCGAATAGAACGTAGAGGCCGAAGAGGAGCCCGGACGTGCCGATCAGGATCAGCGTGGTGCGGGCTGCGCGCATCCGTCGGTCGCCGGCGTGGGGGAGCGCGGTGGTCGCGCGTGCTGTTGTCATACCTGCGGTGTTCATGCGGTGATCGCCTCGATCCGGCTCAGCCATTTGGTTTGCAGCACTCCGGGCCGTCCCGGGGCGATCATGCGCGCCGGGTAACCGTGCTGCAGGTCGAGCGTCTCGCCGTTCAGCTCGAGTGCCACCAGGGTCAGCGGATCCCGCACGTATTCCGGTCCCATCTCGGTCTTCTTGAAACTGCCGCGCTCCTCGAGACTGATCAGACGAAAGGATGCGCCGGTGTCGGCCCCGACCAGGTCGGCCAGTTCCGACAGGCGCACCCCGCGCCAGACCGCCAGTTGGCTCCAGCCCTCGACGCAGGCGATCGGCAGCTCCACCGCGGTCTGCGGCAGGGCCTCGAGCTCGGCCCGACTGAAGCTGCGCTCCACGCCACCGGCAGCGAGGGTGAGCACCCAGCCGGCGGCGACGGCCGACGCGGTGACCTTCGCCTCTTCGGCCGTGCGGTTCACCGGGAGGCCCTGAGGGCCGACGCCCTTCTTGCGCGGACCGAACACGTTCACCGCGTCCAGAGGCGCAAAGGTCTGGCCGGCGGTCAGCCCCACCACGGCGGCGCAGGCGATTCCGACCGTGGTGAGAAAGCCCCGGCGACTCACGGTCGTCGTCTCGTTCACGGTCGTCGTCTCGTTCACGAGCGACGGCGTGGAATCGATCCAGGCGATCAACCGGCCCGTCACACCGGACGGACGTCCGCTGCCCCAGAGCCGCACCGCCTCGACGTCGGCCGGTGACTCAACGTCGCTCGCGGCATCCGTTGCCTCGTGCTCGGCAGCGGCGCGCCCGTTCCAGAACCGTGTGATGATCGGCAGCTTGATGCCGATGTGCAGCACCAGCAGTCCCACCAACACCCAGCCGAGGGCGTAGTGTACCTCGCGGAAGGGAAAGGGCCACGGGTACCACTGGTAGGTGTTGATCAGGCCGATGGTGATCTGCACCAGGGATGCGCCCACGAAGAGGGCGATCGACGCGCGTTCGAGCAGGTGCAGGAACGATTTCACCGGCGGCGACTGGAACAGGCCGGGGAAGACGATGTAGAGCTTGGCGAGCAGCAGCGGGAAGCACGCGATGCCGGCCACGATGTGCGTGCCCTGGGTGATCTGGTAGAGCGACGCGGGCCGGGTCGGGAACCGCATCCACGGCAGCGGCTCCTGCAGGAAATGGCTGTATAGGCCGGTGCCGAAGCAGACGATGAACGCGGCGCCGAGCAGCCGGCCGATCACGACCGCCAGCCGGGGATTGCGCACCGGGGAGGCCAGCGCGCGCTGGGCCTCGTACATCATTCGTCTCATGGTTCCATTGCATCATCCGGGGTGCCCGGAGAGGCGGCGCAATCCTTACGGTCCGGTGACGCGCACCGGGACGGTTGGGCCCGAATGCCCGGGTTCCGTCAGGATGGCAGGGTGCGTATCGCCGTCGTCTCCCTCCTCCTTGCCGCCAGTGCGGCCCTGACCGCCTTCAGCGTGCTCGCGTACGACCTGTTCAAGCCGGGACGCGACACGGTGCCTCTGGTCATCTGCACCACCGGGCTGTGGCTGCTTTTCGCGCTCGCCGTGATCTCGCTGCGCGAGGTGCGGGGCCGGGCCGTGGTCGTGCTGATCCTGGCGGGATCGATCGGGATCGGGGCCGCGGCCATGGTCGGTCCGCCGAACACGAGCACGGACTCCGCGCGCTACGCCTGGGACGGCATCGTCGCCACCGAGGGCATTTCGCCGTATGCCTACACACCGGCCGAGGATCGGCTCGACGCCCTGCGCCCCGACTGGCTGTTCCCGGCTCCGGAGCTGACCGCGGCCGGCGATCTCGCGTGCGTCGGCGAACGCATCCAGACGGCGCTGAAAAGCGAGTCCGGCGAGATTCTGTGTTCGGCACTGAACCGCACCGGAGTGCCCACGATCTATCCGCCGGCCGCCGAGATCTTCTTCGCGGGCGTCCGGGCGGTCACCGGGCCGGATGCGGAGTACTGGCCCCTGCAACTGACGGGCCTCCTGCTCAGCGTCGGCACCACGGTGATGCTGCTGGTCGGGATGCGCCGCCGTGGCATCGACCAGCGGTTCGCCGCGCTTTGGGCCTGGTGTCCGCTCGTGGCTACGGAAGCGGTCACGAATTCCCACATCGACATGCTCGGCGTCGTCTTCACGTTGAGCGCGGTGTTCCTGGTCACCGGCCGGCGCTATTGGAGCGGTGGGATCGCGCTCGGCGCGGCGATCGCGACCAAACTGATTCCCGTGCTCGCGGCCCCGGCCATGCTGCGGCGCCAGGGGTGGAAGGTCGCCGTGGCCGCCGTGGTCACCTTCCTGCTCCTGTACGTGCCGTATGTGTTGACCACCGGTATCGGGGTGCTCGGCTATCTGCCCGGCTACCTCTCCGAGGAAGGGTACGAGGACGGCACCCGCTTCGCCCTGCTCTCGCTGGTCGCCCCGGGCGGCTCGGCCGTCATCGTTGCCGGCGTGCTGCTTTTCGTTATTGCCGTGCTTGTGATCTGGAAGACGGACCCCGACCAGCCCTGGCTGGGCCAACTTGTCATGATCGGCAGTGCGCTGCTCATTCTGAGCCCGCGGTACTCCTGGTATGCCCTGCTGCTGCTGCCGTTCATCGCCCTCAGCGGCCGCTGGGAATGGCTCCTGGTGCCGATGGCCCTCACCCTCCGTTTGCTGGTCCCGTCGATTCCGCTTACCCGGGTGGCCATCGCCACGGCTATCGTCGTCATTGTTGTCATGTCGGTCCACCGCGCCCGCCCCGAGGTGGCACGACGCCTGTTCCGCCCGATCAGAACGGCGCCGGTACGTCCGAATCCGGCTGCCGCGACTTCTTCACCTTCTACTCCGGCTTCTCCTTCTTCTTCTCCTACTTCTTCTTCTCCTACTCAGCCGGATGCCTCCCCGGGCAGATGATCGTGGCCGGTTTGCTGCGGAGAGTCCGCCCGGTCGGTGACGTCTCCTTCAGCATCCCGTCGGGCAGGTGCACGGAGCTCCCCTGAGTCGCGTCCGGGCCGTGGTCTCTGAACACCGGTGGGCTCCATCGACCTGCGCGGCGAATCGGGCCTCGACTCGGGCGGACTCCGCCCGCGTCGCCTGAATCGCCTCGAAGTGTCGCCCCGGGCCTCGAACTTCTCGCTATAAGTGGGCTCCATGAGGGCGACGTTACGGGTACCCACTGACATTCCATGCCCCAGGTCGGCACCAGTCATCCCTCTGTGGATGACCCGATGAGACCCATATTGTGGAGGAGGAGAGGGGCCACGGCGCAATCCGTTGAGCTGTCCGCCGCGGGCAACGGTCACACGGCCCTCACCTCGCATCCGCCGTGTGACGTAGACGCGGAGATTAGCGCGAAATTCCGGTTGTGGCGCCTGGGTGAGCGGCGTGTTGCGAAAATCTCCGAAGTTAGCGATCGCGGCCGCCCCGGATGATCCGGGCGGGCAGATGACCCGGGCGGGCGGCAGACCCGGTCGGCAGACCCGGTCGGCACAACCGGGCCGCCGGGTCATCATGCAACCGGGCGCCGGGTCAGCGTCACGACCACCGCGAGCAACACAAGGAAGGGCCCGCTGCGCAGCTGCGCAGCGGGCCCTTCCTGACAAGCGGTGTTACTTGGTGGCGACCGTGATCTTCGCGATGCCGACCAGGAGCTGGTCAGCGACAGCATCCGTCATGAACGTGTCGTTGAGCAGGCCGGCAGCCTCAGCCGAGATGTGCACGGTGGTGCCCTCGAGGATGGCGTTGTCGCCGTCCATCTGGAGCGGCTTCAGGGTCCCGCCGTAGAGGTTGAAGAGGAGGACCTGGGTGGCGGCTGACTCTCCGTTGACGCTCACGTCACCGAACAGCTTGCTGGTGCCCGGGTCGATCGTGAAGTTGGTCAATTCGACCGTGGTCTCGCCGGCGGTCAGTGAGAAGCCGGAGCCCTCGTGTTCGATGGAGCCCTGGACGAAGGGCCGGTAGTCCTCTTCGGGGTCGTAGTAGTCCACGTTTCCACCGGTGATCGGGAAGTGCAGGCTGCCGTCGGTCAGGGTGGCGGTGCCTACGGTGCCGGGGGTGAGACCGAGGCTGGTCAGCGCCGCAGCGAAGTCGGCGTCGAGGAGAACGGACGTGTCGACGCCCGACAGCGCGGGGATCGAAGCGAGAGCCTTGGGGGTTGCTTCCTCGGAGGAAGAGGAGGAGGAATTCTCGGCCGGGGCGGTCGCATCGGCGGTGGTCGAGCAGGCGGAGAGGCCGGCGATGAGGAGGCCCGCGGTGGCGAGGCTGAGCGTGGTCTTGGTGAATGAGCGCATGAGGAAATCCTTAGGGTCTGTGGTTGGGATTCAGCGGTTCTTGGTGCTGAATGAGGTTCGGTCCCCTCCGTCAAACGGTTTGGAATTAGTTCAAATTGGTGCAAACTTCGGCCACAAGCCCCGTCATTACGGGGATCCGGGCACAAAAAAGTGGCCAAGCGCACCCCGGCCGCCGCCAGCACAGGACGCGAGCGGAAGCCTAGAAGTGCCGGAACCGATCCGGCGCCAGGTCCCACGGGTCCTTGCCGAGCAGCTCGGCGATCGCGCGGAACACGCAGCTCTCGATCACCATCCGCCGGTGCAGGTCGTCGTTCCGGTGCAGCCGCGTCAGGCGCTGGATCGGCAAACGGTAGAAGACCACGCGACGTTCCGCGGCGTTCACGGCCCAGCGCTCCACTCCGACGCCCGGCAGCACCGAGGCAGGACCGGCCGCAACCACGAATCTCACATCACCCAGCTGCTCCGGCCAGACTGAGCGGAGGTAGTCGACGGTTGACGCCACGATCGTATCGAAGGTGTCGATGCGCGTCTGCAAAGGCGGCAAATAAGGTCCGGTCGCCGAGCTGCGGATGCCCCGGCCGTGCCGGTCCCGACCTCGCCCGCGCTGAACGGGGGCCGGCGTCGACACGGCAGAACGGCGAACTCGAGACATGCCCTCATCCTAGTTCGACCCGTTGAACGGGTAACCTGTAGCCAATGTCATTCCGGCCCTGCTCCCGTGTCGCCTGCCCGGAGGAATCCGCCGCGACTCTCACTTTCGACTATGCCGACGCGATGGCCGTCCTCGGTCCGCTCGCAGTGCAGCGCGAGCCGCACACCTTCGACCTCTGTGCCCGGCACGCCCGGCTGACCGCAGCCCCGCAGGGCTGGCAGCTGGTGCGCCTTCGCACCGACGGGCCGGCGACCGAACCGGCCGACGGGCAGGGCGCACAGCCGGCCGCCGGGCCGGCCGCCGAGTCGGGATCCGCGAAATGACGGACGAGACGGATGCCGCCGCCCGCCTGGGCGCCGCGGTCGGCCCGGACGAGGTGACCGGCACGACTGCCGTACCGTTGACCGCGCAGATGGTGGCTGCCCTTGCCGCTGCCTTCGTCGACGAAGTCGGTGCGCAGAGCCGCGAGGTACTCCTCGGTCACGACCGCGGCGCGGCGGGCGAGCTCGTGGCCGCCTTCACCCGGGGTGCGGAGGCCCGAGGGGCCACCGTCGTCGACCTCGGCGTGTGCTCCACCGACGAAATTCGATTCGGCTCGGGAGCCCGAAACGCCCCGGCCGCCCGGATCACGGCCACCTCACTCACCATGCTTCGGGCGGGTGCCTTAGAGATCGGGCACGACCACGGTCTCGGCGCCATCCGTGACCGCGCCGTCGGCTATCTGGCCGCCGGGCCGACCCCGGTGGCGATACCCGGTCGCCGC
Source organism: Cryobacterium sp. TMT2-18-2 (assembly GCF_004402245.1). Lineage (NCBI taxonomy): Bacteria > Bacillati > Actinomycetota > Actinomycetes > Micrococcales > Microbacteriaceae > Cryobacterium > Cryobacterium sp. TMT2-18-2. Next base: position 65,016 of record NZ_SOFU01000029.1, read on the forward strand.
CGCGAGTACGACCTGCTGCCCGACTACGCGGCCGGGCTGCGCGCGCTCGTCGGGCTCACCGGCATCCGCCCGCTCACCGTCGTGGTCGACGCCGGCCGCGGCGCCGCCGCCGTCACGGTGCCTTACGTTCTCGGCGACGATACCGGCAAAGCTGCCGGAGGCCCGGCCGGCGGCGCCTCCGCGGCGGCCGACCCTGCCGAACCACCGCGCCCAGCACCGCTCACTATCGTCCCGCTCTTCTTCGATCAGGACCCGGACCTCCCGCCGCACACCATCGACCCTGCCGACCCGACCACCCTCACCGATCTGCGGAATGCCGTGATTCGGCACGAGGCCGACCTCGGGCTCGGCTTCGACGCGGACGGCGGCCGCTGCGTGGTGGTCGACGAGACCGGGTGCGTCGTGCCTCCGTCCGCGATCGGCGCGGTGCTCGCCCGGCGCGCCATCGCGAGCGCGCGGATCGAGGACCCTGACCGGAATGTGGTGGTTCTGCACGACCTCAATGTCTCCCACTTCGTTGCGGAGACGATCGAGGCGGCCGGCGCGGCCGCGGTCCCCACCTCGGTCGACGGATCCCGGATGCGGGCCGAGTTGCGGGCCACCGGGGCAGTGTTCGGGTTGGGGTACACCGGCGACTACTACTTCCCGCAGTTCTGGTGCGCCGACAGCGGTCTGCTCGCGGCCCTGCACGTTCTGGCGGAGCTCGGATTCCAGCCCCGCCCGTTGTCGGCGCTGGCGACGGATGCCATGCCCTACGCCCATTCCGGCGAGATCAGCATGGCCGTCGACGACCTGCCCGGGGTCTACGCGCGCGTCGTCGACGCCTACACGGGTTCCGCCGACTTCGAGGAGATCGACGGCCTCACGGTGATCGGCCTCACGAGCGTCGACGAACCGTTTTGGTGGTTCAACGTGCGCCCATCGCGCACCGAGCCGGAGCGAGCGCCGCAGCAGCGACAGAAGCAGGTGCAGCCCCGGCTGCGACTCACCGTGGAGGCCGGGACCCCTGAGGTGATGGTGCGCATCCGCGACGAAGTCCTCGCACTCATGCCCGCCGATTAATCGCACGTTACAAGCACGTTTCCACCCGCGGGTTGATTTCGGCGCCGGTAATCGCCGGTCATACGCTGACTCACGAAGCACCAATGGATAGCAGTCGGCCCCACCGTCGGGGTGGCAGCATCCCACTGAAACTGGAGTGACATGGCCAACCAGACGGACACAGACCGCACTGCCGAAAAAAAGGGCGGGGGAGGGCAGCAGCTGTCCAAGTCCCTGAAACCGCGACACCTCTCGATGATCGCGATCGCCGGCGTGATCGGAGCCGGCCTTTTCGTTGGGTCCGGAGCTGCCATCCAGCAGGCCGGGCCGGGCATCCTCGTGGCCTACTCGGCCGCGGGACTGCTCGTTATCCTGGTCATGCGGATGCTGGGCGAAATGGCGGCGGCGCATCCAGAAACCGGTTCGTTCTCTACCTACGCCGACAAAGCCCTCGGTCGCTGGGCTGGGCTGAGCATCGGCTGGCTGTACGCCTGGTTCTGGATCATCGTCCTCGGCATCGAGGCCACGGCCGGCGCCGCCATCGTGCACCGCTGGGTGCCCGAGGTCGACCAGTGGGTCTGGGCTCTTATCCTGATGGTTCTCCTCACGGGCACCAATGTCGCCTCAGTGAAAATGTTCGGTGAATTCGAGTTCTGGTTCGCGTCGATCAAGGTGGCGGCCATCGCCGTCTTCCTTCTGCTCGGCGTCGTGGCCATTCTCGGGTTGATGCCCGGGGTCGCGGCCCCCGGCCTGACCAACCTCACCGGCAACGGCGGGTTCTTCCCCAGTGGCAGCGGAGCCGTCCTCGGCGGCGTGCTCGTGGTCGTCTTCTCGTTCTTCGGCGCCGAAATCGCCACGATCGCTGCCGGCGAGTCCGAGAACCCGGTCGACGCGGTCAAGAAGGCAGTCAAATCCACCGTATGGCGCATCCTCGTCTTCTACATCGGATCCATCGCCGTCGTCGTCACGCTGCTTCCGTGGAACAGCGCTTCCGTGGCCAAGAGTCCCTATGTCGCGGTGATCGAGCTCTACGGAATCCCCGGGGCCGGCACGATCATGGGCATCATCGTGCTGACCAGCGTGCTCTCCTGCCTGAACTCGGGTCTCTACACCGCGAGCCGCATGCTGTTCTCCCTGTCGGAACGCGGGGACGCACCCCCGGCGTGGTCGAAAATCTCCGTCCGCGGCGTGCCGCGCGCCGCCGTCTTGTCTTCCACCGTCGTCGGGTTCATCACGGTGGGTCTGAACTACATCGCGCCCGACACGGTCTTCCTCCTCCTCGTCAACACCTCTGGAGCGATCGCGCTTCTCGTCTGGCTCGTCATCGCCGTGTCGCAGCTGATCCTGCGACGGCGCATGGGCACGGATGCCGCCAGTCGCCTGAGCCTGAAGATGTGGGCCTTCCCCTACCTGACCTGGCTGGCCATCGGCGCCATCGTTGCGCTGCTCGCGGGCATGGCCATTCTCGAGCGCACCCGCATGGAACTCCTGATGTCCCTGCTGCTCGCGGGCGTCGTGGTCGGCATCGGCCTATGGAAGTACCGTGGGGACAGGGGCGCCGCCCACCCCGGTGCGGATGACTCTGTTTCCGCCGAAGTGAAGGACGACGAGGCCGAGACTCTCGCCCCGAGCGGCAGAGCCGCTGTGCTGAAATAGGGTGCCGTCGCGGTGGCACGGAAGCTGCGTTTCCGCCCCGTTGGGGCGTGACACGCCCGGGCGGTTGCTGGTTTTGACGGCCCGGTGTGACGGCCGTAATGTATTCAAACGTACCCCACAGGTGCGGAAAGCCGCAGAGCTTCCCGGCCTCATGTGGAACCACAGTTTTAGCTTCGTCTCATGCTTGTTCCTGTTTCAGGTGAGTGTGGGGGAGGCCTAAGATGGTAACTCTCTCCGGCTGCGTGTCTGGTCTGGTGGGTGGTTGTTCGAGTCGCTTTGGTGCACTCGGAATCGGCTGCTTTCCGTGATTTGACAGGGATTAGTCGGCTGGGTAAGTTATACAAGTTGCCTCGAAGCGACAGCCCGTATGGGGCTTGAAGTCGAGTGCGTCCGATCCTTGAGAACTCAACAGCGTGCACAATGTCAAATGCCAAAAACCTCGTGGTTTGGATCCGTTTCTAGCGGTGAAGGATCA
>NZ_SOFU01000033.1:0-25833 GCF_004402245.1 Cryobacterium sp. TMT2-18-2
CCCCCGGGATCAGCTGGCCTGAAGCCATGCGCGCCTGTTCCTCGGCCGTGGGGAATGCGGGCGCCGCGTGCGCGGAGAGGTAGGTGTCGAAGAGGGCGTTCATGATGCCGCGGAGTTCCGCGGTGACGCCGCCGCGGAGCGGATAGAGACCGTCACGGAAGAGCCCGAACCCCACAGTGCTGCGGGCCTCGGCGACGGGCTCGCTCGGGGCGGTGCCGTCGGGATCGAGGCGGGCCTGCCACTGCCCCGCCATACCCCGCACCAGGTCCGCGGGAAACGCGACCCCCTCCCCGGGCAGCCCGCGGGTTTCCTCAGTGAGGGCGCCGGTCGCACTGGCCACCAGGGCACGTTCGGCGGTGCCGAGGTCGTCGGGCGCGACGCGGGCCGCGACCTGGTCGAGGGCCGTGACGATGTACTCGGCCGCATCCACGCCGAGGTCCCCGGCAGTGAGGGCGCCGGCCACGGCCGGGTAGTAGGGCGCCAACATGCTGGTGCCCGCCCGGCGCGCGGTCACGTTCTCACCCAGACGCACCCGCCGGTTCGCCTCACGCGACGAGACGCGGCTCAGACGGATGATCAGGTCGATGCCGCTACTCGCCCCGTTCTTATACGCCAGGGACTCCTGACCCAGGATACGGCGGCACCGCACCGAAATATCAGCGGCAGAAGCAACCCTGGCCGCATCGACCCGGCGGCCGAGGTCTTCGACCATGCCCAGCACCATCATCGCGTCCGCCTCACCCAAGAGCGAAAAAGACACCGAATCCAGCACGGCCGCGGCCAGGTCACGCACCTGCTGCAACTGCCGCACGAGCGAGAGCACCGCCTGCGGTGAGGCGGTGGGGTGGTACGGAGTGGGGGCCCCAGCCATGCCCTAATCGTATCTGTGTACTAATCTGCAGTCAAGAGATTCCGCACGAATGTAGAAAGTAATTCGGTCAGCGCAGGAGTGGCGGGGAGCTCAACCGCGGATCACGCCACTGGGCTCCACCGCCGCTACCCGCTAGAAGTTCGGCAGGAACTCCTGCCAGACCGCCCGCCGCTCAGCGCGCGGATCCGATTCGATGCGATCGACCTCGTCGATGATCAGAGTCAGCCGGTCCGTTTCCGAGTAGGTCGGCCAGGTGTCGTCGGGCCGCCCGGTGCAGGCGAAGCGCAGCCAGCGCAGGCGCATCCGTTCGCCCGCGTTGATGAAGAGTTCTCGACCGCGGAGCAGGCTCATGGCCCGGGCCGTGGGGCCGTCGACGTGGTCGAACAGGGCGAACAGCTCGATTCCGTGTGTGGCGCCGATGCCCAGCATGTGCGTAAGCCGCGGGGCCAGGTCGAACCGGTACGTATAGACCGGAGCGACCCGGGAGTGAAAGTCGCCGATCTGAAGGCTCGGGTACCAGAACACGAAATCCCCACCGAAGTCCGACGACGACCGTTTTGCCGGCAGGCTCGCGTAGACGGAGCGCATCGCGTCGTGCGAGCTCACCGGGGCGTGGTCGAAGATGGCCGCGATACGCGTCGGCGACTTCGGCAGGATGTCCACCCGGCCCCGGAACAGCGACCCCTCCCGCTCGTTGGTACCGATGATCAGCGGCACCCGGTGCGCGGTCCCGTGTCGGAAGGCGTCGAGCGGCCGCTCGGGCAGGAAATGCCCGTCGATCACCGGGATCATGCAGAAGGTGCCCGGGTTGGCATCCGGCGTGCGCGCCTGCAGCGCCACGGCCGCCTGGGTCAGGTCGGCTATCGCGGCGGTGGTCAGCAGCTCGTTCGGCGACAGGGCGGAGGCGTCCGGCCGCTGGGAGCGCAGCTCCGCCACGAACTCGGCGGCCCAGCCGTCGGTCAGTGAGTGCGAGAACGACGCGCTGGTCGAGGGACTCTGCGCGATGGTGCGGGTGAACAGCCCCGCTGCGGAGGGCGTCGCCATCAGATGGAGCACCGCGTTGGCGCCGGCCGATTCCCCGAACACGGTCACGTTGTGGGGATTCCCCCTAAAGGCACGGATGTTGTCGTGCACCCACCAGAGGGCGGCCACCTGGTCGCGCAGCCCGAGATTGCTCTCGAGGGGCCGCTCCGGTGTCGAATACCGGGAGAAGTCGAGGTAGCCGAGGGCACCCAGCCGGTAGTTGAAACTGACGTAGACCACCCGCCCGGTGCGCACGAAACTTTCCCCTCGGCTGGTGAATCCTGCGAGGAGCCCACGCTGTAGCCACCGCCGTGGATGAAGACCATCACCGGGCGGCCCAGCCGCCTCCGCGACGCCGACGCCGGCCGAAGCACGAGAGGCGTCTCGCACGCCCTCCCACGGGGCCACCGGCGCCACCTCGCGCAGGGTCGCGGTCGTGGCGTCCTCACTTCGGGCGCGTCGACGCCGCTATCGGTACTCCGGGTTCGGCTGGAATCCGAACCGCTCGCCCTCGTCCCACTCCTCGCGGAGGTTCCCGTAGGCGGGGATGCCGCCGTTTGCCTTCAGCATCGCCGCCAGGTGCATCAGGTTCCAGGTCATAAAGGTCACGTTGCGGTTCGTGAAGTCGCTCTCCGGCCCCCCGGAATCCGGGTCCAGGTAGCTCGGGCCCGGACCGATCGCGCCGATCCAGCCGACGTCGGCCGTCGGCGGAATCGTGAAGCCGATGTGCTGCAAGCTATAGAGCACGTTCGACGCGCAGTGCTTCACGCCGTCCTCGTTGCCGGTGATGACGGCCCCGCCCACCTTGCCGTAGTAGACGTACTGACCCTTGTCGTTCAGCTCCCCCGACATGGCATAGAGCCGTTCGATCACGCGCTTGGTGACCGAGCCGTTGTCGCCGAGCCAGATCGGCCCGCCGATCACGACGATGTCGGAGGCGCGCACCTTGTCGAACAGAGCGGGCCAGGCATCCGTCGCCCAGCCGTGTTCGGTCATGTCGGGGTAGACGCCCGAGGCGATGTCGTGGTCGATGGCCCGGATGTTCTCGACGTGGACGCCCTGCTCGTGCATCAGGTTGATGCTGAGGTTCATCAGGCCCTGTGTGTGGCTGATTTCGGGGCTTCGCTTAAGGGTGCAATTGATGAACAGGGCCCGAAGGCCGGCGTATTCGAAGGATGCCTGGGTGTTGCGGGTCGCGGTCATGGTGTCAGTTTTGCACCGGCCCCAGACCTCGTCTAGGGCCACACCGGAGCCCGCGCCCTCCGGATCGGGCCTTCGATCGGGCCGCGAATCGGGTTAACTGGGAGAGTGATTTCCAGAGAGCATCGGGTTCTGATCGTGGCCATTCTGGCGTCGTTCGTGGCGTTCCTGGACGGCTCCATCGTCACGGTCGCGCTGCCGGCGATTTCGCGGGAACTCGGCGGCGGCCTGGTGCTGGCGCAGTGGGTGGTCGACGGCTATCTGCTCTCGTTGGGCGCCCTGATCCTCGTGGCGGGGTCGCTCTCGGACACGTTCGGCCGGGTGCGGGTGCTCCGCATCGGACTGATCTGGTTCGGGATCGCCTCGCTGGCCTGCGCGGTGGCACCGTGGGGGAGCGCGCTCGTGCTCGCCCGGGTGCTGCAGGGGATGGCGGCGGCCCTGCTCGTGCCGAGTTCTCTGGCGCTGATCACCTCCACCTTCTCCGGGGCGGCACAGGGGCGAGCGATCGGGGCCTGGACCGGCTGGACGGGCATCGCGGGCATCATGGGCCCGGTGCTCGGCGGCATCCTGGTGGACACGTTCAGCTGGCGCCTCATCTTCGGGCTCAACGTGATCCCCATCGTGGTTACCCTGGTGCTGCTGGCCGGCCTGGACGAGCCGGTGCGCACCCGTCCGGCGGCCCCCATCGACGCGTGGGGCGCCAGCCTGGCCGCGCTCGGGCTGGGCGGGCCGGTCTTCGCCCTGATCGAGCAGGGGCGGCTGGGCTGGGCCAGCCCGGTCGTGTTCGTGCCGCTCGTCGTCGGGCTGCTGGCCTTGGCGGGGTTCGTCTGGTGGGAGGCGCGCGCGCCGCATCCGATGATGCCCCTGAGCCTGTTCACGATCCGCAATTTCGGCGTCGGGAACCTCGCCACGGTCGGCGTCTACGCGGCGCTCAGCCTCGGCTTCTTCGTCTTCACGGTCTATTTGCAGCAGGTTGGCGGCTTCTCGGCGACCGCGGCCGGTTTCGCCGGCATCCCGGCGACGCTCATGCTGCTGCTCTTCGCGACACTGTTCGGCACCCTGGCCGGTCGCTACGGACCGCGCGCGTTTATGACCGTGGGCCCGATGGTGGCAGGAGCCGGATTCTTGCTGCTACTCGGGGCGGTGCCGCCGATCGCGCTCTGGTCGCAGGTCGTGCCGGCCGTCGTCGTGATCGGCCTCGGCCTGGCCATCACCGTGGCTCCGCTGACCTCCGCGGTGCTCGGGTCCATCCGGTCCGAGCAGGCCGGGATCGGTTCGGCCATCAACAATGCCGTGTCCCGGGTGGCCGGCCTGGTCGCGATCGCCCTGGCTGGGACGATCATCGGAGCGACGCTCGACGTTGCCGGATTCCAGCGCGTGATGGTCGTCGTCGCGGGCCTGATGTTCGCAGGTGGGCTGGTCTCCTGGCTCGGAATTCGCACTCCGGTCCCGGTTTCCGCACCAGAGCACCCCGAATAGCTGTTATAGTTTTCAAGTTGTCATGGGGCGCTTAGCTTCGAGACAGCCTGCGCTCGTAGCTCAACGGATAGAGCATCTGACTACGGATCAGAAGGTTGGGGGTTCGAATCCCTTCGGGCGCACATCTGGACCCCCGCATTCAGCAGATTGCGGGGGTTTCCTGTTTGTCCGAAATTCACGGGCGTCGGCACCCGAAAAAACGCGGTCTCTCGCAGCGATAGAGTGAGAAAGTGCTCACCCGCCTGGTTCAAATCTCCCGACCGGTGCTCTGGGTCAACACCATCGGAACCACGGTCATCGCCATGTGGCTGGTCGGAGATTTGTGGCGGTGGGAGATTGTTCCGCTGCTCCTCTGGGTGACGCTGCCGTTCAACTTGCTGATCTACGGTGTGAACGACATTTTCGACCAGGAAACGGATGCCCGGAACGCCCGCAAGGGTGGCCTCGAGGGGGCCCGCATCGTCGGCTCGGAAACCCGCGCCATCGTGCTCGGAGTCGTGCTGACCAACGCGCCTTTCGTGGCGTATTTCCTCGCTACGTTGCCGGCGGCGGCGCTCGCCTGGATCGCCGCGTACATCGTGATCTTCATCTTCTACTCGGCACCCCCGCTGCGTTTCAAAGCCCGGCGCTACCTCGACTCGCTCAGTAACGCCGCCTACGCTTTCCCGCTGGTCTTCGTGCCTCTCGCCCTCGGCGAGTCACCGGTCTGGGCGACGGCGATCGGACTGATGGCGTGGAGTGTGGCCAAGCACACCTACGACGCGGTGCAGGACATCGACGAGGACCGTGCAGCCGGAATTCGAACCACTGCCGTTCATCTCGGCGCGCGCGGCGCCGTGGTGTGGAGCGGCGCGTGGTGGGCCCTGTCCACCGTGGGTTTTGCGCTGATCAACTGGCCGGTCGCCATGGTGAATGCGCTCATCGCCGGCTGGCTGGTGGGGTCGCTGGGGCGCAGCCCCACGCCGATGACGGCCCGCCGAATGTACCGCTACTCGATTGCGTTCCCCTACGTCGCAGGTTCCGTCGCCGGGGCCCAGCTCGTGGCAGTTTTTTTGCTCAAGGAGCTCCTATGACACGGTCCCGCAGGAAGACGAACCTGACCCCGCAGCGCATCGTCGTGCTCGGCGCGGGAGTCGGTGGGCTCACGGCCGCCGCGCTGCTGGCCCGCGCCGGCCATTCGGTGACGGTGCTGGAGGGCTCCGACTGGATCGGTGGCAAGAGCCGACGACTCGAAATCGACGGGCAGCACGTGGACACCGGACCGGCGCTGGTCACCTTCCCTCTGGTCTGGGAGGAGCTGCTGGCCCGCTACGACGCGCTCGGCGCCCGCCGCTCTGTTCCCGCCGAAGCCGCCGCGGTGGCCGCGGTGACGTTGCGGAGACTGCCTGAGGTGGGCCGGTACTTCTACCGGGGAGCGGACGCCGTCCTGCCGGTGCCCGCCGGTCACCCGTGGCACGAGGCCTGGACCCGGTTCGAAAAAGAACACGGTGGCCTCGGGCCTCAACTCACGAGCATGCTGACCGCCGACCCGGCCGATCCGGCATCGCTGCCGGCCGTACGCAACGTGTTTCGGCTCTACGGCACCCGCCTGACCACGCGCAGCTTTCTCGACGGCCTGAGCTGGATGCCCGAAGGCCTGCGTGAGGTTATCGCCATCCACACCCTCAATGCCGGTGTCTCTCCCCGGCGGACCCTCGCACTGTACGCGAGCATGCCGGCGATCATGGCCAGGGACGGCGTGTGGGTTCCCGAGGGCGGTGTGAACGAGCTGCCGCTCGCATTGCACCGGCTCGCGTTGAACGCCGGCGCGGTCGTGCGCATTAGCGAGCCCGTCACAGCCGTGTCGAAAGGGCTCGTGACCACGGCCACGGCGACGCATCCGGCCGACGTGATCGTGAGCGGGCTCGACCGTGGGGTGCTCGACGGGCTGCTCGGCGTGCCGCCGGTCCGGCCACGGAAGCTGTCCTGCTCCGGCGTGGCCATCTATGCCGTGCTTGAGACCTCGTTGCCGGAGGGCACCGCCACTCATTCCGTCGTGTTGCCCGACGACCCGGCCGCCCTGCACCGCAGTCTCGATGCCGGGGCTGTGCCCGAGCAGACGATGGCCTTCCTGAACTATTACCGGCCGCACGAGGTCTATGCCAACGACCGGGCCACAGTGGCGGTGCTCCTCACCGCGCCCGCTGACGGCCACCGCTATGACCTTGACAGCCCGTGGGTGGCGCGTGAGGTCGCGCGGGTCAGCGCCGCCGTGGGCCTGGACCGGCCGATCAGCGAGCTGTTCCGTGATCACGTCGTGCTTGATCCGCGGTACTTCGCTGGCTGGGGCTCCACCGGGGGTGCGCTCTACGGCGCCACCAACCCGCTCTGGCAGAGCGGGCCTTTCCATCGCCCCGGGTACACCAGCCGGGCACGCCCGTGGCTGTGGCGGGTGGGGGCATCGGTGCACCCCGGCGGCGGTATACCGGCCGTGCTCGGCGGCGCCATGACAGCGACCTACAAGCTGATCGGCCGCCTCGACGCCCGCTGACCGAGGAGTGACGGCCGCCGGATCAGCGAACGGCCAGGTCCGGCCGAGGCAGATGCGCCGACTCGCGGCGCATATTGGTGCGATCACAGCCGAAGCAGGTCAGCACGTAGACGGGCAGGGCGCGGTGCGCGGCGTGCGCCAGGTTCGGCGTCAGGCGAGCTATCGAGTGGCAAAAAGGACACGTGATTCACATGGCTGAAGCTCCTGATCTTGTACCCGCCACGATCTGCAACGCGTGTTTCGAAGTTGACTCAGGTGATGTCGGCGCAGTACGCCCTTGACCTGGCCGGATGCGTGTGCCGCACCCTCCGGCATCCTGTGCTGCGAGGTTCGATGTGCTCGATCATGAAGTCCGTGCCGGGGAACAGGATGCTCTCATGGCCTTCGCTGAACCGCACGAGGTAGGGAGGTTCGCCGTCAAGCCCGCGAACCTCCACGATGTCACCGTGCCGGTCCGGTGCTTCCACCGTCTTTTCCTCGGATGACGACCCGGTCTCCCTGCGCTGCATGCATAGGAATCACCTCCTCGCGGATTACCGTACGCCCGCTCGCGCGCCCTGCACAGGGCAGAGAGAGGCGGCGCGCCGGGTTCCGTCAAGGCGGCGCAACCTGGGCGGCGCAGGTCAGTCCGCGCCATGCAGGCGATCGCAGAGGGCGGTGAGTTGCAGGAGCTCGTCGGTGCCGAGCGTGTCGCCGATGCGGTCGGTGATGGTGCCCATGTGCTGGACAGCGACCCGGCGGAACAGGTCGAAGCCGGCATCCGTCAGTTCGATCAGGGCGCCGCGGCCGTCAGTAGGGTCGGTGTGCTTCCGCACATAGCCCCGCGCGGCCAGCCGGTCGACCAGACGGCTCACGCTCGGCTGGGTCAGCAGCACCTGCCGATTCAAATCGCGGAGCCGCAGGCGCCGGCCGGCGGCCCGGGACAGGTTGAACATCACGTCGTACTCGTTGAACGAGATGTTATGCGCCGGAAAATCGGCGGCCAGGCTGCGCATAATGGCAACCTGGGCACGAAACAGTGATTCCCAGGCGGCCACGGCCACGGCTCGATCGGTCACGCTGCCTCCACACATCCTTGATCTCCAAGAATAGGGACTCGGCATCGGGCCGCCTCCCCCACTCGTGGGGATTTGTACAAAAAAAAAGAATGACAAACAAGTGGCGCTTCGTTACGCGTTCGTTATATATTCGAAGTGCGTCAACCGTTTGCTGTGGCGGAAGACGCGAAATGTGATTGCAGGACACTCTTGGTGCAAGGGAAGAGGGCTGGTCGTAGCTACTACGACCGGCCCTCTGTCACGCCATCGCCGTCGAATTGTTTTGCGGCGTCGCTCCCGGAAGGCCAGAACCGACCGCAATTTGTGGATGCTGTTCATCCCAGGCGGAGCGCCGTGCCCGGTGTTGGACCAATTCGACGGAGATTCTGGTCTGAAACTGCTTTTCGGAGTATTGCGGGGACGACTTGGCCAGAATCTCCGTCGAATCCGTTCGAGGCGAGTCGCTGAATGGCCCCGGAAACCCCGATCGGCGAACCCTCAGCGCCCGTGGCCGGGGGAATCAGACAGCGGGAAGCTGGACGTTAGAAGACGTCCGGACTCGGCGTGCTCGATTGGCGGATCGACACATCAGCGTGCCGGTCGAAGCGGTAGCCGACCCCGCGCACGGTGCGCACGATGTCTTCGTAGCGGCCGAGCTTGGCGCGCAGGCGACGCACGTGCACGTCGATGGTGCGCTCATTCGGCGCGTCTTCCTCGTCGGAGGCGTTCCACAGCTTGGCGATCAGTTCGGCACGCTCGATGGTGCGGCCTTCGCGGAGCACCAGGTACTGCAGCAGCTCGAATTCCTTGTAGGTGAGCGCCGCGGTCTCGCCGTCGAGGATGACCCGCTTGCGGGAGATGTCCACCACGACGCCGCCGAGTGCGCGGTCGGGGTCGTCCGCCACAGTGCGGTGCCGGGCCAGCGCAGTCGGGTCCTGCAGGGCGAGGCGCACGACGTCGACGTCGCGTCCACCGGCTCCGGCGGGCGCCAGTGCGACCGCGGCATGAGTCTCCGCCGTCGGCGCGATAGTTCCGGTGAGGGCTTTGAGCGCCTCGACGATGCGGCTCAGGCTGGTCCCGGCCGCGGCGGCCGTGGCCTCGTCGATGCCGACGTAGAAAACGAAGCCACGGGCCTGCGTGCCCTCGGGCACGGCGCGGATGCGCGGTGCGGCGGGCGTCGGGGCGGCGTGGCGTTCGAGGCGTGCGGCCTGGGCTGAGCGGGCGGTGTCAATGTGGGCAAGCGACATGAGAGTGATCCTTGGCTGGGGTAGTGCAGGTGAACCCGACGCTGAGGAGCGGTTCCAGGTTCGAAGAAATTCGGCCGGTGAGAGGCCTGGAGGGAGCCAGAGGGGCTCCGAAGTTCAACCAGCCGGCCGCGTGAAGTCAGCGGGGCGGGAACTCGGCGAGGTGTTCGCTGCCTAGCGGGACATTCGGCAACACGCGCAGCAGCTGCCGGGCATCATCATGCCGGCAGTCCCGGGGGCCTCGGAGGAGGTCTGGGGGCGTGCGCTCGTTGTCATAGTTGCGAGTAAAGCCCACTGTTACGGCGTGTGTCAATTCTGTAACCAAGGATGACGCCGTGTGACACGCATCACGTTCGGTGGCTCCGCGGTGGATCGGAGGATCCATGGCGGATCGCGAAACCATGAAAGTATCCATGATCAAATCGAATTCGATCAAAGATTCTTGAATATGCGGGGCAACGGCGCAGGGCATGTCGCAGGACCTGCAATGTCCGCCGCCCCGCGGAATTGATGCTCGCTCGGGCTAGACCACTCCGTAGAGGCGGTCGCCGGCGTCACCGAGGCCGGGAACGATGTAACCGTGCTCGTCAAGCTTGTCGTCGACGGCACCGAGAACGATGGTCACTTCGCGGCCCTCGAGGGCCTCCTCGACCGCGGCGAGCCCCTCAGGCGCGGCGAGGATGCAAATGGCCGTGACATCGACGGCGCCGCGGTCGAAGAGGAACTGGATGGCTGCGATCAGCGAACCGCCCGTGGCGAGCATCGGGTCGAGCACGAAGCACTGGCGGTCGGAGAGGTCGTCGGGCAGGCGCTCCGCGTAGGTGGTGGGCTGAAGGGTCTCCTCGTTGCGGGCCATGCCGAGGAAGCCGACCTCTGCCGTCGGTAGCAGCTTGACCATGCCCTCGAGCATGCCCAGGCCGGCGCGGAGGATCGGCACGACGAGCGGCTTGGGGTCGCTGATCTGCACGCCGCGGGCCTCGGAGACCGGGGTCTGCACGGTCACGTCCTCGACTCGCACGCCGCGGGTCCCCTCATAGGCGAGGAGGGTCATCAGCTCTTCGACAAGTGACCGGAAGATCGGCGACGGCGTGTTCTTGTCTCGGAGTACCGTGAGTTTGTGGGTGATCAGGGGGTGGTCGGCTACGTGGACTCGCATAGGCTCAATCTACTAGTCGGGGAAGGGAGCGTAGATGGGCGAGGTCGATCGCCGGCACAGCGAATGGATGCGGCTCGCGCTCTGCGAGGCCCGTGCTGCCCTCGAAACGGGGGATGTGCCCGTCGGTGCGGTGGTGCTGGACCCGTCCGGCCGTGTGATCGGCCGCGGACGCAATGAGCGCGAAGCGCTGCAGGATCCCACCGGCCACGCCGAGATCGTCGCCATCCGTCACGCTGCCGCGGCCCTGGGGGACTGGCACCTGACCGGCTGCACCCTGGTGGTGACGTTGGAGCCCTGCGTGATGTGTGCGGGCGCGATCCTGGCCGCACGGGTGCCGGTCGTGGTTTTCGGCGCGTGGGACGAGAAGGCGGGCGCCTCCGGATCGGTCTATGACGTGCTGCGTGACCGCCGGCTCAATCACCGCGCTGAGGTCTACGCCGAGGTCGACGCTGACGAATGTGGGGAACTGCTCAGGGCGTTCTTCGCGGACCCAGCCCGTCGAGCCATTCGCTGAACATGGACCGGGAAGCGCTCTGCATGCCGTTGGAGTAACGTTCGCGTTCGCGGCGCAGGTCGCCCACGTCGAAGCCCTCGGCGGACACCTCAGCCTCCGAGGCCTCCAGCCACACCTCGTGCATCTCCTCGGTGACCTCCGGGTGGAACTGCACGGCCAGCGCCCAGTCTCCGATCCCGAAGGCCTCATTGCCGTACTGGGGGGACCCGGCGAGCCGTGTCACCCCGTCGGGCAGGTCGAACGTGTCGCTATGCCATTGGAAGACGGGGACGCCGCTGACGTGTCGCAGCGGGGAGGTCGCCCCGGCCTCCGTGGGCTCCACGGAGCGGTAGCCGATCTCGTTCGTCGGCCCACGGTAGACGCGGGAGCCCAGAGCGTTCGCCATCAGCTGCGCACCCAGGCACACGCCGAAGACGGGCAAAGAGGCGCCGAGCCGCTGCGTGAGCAGCTCGATCTCGGCGTGCAGCGTGGGGAACTCGTCGGCCTCGTAGACTCCCATCTCGCCGCCGAGAACGACCAGCAGGTCGGCTTCCCGCGGGTCGAGGGCGCGCACGTCCTCCCGGAGCGTGTCGACGTAGCGAATGGAGTAACCGTGCTCCCGCAGCACCGGTTCGAGGTTGCCGAGGTGGATCGTGTCATCGTGGCGCAGGACGACCGCGGTGCGGGTCACTCGGTGCCTTTGATGACGATGGTGTCGGTGGGTGGCGCGCGGCGGTTGGGGTCGAAGAACAGATCCGGCTCGAGGTAGATGACGCGGGCCGCCGGCACGGCCTCGCGGATGCGGGTTTCGACGGTGTTGATGCCCGCCGCCACCTCGGAGAAATGGCTGTCGGCCTCGAAGGCGATCTTGGCGGCGACGAGCAGTTCGTCCGGGCCGAGGTACAGGGTCTTGAGGTGGATGATCTTGCGCGTCTCCGGGCCGGCCAGGATGGCACGCTGGATGGCCGCGGCATCCTTCTTACCGGCGCCTTCGCCGACGAGGAGGCTCTTGGTCTCTACGCCGAGGACCACGGCGACCAGGACGAGCAGTATGCCGATGAACAGGGTGCCGATGGCATCCCAGACGGGCTCGCCGGTGATGATGGTGAGGCCGACGCCGAGGAAGGCGAAGACCAGGCCGGCGAGGGCGGCGACGTCTTCGAGCAGCACGACGGGCAGCTCGGGCGCCTTCGCGTGCCGCACGAACTGTACCCAGCTTTGGTTGCCGCGCACATGGTTCGATTCCCGGATGGCGGTGCGAAGTGAGAAGGACTCGAGGCCCATGGCGACCAGCAGCACCACGATGGGCAGCCACGGCACGTCGAGCGGGTGCGGGTCCTGCAGCTTCCGCACACCCTCGTAAAGAGAGAAGACGCCGCCGACGGAGTACAGGATGATCGACACCACGAACGCGTAGACGTAGCGTTCCCGGCCGTAGCCGAACGGATGCTCCTTGTCGGCTTCCTGCTTGGCCTTGCGACCGCCGATGAGCAGAAGCACCTGATTTCCGGAGTCGGCCAGGGAGTGCACGCCCTCGGCGAGCATCGAGGAAGAACCGGAGAATGCCCAGGCCACGAATTTCGTGATCGCGATCCCCAGATTGGGGAGGAGTGCCGCCACGATTGCCTTGTTCCCGCCCGAAGTGCTCATGGGGCAATCCTAGAACGCACGCCAGACGGACCCGGCACAGGGGGCGAAAGTAGACTCGTCGGATGACTTCGACTGCAACCACCACACTGCCCGCCATCGCGTTCCTCGGCGCCGGATCGATGGCGAGGGCCGTTCTGACCGGGCTGCTGAACCCTAACGTGACCGTTGAGGGCGGCATCCGGGCAACCAACCGCTCCACGGCGAAGGCCGACGAACTCGCAGGAATCCCCGGCGTCACCGCCTGGGCCACCGCCGACGAGCCCACGGCCAACCGCAAGGCCGTCGCCGGCGCGCGCATCGTGATCGTCGCCGTGAAGCCCGTCATGGTCCTCGACCTGCTGGCCGAGATCGCCGACAGTCTCGAACCGGGCACGCTCGTCATCAGTGTCGCCGCCGGCGTCACCATTGCGACGTTCGAGGGGTCGCTGCCCGAATCCGTGTCGGTCATCCGCTCGATGCCGAACACGCCGGCCCTCGTCGGCAAGGCCGTCACCGGGCTGAGCGCCGGCACGCGGTCCAGCGACACCGATCTCGAGCTCGCGAAGAAACTCTTCGGCACCGTCGGCGACGTCCTGGTCGTGCCGGAGGAGAAGCTCGATGCCCTCAGCACCATCTCCGGATCAGGTCCGGCCTACGTTTTCTACCTGATCGAGCAGCTCACCGCCACGGCGATCGCCAAGGGCTTCACCCCGGAGGAGGCCGCGGTCATGGTGAACGGCACCTTCCTCGGTGCGACGAGCCTGCTGGCGGCATCCGACCTGTCCCCGACGGAGCTGCGCCTCCAGGTCACAAGCCCGAGCGGCACCACCGAGCGTGCCGTGTGGGAGCTGGAAAAGGGTGGGATCAAGGACCTGTTCGACCGGGCGACGGATGCCGCACTCGCCCGGGCCCGCGAACTCGCCGGCCACTAGAACTCACCGGCGCCTAGAACTCCAGGGACGCGAACCGCTCGATGTCGGACTCGGTGCCGGAGACGATGATGAGGTCTTGGTCAGTGACGACCGACTTCTCGGTGGCGTAGGTGAAGGGGCGGCCCGGGCTCTTCACGCCGACCACGGTGACGTTGTACTTGCGGCGCAGCCCGGATTCGGTCAGGTTCAGGCCCCGGATCGGCTTCGGCGGGATCATCTTGACCAGGGCGAAGTCGTCGTCGAACTCGATGAAGTCGAGCAGTCGTCCCGACACGAGATGCGCCAGGCGCTCGCCGGCCTCCGCCTCCGGGAAGACGACGTGGTTCACGCCGATGCGCTCAAGGATCGTGCCGTGCGACTTGGAGATCGCCTTCGCCCAGATCTGGGGGATCCCGAGGTCGACCAGGTTCGCCGCGATCAGCACACTGGCCTCGACGGACGAACCGACGGCGCAGACGGCGATCGAGAAGTCCTGGGCGCCGATCTGGCGGAGCGCTTCGATGGAGGTGGCGTCGGCCTGCACCGCGTGCGTGACGCGCTCGGACCATTTCTGCACGAGGGAGGCGCTGTCGTCGACGGCGAGCACATCCCGGCCGAGACGGTCGAGCTGACCCGCGGTGGCCGCGCCGAAGCGGCCGAGGCCGATCACGAGCACCGGTGCGTCGTGTTTGAAGCGATCAGCCAACGATGGGCCTCTCTTCCGGACGTGAGAACAGCTGCCTGCTCTGGCTCGCGGCGAGGGCAGCCGCGAGTGTCACTGTACCAATTCTGCCCATGAACATGGTCGCCGCCAGCACGTACACCCCGGCGGGAGGCAGATCGCCGGTCAGCCCGGTCGACAGGCCGCAGGTGGCGAACGCGGAGATCACGTCAAAGAGCACCAGGTCCAACGGCGCCTGGGAGATCTGCAGGATCAGAATGCTGGACACGGCCACGGTCGTGGCACCCCACAGCACCACGCTGACGGCGAGCCGCAGGATGTCACTGGGGATCCGGCGGCCGAACGCCTCCATCTCGCTTCGTCCACTGGCCTCGGCGACGGCCGCCAGGAAGAGGATGGCCAGGGTCGTCACCTTGATGCCCCCGGCGGTGGACGCGGACCCGCCGCCGATGAACATCAGCATGTCCGTCACGAGCAGGCTCGACCCGTGCAGGTCGCTGACGGTGATGGTCGCGAAGCCGCCGGACCGGGTCATCATCGACATGAAGAGCGACTGGAAGATCGTGTCGCCCACGTTCAGGGAACCGAACGTCTTCGGGTTGTCGAACTCGAGCACGATGTACACGGCGACGCCGGCCACGAGCAGCGCCACCGTCGTGAAGAGGGTCAGTTTCACGTGCAGCGACCAGCGCCTGGGGCGGTACCAGCCCCGGGCGAGGGCGTAGATCACCGGGAAGCCCAGGCTGCCGAGGAAGGCTCCCAGCATCAGGGCGCTGAGGAACCAGTAGTCGTTGGCGAACGGCGTGAGGCCTCCGACGTTGGGCGAGAAGCCGCTGTTGGTGAACGCCATGGCGGAGTAGTACACGCTCTGCCAGAGAGCCTCGCCGGTGGGTGTCCCGACAGCCAGGATCCGCGGGAAGAGCAGTGCGGTCACGATCAGCTCAATCACGAAGGCGCTGATCGCGACCGTCACGAGGAGGTTGCCGACCTCGCCCAGGCGAATGGCCTGTCCCTCGTTGACCGGTCCGGCGTGGATTCGGGAGGGATTCGTGTCGCTGGCGGCCATCAGCCGGGCACGCAGGCCCAGGCGCCGGGAGATCACCATTCCCATCAGGGAGGCAAGGGTCAGAACGCCCACGCCGCCGATATTGACGCCGACCACAACTAGGACGTTGCCGAAGGAGGACCAGTGCGTCGCCATGTCCACCGTCGCGAGGCCGGTCACGCAGATCACAGAAACCGCCGTGAAGAGGGCGTCGTGCAGGGGCGTGATCGTGCGGTCTGCGGATGCGATCGGCAGGGAGAACAGCAGCGTGAACACCATGACCAGCGCCGTGAACACGAGGATGGCGAAGCGGGACGGCGAGCGGCGAACGAGGCCGTCCACTGAGTCCCGGACCCAGGCATACCAACTCGTGGGACGCGGCGCAAAGGCGGAATCCGCCACCCGTGTCTGCACTGAAACCTCCGACTCGCCCGCCGCGGACGGCTGTCGTCATGGTATCCCCACCGGGAATGACTAGCCTTGGGGAATGGCAGACATCTTCGGCGTAGTGGCGGATCCGACCCGACGCGAAATTCTACGCATTCTCCTCGAGCGATACAACCAGTCGAACGCGACCGGTGGAGAGCTGAGCGTGTCTGACATCGTCGACAAGCTCGGCCTCAGCCAGCCGACCATCTCGAAGCACCTGAAGGTGCTGCGTGAAGCGGGCCTTGTGGGCGTGAGAGAAGCCGGTCAGCACCGGTATTACCACCTGGACTACGCTCCGCTCGAGGAGATCGAAGACTGGTTGATCCCCTTCCTCAGTGTCGACTTCGACGCCACCGTCGAGGAGCTGACCGAGGAGACCGAGGGCTTGAAGGTGGAACAGCGGGCATTTGCTGCCGCCATCGGAAAGGCGTTCGCGGAGACGTCATACCAAATGGCGCATGCGGTCAAAGATGCCAAGCCCCGAAAGTGGCGGAAAATCGACTAGTCGGCGGCGTGTGAACGCACGAATGCGACCACCGCGTTGGAGAGTGTTCTTTTTCCGGTAGACTGCTATTTACCGTGTCTGTCGCGAATCCCGCGGCGAAACCAATTCTTTTGTGAGGTCCGTGTGGGTTCTGTAATCAAGAAGCGACGCAAGCGTATGGCGAAGAAGAAGCACCGCAAGCTTCTTCGTAAGACTCGCCACCAGCGTCGCAATAAGAAGTAGACGGTTCTGAACCGTTCGTAATAACTACCGGCGTAAGCGCTAGGCCCTTGGGGTCTAGCGCTTTTTGCTTGTCCGGGTGGCGGCCTTGATGCTTCGGCGCTTGAGGATCATCACCGGCCAGTGGCGGGCCGCGGCATAGCGGCGAAGGGTGGCATCCGGATTCACGACCACCGGATTGCCGACCAGGTCCAGCAACGGAATGTCGTTGTGGGAGTCGGAGTAGGCCCAGCAGTCGGCCAGGTCGACGCCGCTGCGCTCTGCCTGGGCGTTGGCGGCGACGGCCTTGCTGGCACCGTGGCAGACTCCCTCGGTGAGGCGGCCGGTGAAGATTCCGTCGACGGCCTCGAGCCGGGTGCCGACCGCGCCCGTGAGGCCTAGCCGTTCGGCGATGACGTCGGCCACCTCTTGGGCGGTTGCGGAGACGAGCCAGACCTCGCGTCCGGCCTTGAGGTGCGCACGGGCGACGGCGACCGTTTCCGGCCAGAGTCGCGGCAAGAGGCGGGCGTCGAAGATCTCCGTGCTGAGCGCGACGAGTTCGTCCCGGCTGTAGCCGACGACCACTTCCAGCGCGCGCTCCCGGATGCTCGCGAGGTGCATCCTGTTTTCGCCGACGTAGAGGAATCGGGCCTGCTTCCAGGCGAAGGAGAGCAGGTCGCGGCCGGTGACCAGTCGTCGCCGCCAGGCACCCACTCCGAGGTGGTACAGGCTGGCGCCGCGCAGGAGGGTGTTGTCCACGTCGAAGAACGCGATTGCGGGGGCGATGGTGTCTTCGGACATGTGTGCGGTCAAGTCTAGTTGCGTGTTGCGTCGGCGAGCCAGCATAGGCTGGAGCAATGGCTACTGCACTCCTCACCCTGATCGGCAAGCCCGGTTGTCACCTCTGCGATGACGCCCGGGATCTGGTCGGCAGCGTCGTGACCAAACTCGCCGACGACCCGTCCGCCCCCGACATCGTGCTCGAAGAGCGTTCAATTCTCGACGACGCCGAGCTGCACGCCCTGTACGTCGAGGACATCCCGGTGCTCCTGCTCAACGGCAAGGTACACAATTACTGGCGCATCGATCCACTGCGGCTGCGCACGGCGCTTTTGGCCGTGCGATGATCCGGCACATTGTCTCCTGGCAACTAGCCCCGGCCGACCCGGCCCAGAAGGCCGCCGCCGCGGCCGGGATCGCGGTCCGCCTGGAAGGGCTTGTGGGCGTCGTCGACGAGATCCGCTCCCTGCAGGTGGATTTCGACGTCGCCGGCGGCACCAACTGGGACGTCGTGCTGATCGCCGACTTTGACGACCTGGACGCCGTCAACCGCTACCAGGTCCACCCCGCGCACCAGGCGGCGGGAACCTTCATCCGTTCCGTCGTATCGTCGAGGATGGCCGTCGATGTCGTCGTCTGACCGTTCGGCTACGGCTCGAGGCGCGTCGGGCCGCGGAACAGGTAGGTGACCTCGCGGATGCTGGCCTGGTGCAGCATCAGCATGAGTACCCGCGCGAGGCCCATGCCGAACCCGCCGTGCGACGGAACGCCGTAACGGAAGAAGTCGAGGTAGCCCTCGATCTCCTCGGGGTCGACGCCCTTCTCCTTGGCCTGCTCGACCAAAATGTCGATGCGGTGCTCGCGCTGCGCTCCAGTGGAGATCTCGGTGCCATTGAAGATCAGGTCATAGCTCTTGGTGATGCTCGCGTCGCCTTCGTGGCGCATGTGGTAGAACGGCCGGATGCTTGAGGCGTAGTCGGTGAGGAAGACGAACTCGTGGCCGAAGGTCTCGAGCACGTAGGCGGCGATCCGGCGTTCGCCTTCGGGGTCCATGTCGTCGTCTTCGCGCGGGACCTCGTAGCCGCGGGTCTTGACGATCTCCTTGGCCTCGGCCAGCGGGATGCGCGGAAACGGCGTACTGGGCACGGTGACCTCGACCCCGAAGAGGGCCAGGACCTCGTCGCCGTGCTTCTCCTTGACGGCCGTGAATCCGGCGACAAGCAACTCTTCGTGCAGCCGCATGACGTCTTCGTGGCTGTCGATCCAGCTGATCTCGGAGTCGACGCTGGTGAACTCGGTGGAGTGGCGGCTGGTGAACGACGGGTCGGCGCGGAACGCTGGTCCGACCTCGAAGATTTTGCCGAAGCCGGCGGCCTGGGCCATCTGCTTGAAGAACTGCGGGCTCTGCGCCAGGTAGGCCTTGGTATCGAAGTACTCCACCTCGAACAGCTCGGCGCGGGACTCGCTCGCGCTGGCCATCAGCTTCGGGGTGTGCAGCTCGATGAAGTCATTGTCGATCCAGTACGTGCGCAGTGCGTGCTCGAACGTGGTCTGAAGACGGAAGATCAGGTTCTGCTTGGGCTGGCGCAGATCGAGGAAGCGCCAGTCGAGGCGCTTGTCCAGATTGGAGTCGGCCGCGATCGGGGTCTCGGGGATGGCGACCGTGACGACCTCGAGGGTCGCGAGCTTGATTTCGATGCCGCCGAGTTTGACGCGCTCGTCGTGCTTGAGCTCACCGGTGACGGTGACGAAGCTGCCCTGCGACAGGGTGGAGATGGTGGTGGCCGGTTCGTCGGCGACGACAATGCCGTCGGCATCCGTGGTGCGCGGGTTCACAAGCTGCACCGCGCCGGATTCGTCGCGCAGCACGACGAACTGCACCTTCTTCTGGTCTCGGACGGTGTCGACCCACCCGGACACCGTCACGGGTCCGTTGTCGAGGGCGGCCAGGTTCTTGATCACTATGCGCTCAGTCACCGGTCAAGTTTAGCCGCACGGCTCTCGGCGTATTCGCGGGTGCCCCCTCCGTAGACTGGAACGGTGGTAGCCAGACAGGTACATCTCGTGCGGCACGGTGAGGTTTTCAATCCCGAGCGCGTTCTGTACGGACGCCTGCCCGGATTCCGCCTCTCCGATCTGGGGGCGGGGATGGCCGAGGCCGCTGCCGCCGATCTGGTGGAGCGCGGGCGCCCCGTCGCCCGCATCATCTCCTCACCGCTGCAGCGTGCGCAGGAGTCGGCCGCTCCGATCGCGGCTGCTTTCACCCTTCCGGTCGACATCGACCCGCGCATCATCGAGCCGACCAATTTCTTCGAGGGCAAACGGATGCGGGGCGTGGGTGGGGCCCTGCGCGATCCCCGCAGCTGGCACGCGCTGATCAACCCGCTGCGCCCCAGCTGGGGCGAACCGTTCGACTCGATCGCGAAGCGCATGCTCGCCGCGATCGAGGATGCCTGCAACTCGGTCGACGAGGGGGACGTCGTGCTCGTCAGCCATCAGCTTCCGATTTGGATGGTGCACCGTGCCCTGGCCCGGCAGCCTTTGCCCCACGACCCGCGCAAACGCCGCTGCGACCTGTCGAGCATCACCACCCTGTCCTGGTCCGGTGGTCGCCTGGCCGAGACCGGTTACGCCAACCCTGCCCTGTCGCTGCAGGCCGGCGCCACTGACGTGGGGGCCGTATGAGCTTCCGTCCCCGCGTCTACCTCGGCGCTCTGATCGCCGTGGCGCTATTGCTGACCGGCTGTTCCGTCGACCCGCTCGCCGAACAGTACCGCGAAGGCAGCAGTAAGGGCTTCATCGCCGGTGACGGCAGCTGGACCGAGATCCCGGCCGCCGAGCGCGGCGATCCCATCTCCTGGAGCGGCGCCGACGAAAACGGCGACCGGCTCTCCAGCGAGGACTACGCCGGCAAGGTCGTCGTGGTCAACTTCTGGTACGCCAGCTGCGCGCCCTGCCGGGCGGAAGCCCCGGCCCTGCAGAAACTCAACGAGGAATTCGCCGGCACGGACGCCCACTGGGTCGGCGTCAACGTGCGGGACCAGGCCGCGAACGCCACGGCGTTCAACGAGAGCTTCGGCATTACGTACCCGTCGGTGATGGACGTCGACAACGGGAGCATGCAGCTCGCGTTCAGCGGCAGCATCCCGCCGAACGCCGTTCCCACCACCCTGGTGCTCGACCGGTCCGGCCGGGTGGCGGCCCGGATCCTCGGCGCGGTCTCGGAGCCGTCGATCCTCGAGACCCTTGTGCGGGACGCGATCGCCGAGGATTCGTAGGCGTGGACAACCCCTTCGGCGAGATCGTCTTCAGCGGCCAACTCTTCCTGGCAATCCCCATCGCCGTGCTGGCCGGGCTGGTCTCGTTCGCCTCTCCCTGCATCCTCCCTCTCGTACCGGGCTACCTGGCCTACATCGGCGGCTTCACCGACGGCAGCTCGACCGCCGCCCGCGGCGACCGCCGGGGCCGCAACCGGCTGCTGCTCGGGGTCCTGCTGTTCATCCTCGGCTTCACCCTCGTCTTCGTGCTGACCGGTGTCATTTTCGGGGTGGCCGGGTTCTGGCTGAACCAGTATCGCGATGTGATCACCCGCATCGCCGGCGTCGTGGTAATCCTGCTCGGCCTGGTGTTCGTCGGCCAGTTCGGTTTCGCGCAGCGCAGCGTGAAGGCATCCTGGAAACCGGGGATGGGCTTGGCTGGCGCGCCCGTACTCGGCGCGGTCTTCGCCGTGGGGTGGACCCCCTGCACCGGTCCCACACTCACCGCCATCAACTCCCTCAGCCTGACCACGGGCTCTCCCTGGGAGGGGGGGCTGCTGGCCCTGTTCTACGCGCTCGGGCTGGGCATCCCGTTCCTCCTGATCGCGCTCGGCCTCAGCTGGGCGACCGGTGCCGTTTCCTTCCTGAAACGGCACGTCAGGGCTATCAACCTGTTCGGCGGTCTTCTCCTCGTTCTCATCGGCGTGCTCATGGTCAGTGGCGTGTGGAACGCCTGGCTCCTCGACCTGCAAGGAACGATCGGAAGTTATGTCCCGGCCATCTGACCATTACGACGCCCCGGCCTCCGCGGGAATAGTGCAACCGCACCTCGGCTTCGCGGGCTGGCTGCGCTGGTTCTGGCGCCAGCTGACGAACATGCGCACTGCGCTGTTCCTTCTGCTGCTTCTCGCGATCGCCGCCGTGCCGGGATCCCTGGTGCCGCAGCGCAGCTCCGACCCGAACGGGGTTACCCAGTACTTCGCCGACAACCCGGACCTCGCACCGCTGCTCGACACGGTTCAGGCGTTCGACGTCTACTCGTCGGCGTGGTTCTCGGCCATCTACCTACTGCTGTTCATCTCGCTGATCGGGTGCGTCATCCCGCGCACCAAGCACCACTACCTCGCGCTGCGGGCCAAGCCGCCGCGCACCCCCGTCCGCCTGTCCCGGCTGGCCGGCTTCACGACGCGCATCGCTCCGGCCGGCACGGATGCCCCGGCCGCCGTCGAGTCCGCCCGCAGGCTTCTGAAGACCAGCGGCTACCGGGCGGCCGTCTTCGAGAATCGCGGGGAGACCTCGGTCTCGGCCGAACGCGGCTACCTGCGTGAAACCGGCAACCTGGTCTTCCACTTCGCTCTGGTCGGCATCCTGATCACCGTCGGTTTCGGTGGCGGCTTCGGGTTCAGCGGCCAGCGTGTGCTGGTCGAGGGGCAGACCTTCGTGAATACCCTGCTGGCCTACGACTCGTTCAACCCCGGCCGGTTCTTCAACGACACCAGCCTCACGCCCTACAAACTCACCCTCGACAACTTCGACGTCACCTACGAGGAGAAGAACCTCAAGGCCTACGGCCAGCCGATCGACTTCACGGCAGAGGTCACCATTTCCCCGCGGGGCGAGGCCGCAGAGGCCAGCCAGGTGAAGGTGAACGGCCCGGCCCGCACCGGCGGCACCGATGTCTACCTGCTCGGCAACGGCTACGCCCCCACCCTCACTGTGAAGGACCCGAATGGGGTGGTCGTCTTCACCGATTCCGTGCCGTTCCTGCCGCAGGATGCCAACCTCACCTCCCTCGGCGTGATCAAGGTTCCCGACGGGCTCGCCGAGCAACTCGGCATGATCGGCTTCTTCTACCCGACCCAGGCCACCGCGGATTCGGGGGCTTTCTTCTCCTCCTACCCGGACCTGCAATACCCGCTGCTGACCCTCAACGTCTACTCGGGAGACCTGGGGCTCGACGCGGGCGTGCCGACGTCGGTCTACTCGCTCGACATCGACAAGATGACCCAGCTCACCGGGGGCAAGACCGACGTGGAGTCGATCGAGTTGAAGCCGGGGGAGACCCGGGAACTGCCGAACGGCCTCGGGTCCGTCACCTTCGACGACGCCAACCCGGGCGCGCAGAACGGGGACTTCTCCGGTTCGGTGCTGCGGTTTGCCTCGTTCGACATCCACCACGACCCCACCCAGCTCTGGGTGCTGTCCTTCGCCGTTCTGGCGCTGCTCGGCCTGCTGACGTCACTGTTCGTGCCACGTCGGCGGGTCTGGGTGAAGGCCGTGCCGGAGCAGGACGGCTCCCTGCGCCTCGAATACGCGGGTCTAGCCCGGGGTGAGGACCCGACCCTGGAATCCGCCGTCAGCGACCTCGCCGATCGGCACACGCACCTGCTGTTATCCTCCCAATCGGCCACCCCGGCATCCGAACAGAAATAGGCTGTCATCGTGAATCTCAACGAGCTCTCCATTCTGAGCCTCTACTCGGCCATGGCGGTCTACGCTCTCGCGTTCATCGCCTTTTCCTTCGACCTGGCCAAGCGCTCCGCGGCGGTCACCTCCGCCACGGCAGCAGACGCACAGGTGCGGGCCGAGTCCGCGCGCGCGGAAACGGCCGGCGCGGCGGGCGGAACCACCACCCTCACCCGCATCAGCGCTCGCATCGCGAACGACGCCGTCACCCCCTACGGCCGCTCGGCCAGCCTGCGGGTGGGCGTCTCGCTCACCGTGCTGGCGTGGCTGATCCACCTGGTGTCGGCGGTGCTCCGCGGCGTGGCCGCCGAGCGCGTCCCGTGGGCGAACATGTACGAGTTCGCGATGACGGGCACCCTGCTGATCGTCTCGGTGTTCCTGATCGTGCTGACCCGCGCCGACCTGCGCTTCCTCGGCACCTTCGTCACCGGCATGGTGCTGGTGCTTCTCGGCATCGCGGCGCTGCGCTTCTACGTCGAGGTCGCGCCCCTGCCGCCGGCCCTGCAGTCGGCTTGGTTGGTCATTCACGTCTTCGTCGCCTCGCTGGGCACGGGCTTCTTCGCACTCGGGTTCGCCCTCTCCACCGTGCAACTCCTCCAGTTCCGGCGTGAGTCGCTCCTCGCGTCTGCGAAGAGCGGTCAGCTGCGGTTCCTGGCCACCCTGCCGTCGGCGGCCACGCTGGAGAACCTGGCCTATCGGGTCACCATCATCGGCTTCATCCTGTGGACCTTCACCCTCATGGCCGGCTCGATCTGGGCCGAACAGGCCTGGGGTCGCTACTGGGGCTGGGATACCAAGGAGGTCTGGACGTTCATCATCTGGACCCTCTACGCGGGCTACATTCACGCCCGGGCGACCCGTGGCTGGCGCGGATCACGGTCCGCCTGGCTGTCGATCATCGGCTTTGCAGCCGTCATGTTCAACTTCGGCATCGTCAACGTCTTCTTCAAGGGCCTGCACGCCTACTCCGGCCTCTAGGCCAGCGGGTCCTCGCCCCTGACGAATTCGACGGAGATTGTGGCCGGATCGCCTCCAGACACGCCGAAAACCCTTTTTTTGCGCAGAATCTCCGTCGAATTGGTTCAGTCGGTGAGCAGCGCGTAGCAGCGGGTCAGGCGGGCCAGCCACCAGTCACGCCGGTCGTCCGCGGCCGCGTAACGCTCCAGCAGCTGCGGGTCGGGGGTCACCCGCCGTACCGGAATGCCGCCGTCGACCGGCAGCAGCGGGTCGGTGGTGACATCGGCGGCAAGGAGCGAGGCCGTGCCGAGCCCGCAATCGAAGCTGAGTTCCGGAATCGCGGCGGCCAGGTGGGCGCCCATCGAGATGCCAACCGAGGTGTCGAGGGCGCTTGAGACCACGGCGGGCAGCCCGGTCTGGTTGATCAGCTCCAGGGCGGCGTGGATTCCGCCGAGCGGCGCGGCCTTGATCACGAGGATGTCGGCCGAGCCCGTGCGGGCCACCAGCAGCGGGTCCTTCGCGCGGCGTACGCTTTCGTCGGCGGCGACGCCGACGTCGAGGTAGCCGGTGCGGCGGCGGATCTCGGCGAGTTCCTCGATGGTGGCGCAGGGCTGCTCCACGTATTCGAGGTCGAACTCGTTGAGGGCGTGGATGGCGTGCTCCGCCTCATCGACGTTCCACAGGCCGTTCGCGTCGACACGGATGCGCCCCTCCGGCCCGAGCACACGGCGAACCTCGCGCACGCGTGCCACGTCGTCGGCGAGGGTCTGACCGGGGTCGGCGACCTTCACCTTGGCGGTACGGCAGCCGGGGAACCGGGCGAGCACACCGGCAACCTCGTCGGCGCTGACCGCCGGCACCGTCGCGTTCACGGGGATGCACTCGCGGAGGAGGGGCGGCGTGGCCTGCCAGCCGAAATCGAGGGCGGCCCGCAGCCAGGTGGCCGCCTCCGCGTCGTCGTATTCGGCGAACGGTGAGAACTCCGCCCAGCCTTCCGGTCCCTTCACGAGCAGGGCCTCGCGGGTGTCGAGTCCGCGAAACCGCGTCGCCAGAGGCAGGGCGACGACGCGGGCAGTTCTGAGCAACTCAGCAAGTGGTGGCAGCATGTTCCCAGTGTGCCAGCCGGGGGCTCTCCCGGGGAACGCCAGTCAGGTCAGAGCACGTCCTGGTTGAACGCCCCGTCCACCTCGAGATCGATGTCCGGGCCGTTGTGCGGCTTGACGTTGAGAATTGCGAAGGGGATGCCCGGCGCGATCAGCAGGTAGGCGTCTTCGAAGCGCCCGCCGCCACTGTTCACCCACAACCAGTAGGGCTTCCCGGCCAGGAACGCGGTCTCAACCTCGGTCTGGATGGACTCCAACGACCGGCCGCCTAGCGAGTACTGCGCGCCGCCGTAGACAATATCGACTCGGATCACGATTCGTCCTTCACCAATACTGTCGCGGGTCGGTGTGGTTCCGGCACGAGCTGGAGGCCGCCGGAGGAATTGGCCGAAAGCATCAGGGCTTCGATCCATTCGCGGTTGAGGCTGGGGGAGCGCCCGCCGAAATATTTGTAGGCCAGGGGTATCGCGGGATGCAGCCAGATCGTGCTGCGGCCGTCGCCGCCCTGGGGGTCGTCTCGCCACGTGAAATAGAAACACTCGCCGCGTCGCAACTTCGCTCCGATGACGACCTGGATATGGGCGAGGACCCGGTCGTCGAAATCTGCTGTCAGAGACGAGTTGTACGTGAGCTTGCCCATATATCCCCCGATGACAAAGTTGATAACGAGAATAGCGTGAAGTCGGCAGCACCGCTGCGCTCCGTTCAGGGGGTACGGCCGAGGTTCAGTCGCGCAGGTACTGTTCCAGGCACGGCACCTTCAGCAGGGCCAGCGCGCGCTTCTCGATCTGGCGCACCCGTTCCCGGGTCACGCCCTGAACGACGGCGATCTGGTCCA
>NZ_SOFU01000002.1:0-29258 GCF_004402245.1 Cryobacterium sp. TMT2-18-2
GCGTTGTCACCGCATGCGCCGACGCGGCCCATCGACCCGGTGATGCCGTTGTTCTTCAGCACCCGCAGGAACGCGTTGGAGCGGAACTGGGAGCCTCGGTCCGAGTGCAGGATCGTGCCGTCGATGGTGCGCTGGCCGATCGCGTTCCGGGCGGCGGCGGCGGCCAGGGACGCCTTCATCCTGGAGTCGATCGAGTAGCCGACGATCTTGTTCGAGTAGACGTCTTTGATCGCGCAGAGGTAGATCTTGCCCTCGTCCGTGCGGTGTTCGGTGATGTCGGTGAGCCAGAGCTGGTTCGGGCGTGTCGCGGTGAATTTCCGTTTGACGTGGTCGTCATGGACGGGCGGCCCGGCCTTGCGTGTGAGGCCGCGTTTCTTCGCGAACACGGACCAGAGTCGTTGCTGCGAGCACAACCGCCAGACCCGGTTCTCACCCGCGGTGAGGCCGGCCTGGCCGAGCTCGTCGGAGATGAACCGGTAGCCGAAGGCGGGGTCGTCTCGGTGGATATCCCAGGCGGCGTTGGTGAGACGGGCGTCGACCCAGTCGCGCTGGGAGATGGGGTCGCGCTTCCACTGGTAGAACGCTTGTTTGGAGAAGCGCAACACCCGGCAGGTCACCGTGACGGGGACACCGTCGACGGCCAGTTCACGGACCAGCGGGTAGATCATTTTGGGTTGACGTCCCGGGACAGATACGCGACAGCCCGGCGCATGACCTCAGCTTCCTACTCGAGCAGCCGGATGCGTTTCTTGGCATCCCGCAGTTCCGCGGACTCCTTCTCGGTCACGCCCGGCTTGACGCCTTCCTCGACGTCGGCTTTCTTCAGCCAATTCGCCAGGCAGGACTCCGAGATCCCGAAGTCATTCGCGATCTGATTCAGCGGGGCTTCGTGCTTCCGGGCGACCGCGACAACGTCGCGGCGGAACTCGGGTGGGTAGGGCTTGGGCATGTTGACATCCTTCCAGCGAAGACGAATCTCCACAGGTTAGGAGTCTTGCTCTGACGCTGGCCAGCCGGGCAGGCATTCGAACGCCGCGCACCGAATTGATGAGTGTCGCAGGTCGGAACGTGCTGCTGCTCAACAGGTTCGATAGAGTCGGGGATCGTCGCATCGGATATGTGAGCGCTATGACGATGCTCGAAGCAGTTGACGGTGAGCACCGCAGCTACTTGGAAATCGCCGAGGTCATTGAGCAGTCCTCCTCAGCTGCGACGCGTGACCTTCGCGAGCTGTGGCGCCGGATCGCGTTCTCAATCCTGATCTCTAACACCGACGACCATCTCAGAAACCACGGGTTCCTCCGGTCGGACACCACANAACCAAACCGGGGCAGCCCTGAACTCCATTCGAAAGCTGGCGACGCGTCACCCGATCGATGTGAATGTACCGAGGTACAGCACGAGTACACACCGTCGCGGGCGGGAGCATCCCAGCCCTAACGATTCCCTGACGGGCTCGCCCGGAAACCTAACGACTTTGCCCCTAGGGGCAGCGCTCCGGTGTTCCAAAGTCATGCTGCACTGTGCCGCGGCGCGTCGAGCAGTGCGCCACAATGCCTATCGTCGACTGCCCCGGCTGACGTGGCTTGTGCGAACAGTACGCGGACGGCGACACGGCCCTCACGAAACCGTGTCCCCTCAAGGGCCGACTAGTGGCGTGGTCCAGAAAGGGGCCAGTGTTGAATCACGCTTGAACGGGGGGTGCAATGCGCAATTCACAGAGGTCTTCGGGATCGACGGCGTTTTCACGTCGTCCTGTTCACTCGCGATACCACCGGCGATAGGTCCGGCGGATTCCATCGATAACTGGAGTGAAGACTATGAACAGAAGCAGAATCAGGTCCGGTGCCCTTGCGGCCCTCGCCATCAGTGCTCTATTCGTGACGGGCGGCCTCGTGGCGTCCGGATCAGCCGGTGCATCTGCCGCGACGCAATCCACGGATGTCGATAGGTGGGTCGTTCCCGAGACCCAACAGGGGGGCGAATACTGGACGGCAGAGCGGATGAGGACCGCCACCCCTGGCGATGTACTGGTCGTCGACAACGTGGCATCCGCTGGCCGAAGTGACGTCGAGGTGGGGCAAGAGAAGAAGGTCACGAAGCAGTCCCGCAATCCCAAGGTCACACCAACGGCGACTCAGCAGACACCCGTGGACCACATCGGCAAGGTGTTCTTCACGCTCGGCGGGAGCGACTACGTCTGCTCGGGTAACGCCATCTCCGCGGCCAACGAGAGCACCGTTGCGACAGCCGGACACTGCGTGAACGAGGGCCCGGGGGCATTCGCCTCCCGACTGGTCTTCGTTCCGGCCTACGAGAACGGCGCCGCACCTTTCGGACAGTGGAACGCGACGGAGCTCTACGCTCCGACCCAA
Organism: Cryobacterium sp. TMT2-18-2; assembly: GCF_004402245.1. NCBI lineage: Bacteria > Bacillati > Actinomycetota > Actinomycetes > Micrococcales > Microbacteriaceae > Cryobacterium > Cryobacterium sp. TMT2-18-2. The sequence continues at coordinate 2,376 of NZ_SOFU01000002.1, forward strand.
TGGACGTCGGGCGGCGACATCACCTATGACACCGGATTCGCGATCGTCTCTTCCCCCACGGGTGTGACCCTGAGCGACACGGTCGGCGCATCGGGCGTGGCTTTCAATGACGGCAGAGGACTCACCTACTCGGCCTTCGGCTACCCGGCGGCGGCACCGTTCACGGGCAACACCCTGCAGTCCTGCTCCGGCACCGCCACGGACGACCCATACGCCCAGTCCGAATCGCAGGGCATCCCCTGCGACATGACCGGTGGTTCATCCGGCGGCCCCTGGTTCATCGGCAGCGGCTCGGCCGGCTATCAGAACTCGGTCAACAGTTTCGGCTACAACAACGTCGCGAACACCATGTTCGGGCCGTACTGGGGATCGGTCATCGAGAGCGCCTATGCTGCCGCCGCCGCCTGAACCTGACCGGCCTGACGAACCCTGCCCCGCATCCGTTGCGCACGAGAATCTGACCGCGGGCCCGTCCGACGCCGAATGGGACGAAGACCGGATGCGCGCGGCGCGACCACGAGCGATCCGTCTCAACCCGGACGGCACTCGCGATTCGGGTGAAGTACCGGGACCGCCGGAACCGACGGACGTACAGTAGAACCACCTGCGGGACAGCACCGGCAAGTTGGTGGTCCGCCGCATACCGCGGTATGTGGCGGACCACCGTCCTGCCATCCGGGTCGAGGCCACGGGGACAGCCAGGGAGCCGATCGCAACCTCTCACCCCGTTCCGCAGCGGTGACAGGGATCGGGAACCGTCGAGGATCATTGACTACTGAGGTTCGGGGAACGGCTCGAAGACCGCCCGCTCGATGAGGCGGTGCGCATCGAGGGTCGCAAGGAGCACCCACGAGGGTGGCGTCGGCACGAGGGTATCGACAACCGTTTGAGCAAGGATGCGGCCAGGACCCACGAGGAGCTGTCGGCGAGGGTTGTCAGAGCGTTCGTCTGCGACGTGGTGAGGGGTGCCTGGGTGTAGGGAGTGCGGTTCGTGTCGGACCGGAACAGGGATGGGTAGTCCCCGGTGGCCACGGATGCGCAGTGATCGGGTTGGCGAGATCAGGCTTTCGTCGATCCCGTCAACTGAGTGCCCAACCACGCTGCCAACGAAGGCCGGGGCGGCAGCGACAATCGTTGGACCCCAGCAAATCTCGGCCTGGATTTCGCTCGCCCCCGCTCGATCGCGATGGACGCAAGGCCCGCACTCAAGGTTGTCCTTGTGTAGATCCCATGACTTCATCGTGCACCTCGACCGGGAGATGCGTAATTCCCATTCCAGGCTGGTCGCTGACGAAAGCGATGGGCGGAGTGCGCAACTTTCGCTGACAGCAATGCCTTGATAGGCAGCTCCCGACGGTGGGACACTGGAAGTTGTGAACCTCAACGATGAACTGCAGGCCGTCGAAAAAGTGGTGGATCGACTCACGAAACGATTCCCAAATGTGCCACGGTCGAGCGTCGAAAGAGCCGTCCGCGAGGAGCATCAGAACTTCTCCGGCCACCCGATACGTGACTTTGTTCCCGTTCTCGTCGAACACGGGGTCAAGGAACGCTTACGCAAACGGTGAACCACGGTTCAGCGGGATAGTGCGCGACCACCAGTGGTCCGTTGCGCTTTACTGGACATCCCGGATCATGAACACTGGGAAATCGGCTGCTATGGTTTCGAATGTCGAGACCGGCTCCGACTGATCGACCGGAATGTGCGGTCGGGCGCCGGGTGCTTGCGCCAGGTAGGACTTGATAATCGGTGCGCGGGCATCCGCTCGAACCTCTTCGAGCAGCACCCGTCGCCTGCGCCCCGCGTAAATGACGGCGCTCCCATTCGCGGCCCGCACATTGCGCACCCACCGCGAGCCCTGGCCCAGCATCGAAACCACGTACTCTCTGCCTTCGTAGCGGGCCACCACGAGCGGCAGGGTGAGCAGGGTGTGCGACTTCGGATTGACGGTCTCGAGGCTTACCGCGCCGTGGCCAACGATACCGAGCGAGAACACCATCGCGCTGATTCGGTTCAGGAAACGCGCCCACCGGTTCGGGCGCCCGCCGGCGTACATGCGCCGTAACGAGTCTTCACGGATCATGTCGGGTCGCCGCTGATCTTGAAGTGGGTGTTGTGCACGAATTTTGGCATGAGTGGTGTGCCTCTCTCGTTTTCCGACTGACACCAACGTTGCGGCTGTGTCGCTCGGGCGAGCTGACAGTACCATCGCATCACGGCGCGACCATTGTCAGTGAGTATCCGATTCCGTAACCGTAGGGGACGGAACACCGTCGCCGTTCTTGACGACGTGCACCAATGCCAGGGCGCGACCGCGGCCCCGGTCGATGTCCTATTTCAGCGAAACGACGATCACCAGCTCGATCAGACAACGAACAATCGCGACGCTCTTGCGATCGGTGGTAGGTCGATCTGTATGCTTTGCAAATGACGGCGCCGCAGATCTATGTCACTTTTCCCGGTACAGCGCGCGAAGCACTCCGCTTTTATGCGGATGTTTTCAGTGGAGTGCTCACCCTGCATACCTACGAGGATTTCGGTCGCAGTGACGGCCCGCCCCGCAACATAGCTCACGGAGTGCTCGAGGGCGTAGTTGTATTGATGGGATCCGATGCAGCCGCAGGCGAAAAAAGTATTCGGCTCGATGGCGTCAAGCTCTCATTGCTGGGCGCCGCCGAACCGAAAATCCTCCACGAGTGGTTCGATAAACTCGCGATTGGCGGCCAGATCGTTGACTACCTTGCCCCAAAGCCTTGGGGTGCTTCGGATGGCCAAGTCATCGACCGTCATGGACTGCACTGGCTCATCGGATACGAACTCGGGCAATGAGCGGCACACAACGCTCGATCGTGGGGAGCTCCACCGTGCTTTCCCCCTGTCGCCCTTTTGGAAAGCCCCGAAGCGGATGCCGTGCCCGGCCCGTCCGCGCCGGCCGGACCGATCCCGGCCCGACGTGCTCGCCGTCAGAGACTTGATCAGCAACGGCGGCCAACAGAAAGTCCTGATCACCGCACCGGCTGTCCGCGAGTGCTCACCCGCATGTGGGCGTCGAAGTCGGGCAACTTATTGCATCGGGTGCACCCCGTATTTCGCCTCAAGCGTGGCATCCGTCACAATCTCCAGCGCGGACATGCCGCGACCGGTCTGGCAGCGCGTCACGCCGGGTCAGCGAAGTACCCCAAAACAAAGCTGCCGAAGTTCACCTGAACCACCCCTGTTACGCTGACAACGAGTCGTCCTGACTCGAGCCGACCGACTGAACCGGCATCGGTAGCGGCCAAGTACGGATGACTGTGCCAGCTACAACTGAGTATCTGTCTAGAAAGTGAGTGCGGGCCGGAGGGTTCGTCCACGCGGCTACATCTGGCCGTGAGTCCACCGATCAAGGTGCGCCGAGGATCGCGTACCCCGCCGCATCGCATTTGGGTGCGGTGTCACAGGCAACCGCGGTCAGTTCTGCCGACATCGCCGCGACGACGGAGCTCTCCGAATGCACCGGTTTGCATCACGAGCAGCTCAGCGTCTACTCCGCCATAGCCACAAAAACCGTCCATGATCGAGCGGAGAGCACCCTCAGTGACGCCGGAACGGTGATCACGGCCATGGCGAACACGGTGGATCCGACCCTTTGGCGTCATCCGTTGCCGCGCTCGGGGACTACAGGTCATTGGAGACGGACACCGTCAACGAGCTCACCGAACAGGCTCAGGCTCAGGCGGCCGCCCAGGCCGTGGCCGCTGATGCGGCGCGCGATTCTGCTCCCGCTGTTGAGTCCCAGCCCGTCGCCGGTGGCAACACGCCGGCCGAGGCGAAAGCGACGGCCCGGGCGATGGCAGCCTCGCAATACGGCTGGGGCGAGTCCGAGTTCTCCTGCCTCGTACAGCTCTGGAACACGGAGTCTGGCTGGTCGTACACGGCCAACAACCCCAGCGGCGCCACTGGAATCCCGCAGGCCCTGCCCGGGAGCAAGATGGCCTCGGCGGGATCCGACTGGGTCACGAACGCGACGACGCAGATCTCCTGGGATCTCGGCTAGATCAAGGCCGGGTACGCCACCCCGTGCGAGCCTGGGCGCATTCCGTGACCAACAACTGATAGTGACCGCACCTGACCTGACCAGGCCGGGGCAACGGATTCGGGGGGTGAGCCGCAGGTCGAGGTGGACGGTCATGCTCCAGGCTGCTCCACAGTCGAACGGGTGGAAGGCTTGACGTACGTTGAGCGAGCCAGGCCCCCGCACGCTGCTGACTCTGGCGAGCGGCCTCACCCAGGTCCCACAGATTCTCCCGGGTGACGGAGACAGTCGGGCATCACCTCCCTATGCGGGACGCCTGCACCGGAGTGCCAACCAGCAGTGACGCCGGCGTACCGCACACCGCCCCGGCCACGGTAGGCGTTCCTCATCGACATCAGGCTGACCCGGTCGGCGCCAAAAAAACCCGTGCGAGTCAGCCGAGTGCTCCCGGCCGTCTGCGTGCAATGAAGAACGGTCGCACCGACACCAGGTAGTAGGCGACGAGCGCGGCCAGCAACCCCGATGCGGATGCCCCGACGGCGACGCCCCAGAGCAGCCGGGGCCCGTTGCCGGGCACGATCACGCCGGTGATGTCGGCGTTCGCGGGCGGCTCCGTAGACATCATCGCCGGAGTCGGCGTGCTGGTGTTCTCCGGCTCGGTGGTCGTTCTTGCGCGCTCGCCTGGAGCGGGAGCGGAGGTCGGGGCTGGATCCACGTTCTTGGCAGGTGGGGCTTCCGACGGTGCCGCCGCCGTCGCCGACGGTGCAACGACAGCCGGCGTGGACTGTGGCCCGGCCGAGGGGGCCGGCTCTGCCGGGGGAGTGGTGGCGGGTTCCTCAGGTGCTGGCGAGGGGAACTTGGTCGGAGTGAGAGTGGGAGGGGGCGGCGGAGTCGGTGTCGGTCCGGGGGTGGTTTCACCCTCGGTCAGGGCCACACACTGTGTCTCCCCGTCGACATCGACGATCGGCACGGTTTCGCCCGGGCACTCGTCGGCGGAGACGCGCGTCGCACTCGGCATCACGGTGCCGAGCGTCAGCAGGAGAGCGATCCCGGCCGTGAGCCCGGTCGCGGCAATCAGGGTGGTGAGTCGTCGATACACAGCTGATCCAGGTTCCGTTCGATGGTGCCGTCAGTGTTCTGGTTGAACCGAGTCTGCCCTCGGTCCCCGGACGCGTCCAGTGCCCGGGACCACCGAAGTGGCATGTGTGCCCGTCAGTTCGAATCGGGTCGCCGCGCCTGAGCCCCGGGCGGCCCTCGACAAAGCCGAGGGTCGGCGGCAGAATCGGACGAGGCGGACCCGCAGGAGGTATTCGCCGGGTGGGAGCCTCATGTTCACGAATCGGAGCGAGGCCGGCCGACTGCTGGCCGAACCATTGATCGAACGACTGACCGAGCTTGAGGCGCACGACCCGGTGGTCTACGCCCTCCCGCGGGGCGGTGTGCCTGTGGCGATCGAGGTCGCTCGGCGCCTGCATGCCCCGCTGGACCTCATCCTGGTGCGCAAGATCGGGGCCCCGGGCTATCCGGAGGTCGCGATGGGGGCGGTCGTCGACGGTGCTAGTCCGCAGGCGATCGTCAATGAGGACGTGTTCGCCGCCACCGGGGGCGACTCGATGGGTTTGGCCCGGGCCCGCCGTCGCGAGCTGGCCGAAATCGCACGACGTCGCACCCTCTACCTCAATGACCGCCCGCAGATCAGTCCGCGGGGCCGTGTCGCCGTCGTCGTGGACGACGGCCTCGCGACGGGAGCCACGGCCAAGGCAGCCCTCGCGGCCCTGAAAGGGCAGGGCGCCGCACTCACGGTGCTCGCGGTCCCGGTCGCACCCGCCGAGCTGCTCGGGGAGATGCGGCAGTATGCGGATGTCATCGTCGTGCTGCACGCCCCGCAGGAGTTGTGGGCAATCGGGCCCTTTTACACCGACTTCCACCAACTCTCAGACAACGAGACCGTCGCCCTGCTGCAGGAGGCGTGGGCTGAGGCTGACGCCACTCCACCGACAGACGGCCGGACGAACTGACGGTCATATGACGGATGCTTTTCCCGCCGGCACGGTCCCGAAGCGGCAGAATGGGCAGGTGCACCTTCTGGCGAGTCGAACGGGAAACGGGGAGATCCTCGTGCTGTCGCTCGACGCCGAGGGCAACGTCGCGGGGCCAGCACTCCGTTTGCCTTCACACGAATTTCCCGGCTATGTGCTCGGTCAGGAGCGAGACCGGCCCCGTTGGGTGTGGGAGGACACGGCCCGCATCTACCCGCTGCTCCTGGCGGCCGGAATCAGGGTGCAGCGCGCCCACGACTTGCGCCTGTGCCACGCGATCCTGCGCCAGTCGTCGCTGACCCAGGCAAGCGCGCTGGCCCGGGCGGAGCCGAGCCGCTGGGATCGGGCGGTGGCCTTCGAACCGGCCGCGTCCGCATCCGGGGTGACACTCTTCGACCTGTTCGACAGCGACGGTGACAGCGCCGCCGGCAGCGACACCGAGACCGCCGCCGACGGCGTGACCGGCCGCGACGCCGGCAGCGCGGCCGCCGGGTTCGGTACGCAGGCGGAATACCGGCGCCAGCTCGACGCGGTCCGCGCCTCTGCGGAGCCCGGCCGCCTCCGCCTGCTGCTCGCCGCGGAATCGGCCGGGGCGCTGATCGCCGCCGAGATGCAGTTCGCCGGCCTGCCGTGGCGCACCGACGTGCACGACGCTCTGCTGACCCGCGAACTCGGCCCCCGCGTCGCCCCGGGCATCCGGCCCGAACGCCTCGAAAACCTCGCTCGGCGCATCCGTGACGCTGTTGGCGAACCCGGTCTCAACCCCGACTCCCAGCCCGACCTGATGCGGGCACTGCAGAAGGTCGGCCTGAAGGTGACGTCCACCCGCGCCTGGGAGCTCAAGGAGCTCACCCACCCTGTGATCGATCCGCTGCTCGAATACAAGAAGCTGGCCCGGCTGCTCAGCGCGAACGGCTGGTATTGGATGGACACCTGGATCGTCGACGGCCGGTTCCATCCCGAGTACATCCCCGGCGGGGTGGTGACGGGCCGCTGGGCCACTCGGGGCGGGGGAGCCCTGCAGCTGCCCAAACAGGTGCGCGGCGCAGTCGTCGCCGATGCGGGCTGGAAGCTCGTGGTCGCGGACGCCGCGCAGCTCGAGCCGCGTATCCTCGCCGCCCTATCGGCCGACACGGCCATGGCCCAGGCCGGCCGGGGAACGGACCTGTACGCCGGGATCGTCGCCGGGGGCGTTTTGGAGACCCGCGACCACGCCAAGGTGGCCATGCTCGGGGCCATGTACGGCGCCACTAAAGGGGAGAGCGGGCGCCTTCTGCCCCGGCTCGCGAAGGCCTTTCCGAGGGCACTGGCCCTCACCGAGACGGCCGCACGCGCCGGGGAACGCGGCGAGAGCGTGACGACACGGCTTGGACGTTCATCCCCACGGCCCGGGGAACGCTGGCTGGCCACCCAGGCCAAGGCCTACGACCCCGGGGCAACGGATGCCGACGAGCGCCGGGCCCGCAGTCAGGCGCGAGACTGGGGCCGCTTCACCCGCAATTTCATCGTTCAGGGCAGCGCCGCGGAATGGGCGCTGTGCTGGATGGCGGAGGTGCGGCGGGAACTGCGAATGCTGCCCCAGGGGGCCCAGGGTGCCTCCGGGTCGGAATTCGACCGGGCCCCGCACCTGGTTTTCTTCCTGCACGACGAGGTCATGGTGCACACGCCCGCCGCGCTGGCCGATACCGTCGAGGAAATCATCCGGCGGGCGGCGGATAACGCCGGCCGGCACTTGTTCGGCGATTTCCCGGTCGATTTCCTGCTCACCGTCGCGACGGTCGACAGCTACGCGCAGGCGAAGTAGGTGCGACCACCGCAGGGGCGACGGCAGCTTCGACGGTGCGTGTCGCCCAGGTCAGGCGACGGATGCCGGTCGTCGCCCGCGCTTCGGCCGCACGTCGTTCAGACCCTGCCGAAAATTCGCGGCGTGGCCGTCCTCGAGCAGCGCGTCGACGTCCCGAAGCCAGTCCAGCGCAGCGGCGGACAGCGCGACCCGGGCGGCGCCCGCCAAGCGCTCCGCGCCCGTGGCCGCGGTGGCCAGGGTCGCAGTCTCGGTGCGTGACTGCCACTGCCGGCGGTACCGGGCAACGATGCCGCGCGCATCGATGCCCAGCACCTGAGGATCAGGGAGGGAGACGGCGATCAGGACCCGGTCGACCAGGTCGCTCCACTCGTTGCCGGGAGCGCTCTCGGTATCGGCCAGCCAGTGGAGCGCCTCGGCCTGGCCGAGAGCGGTGATTCGGTACAGTGGCAGGCCGTCTGCGGTGCTGCCGGCCGATTCAACGGCTGCCTGTTTCACCAACCGCTCTAGAGTGCCGTAGATCTGCCCGACGTTGACCGCCCGCCGACCGGCCGTTCGAGACTCCAACTCGCCATGAAGCTGGAAGCCATAGGCCGGACCGATCGTAAGGATCGCCAACAGGCAGCTGCGAACAGACATGGGACCTCCGGTGGCCAAGGCATGACCATACGTAGTATAGCGAACGGAGATCCGGTCCCGGCTCGAGTCTTGTGATCGCAGGGGTCGTTGAGGCATAATTCATGGATGCAGCGCCTGCGCGGTGCGTCGACCGTTGGTCATAGGTTCACCGTTCTCGATAAGTTCACAGCACGCCGCATTGTTTCGTTCAGAGGTCGTTGGGGAAGACGCACCTCACAGAACGGGAGAAACGATGGTGGCTACACACGCTCGGCAGGAAGCGACTGCGCGCGGCTTCATTTACGTGCATTCTTCGCCTCGCGCTCTGAGCGCCCATGTGGAGTGGGCCGTGGGTCGCGCCCTGGGCGTGCCCGTCAGTTTCGACTGGTCTGAGCAGCCCGTGCTCCGCGGAGCGCAGCGGGCCGAGTACCAGTGGGAAGGCGCCTGCGGTACGGGGGCGCGGCTCGCGTCGGCGCTCCGCGGGTGGGAACACCTTCGCTTCGAGGTCACCGAAGACGCCGGTTTCGGCGCCGATGGGGCGCGCTGGCTGCACACCCCCGACCTGGGCATCTTCTTCGCCCAGACCGACACGGCCGGTAACGTCGTTATCCCGGAGGACCGGCTGCGCCACGCCATGGACCTGGCCGGGGCGAACGCGCTGGAGCTCCACCGGCAGCTCCGCATCGCGCTCGGGCAGGCCTGGGACGACGAGCTCGAACCGTTCCGGCACGTCGGCGATTTCAACTCTGTCGTGTGGTTGCACCAGACGGGCTGACGTGCTGCGCACAGTCCCTCCCGAACACGGAACGGCCCCGACCGGTGCCTTAGGTTCTAGCGGTCGTTGCAACACCCCGTCTTTCTGGGAGTTGCAACGACCGTGTCTTCGTTAACGAGTGGAAACCCGTCTTCGGGTAGGAAAAAGAGGATCAAGAGGACGTATAGGCAGCAGGATGTTGATGCGTTCTTCTTGGTGTTCGAGCGGCTGGGATCGAAGGCGGCCGCTGCTGCCGAGCTGGGGTTCAATCCGCGCACGGCAGCCCGGTGGGGCCGGGTGAAAGGTGTGGGCGGGCGAGCACCCCACCCGGGCCCGGACGAGTACTCGAAGCTGCGTGCCTCGGGCGTTCACCGGGCCGAAGCCGCACGCCGGATCGGTGTGAATTCCCGCACCGCCCAGGACTGGGACCTCGGAATCCGACACGTGAGTAACAAGCGCATTCGCCCGGATGGGCGCGTGATCGACTACACAAGTGGAATGGCCACGCTTCTTCCTGCGGTGCCGGCGGCGCTGGAGCAGCCGATCAACGCCCGCTACCTGTCTTTGTCAGAACGGGAAACGATCCGGGACATGCTGGCCTCCGGCTCGTCATTGCGAACCATCAGCGCCGCGTTGCGCCGGGCGCCGTCGACGATCAGTCGGGAGATCGCCCTCAACACCGTGCCGGTCCATGGTTACCTGCCGTATGCGGCGCATCGCGCCGCGGCGGCCCGGCGGCCCCGGCCCAAAGACCGCAAGCTGCAAACGACCCCGCGGTTGCGCGCTTACGTGACGAGTAAGTTGAGGATTCACTGGTCACCGGAACAAATCAGTCACACTCTGGTCAAGACTTATCCTGATGATCTGGAGACGCGAGTGACCCACGAGACGATCTACCAGGCCCTGTATCTCCAGGGCCGTGGTGGGCTGCGCCGCGAAATGGCCGCGACACTGCGCACCGGCCGAGCACGGCGAAAACCCCAGAACACCGGAGAAGCCCGCCGGCCTCGCTTCGCCGACGAGATGGTCATGATCTCCGAGCGTCCCGCCGAAGTCGAAGACCGGGCGGTGCCCGGCCACTGGGAAGGCGACCTGATCACCGGAGCATCCAACCAGAGCGCGATCGGGACCCTGGTCGAACGAACCACCCGCTACGTGATGCTGCTGCATCTGCCCCACGACCACACCGCCGAGTCCGTCCGCGACGCACTGGTCACCACGATGGGCACCTTGCCCGAGCACCTGCGCGGGTCACTGACCTGGGACCAGGGCGCCGAAATGGCTGCCCACAAATCGTTCAAGATCGCCACCGACATCGACGTCCATTTCTGCGACCCGGCCAGCCCCTGGCAGCGCGGCTCGAACGAGAACACCAACGGGCTCCTGCGCCAGTACTTCCCCAAAGGAACCGACCTGAGCACCTACGGCCCCGAAGACCTCGGACACGTCGCCCAGGAGCTCAACGGCCGCCCACGCAAAACGCTCGACTGGGATATCCCAGCCGAGCGTTTACGTGATCTACTTCACAGCACCTAAACCATCAGGTGTTGCAACGACCGCTAGAAACCGCCTGCTGGTCGGGGCCTTTCCGGTGCTGACGGGTCTTCCGCCGGGTGGAGCTAGACCGACCGGAACGCCACGACGGCGTTGTGACCGCCGAAACCGAACGAGTTGCTGATGGCCAGCAGATCGCCGGAAGGCAACGTGCGCGGCATGGTCACGACGTCGAGCGGGATGCTCGGATCCTGGTGCAGCAGGTTGATGGTCGGCGGGGCCATGCGCTCGGCCAGAGCGAGAACCGTGAACAGGGCCTCAATCGCCCCGGCACCACCGAGGAGGTGACCGGTGGAAGCCTTGGTCGCCGACACCGGGATCCCGTCGAGCAGGTCACCGAACACGCGGCGGAGTGCGTTGTACTCGGCGATGTCCCCAACCGGAGTGCTGGTCGCATGCGCGTTGATGTGCGAAACATCCGCCAGGCTCGCGCCGGCATTCCTGATCGCGGTGATCATCGCGCGGGCCGCAGCCGTGCCCTCGGGGTCTGGAGCGGTGATGTGGTACGCGTCACTGGTCACGGCACCACCAAGGAGCTCGGCGTAGATGCGTGCGCCGCGGGCCTTGGCGTGTTCTTCCGTCTCGACGACGAGCGCCGCGGCACCCTCACCGAGAACGAAGCCGTCCCGGGTGATGTCGTAGGGGCGCGACGCTGTGGCCGGGTCGTCGTTGCGCTTGGACAAGGCCTGCATGGCAGCGAAGGATGCGATCGGAAGCGGGTGGATTGCGGCCTCGGAGCCACCGGCGATGACGATGTCGGCGAGCCCGGCCTGCAGGCGGTTGTAGGCGTTCACGAGAGACTCGGTGCTCGAGGCGCACGCGGACACAACCGTGGTGATTCCGGCCCGGGCGTGCAGGTCCATTCCGATGGCCGCTCCCGGGCCGTTCGGCATGAGCATGGGCACGGTCATCGGCAGCACGCGGCGCGGACCGCGTTCGCGGAGGGTGTCCCATGCGTCGAGAAGGGTCCAGACTCCACCGATTCCGGTCGCCCAATCGACGGCCAGCCGTTCGGGGTCTGCTTCGGGGGAGCCGGCATCCGCCCAGGCTTCACGCCCGGCAATCAACGCGAACTGGCTGGAGGGGTCGAGACGCTTCGTCTCGTGTCGGGCCAGAACGTCGACGGATGGAACCCTGGCCTGGGCGGCGAAGGTCACCGGGAGCTGAGTCCGGGCCACCCATTCGTGGTCTAGCGTGCTCGTCCCCGATTCGGCGGCGAGCAGGGCCGACCAGCTGTCGGCGGCCGTGCCGCCGAGAGGGGAGGTCGCACCGATGCCGGTGATAACGATTTTTTTGGTCATAACGTTAACTCTCCGTAAGGCGTGCAAACGTGGGCATCACCCACAGATCAGGCCGGTCGGCAGATGCCGACCGGCCTGTTCATTTGTGGACTAGACCTGAGCCTTGACGATGAAGTCGACAGCGTCACCGACGGACTTGAGGTTCTTGACCTCTTCGTCGGGGATCTTGACGTCGAACTTTTCTTCGGCGTTGACGACGATGGTCATCATCGAGATGGAATCGATGTCCAGATCATCGGTGAATGACTTCCCCATCTCAACCGTGTCGGTCGCGATGCCAGTCTCGTCGTTGATGAGTTCGGCCAGGCCGGCAAGAACTTCTTCGGTGGACAATGCCATGTTATTTCTCCTTGGGGGTGTCTCGTATGACCGAGATTCAGTTTAGAGGGGAGTTGAGTGAAATCTAGGGAAGCACGACGACCTGCGCGCCGAACACCAGTCCTGCTCCGAAGCCGATCTGGAGGGCGAGGCCTCCGCTGAGCTCGGGGTGCTCTTCCAGGAGGCGGTGGGTGGCCAACGGGATCGACGCCGACGAGGTGTTCCCGGTGGTGGCGACATCGCGGGCGATGACGACCGAGTCGGGAAGCTTCAGTTGCTTGGCGAACTCGTCGATGATGCGCATATTGGCCTGGTGCGGAATGAAAGCGGCGAGCTGGTCGCTCTCGATTCCCGCGACCTGGAGAGCCTCCTTGGCCACCTTCGCCATGTTCCAGACGGCCCAGCGGAAAACCGTCTGGCCTTCCTGGCGCAGGGTGGGCCATTCGGATTCTCCGCGGCGGTATTCCTGCAGGGTGTGATTCATGGTGATGGCATCGGCCTTGGACCCGTCGGATCCCCACACGGTGGGGGCGATCCCCGGGAAGTCGCTCGGGCCGATGACGACGGCGCCGGCGCCGTCGCCGAGGAGGAACGAGATGCTGCGGTCCGTAGGGTCGACGAGGTCGGACAGCTTCTCGGCGCCGATGACGAGCGCGTAGTGGGCGGTGCCCGTACGGATCAACGAATCGGCTTGCGCTACGGCGTAGGTGTATCCGGCGCAGGCGGCGTTGACGTCGTAGGCGGCGGCGGGGTTGGCGCCGACCCGATCGGCGACCACGGCGGCAATGGACGGTGTCTGCCGGCCGTTGCTGATCGTGGCCACGATGACGGCGTCGATCAGGTGTGGCTGGATGCCGGACCTCTCAATGGCTTCGCGGGCGGCATCCGTCGCAAGGTCGACGGCCTGGATGTCCTGGCTCGCTCGGGTGCGGGTGATGATGCCGGTGCGCTGCTGGATCCATTCATCGGACGAATCGATCGGACCGACCAGGTCGTCGTTGGGCACGACCAGGTCCCCGCGGGCGGCGCCGATCGAGAGAATCCGGGTGTATTGGGGACCGTGCGACTGCTGAAGTGTTGGCTTGGACATATTCTCTTTCGGTCAGACTAGGTTCTGCGGGTCGATCAGGTCGAACGCAGCGGGCAGGTCGTCCGGCGTCCTGATCGCTACGCTGGGCACGCCCTTGAGGGCTCGTTTGGCGAGGCCGACAAGCGCCCCGGCCGGTGCGACCTCGATGATTCCGGTCACGCCGGCATCCGCGAACGATCGCATGCACATATCCCACCGTACCGGCGAGGACACCTGATCAACCAGTAACTCCACGAACCGGGCACCGTTGGACACCGCGCTGCCGTCCCGGTTCGTCCAGATCGAAAGCGTGGGATCGGCGGGGGCGAGTAGCGCGGAGACACGGGTGAGGTGCTTCACCGCCGGCTGCATATACCGCGTGTGGAATGCACCGGCCACCTGCAGAGGGATCACCCGGGTGCGCGGATTGGGGTTCTTGCCGAGAGCGGCCAAAGCCGCGAGGGAGCCGGCGACGACGATCTGGCCGCCGCCGTTGAAATTGGCTGGCGCGAGGTCGAGTTCGTCGAGGCGGGCCAGGAGTTCGGTCTCATCGCCGCCCAGCACGGCGCTCATGCCGGAGGGTTCCAGCGCCGCGGCCTCGGCCATGGCGGTGCCGCGTTCGCGCACGAAACGCACGGCGTCCGCCGCGCTGAGGATGCCGGCGCCGGCTGCGGCGGTGATCTCGCCCACCGAGTGACCGGCGATACCGGAGATGCGCTCCCGCCGGCCGTCGGCGAGGAGTGCGTTCAACGTGAGGAGTCCGGCGGCCACGATCAGCGGCTGGGCGATCCGGGTATCCCGAATGGTGTCGGCGTCGCTCACGGTGCCGTGGCGCTTCAGATCGATTCCGCAGGCCGCGGAGATCTCGTCCAGGCCGGCGGCGAAGGTGGGGTTCCGAAGCCAGGGCTCGAGGAAACCGGGGGTTTGGGAGCCCTGACCGGGGCAGACGACAACAATCATTGATCCAGTCTCCCAACCTCGTATGTTGCGGGCATGTCGGAGATCCACCAACTATTCGAGGAGTGTTTGTCGAATCTCGCTAGTTTGGCACCTCTGACGCCGCAATTAACGCCGGCGTGTTGACCCGTCGTGATCGCTGATCGACCCGATGATCAGGGCCGCCTGCAGGATGAGGGCCTCACGGGCGCCCGTGGCGTCGTAGCCGATGACCTCTGACACCCGCTTCAGGCGGTAGCGCACGGTGTTCGGGTGCACGAACAGTTCCCGGGCGGTGGCTTCCAGGGAGCGACCGTTGTCCAGGTAGCACCAGAGCGTGGTGAGCAGCTCAGTCGAATGCGCTTGCAGCGGGCGGTAAATCCGGTGGATCAGCGTGGCGCGGGCAAGCGGATCGCCGGCCAGCGCCCGCTCGGGAAGCAGATCATCCGCCTGTACAGGGCGTGGGGCGTTGCGCCAGGAGCGCGCCACGGCGAAGCCGGCCAAGGCGGCCTTAGCGCTCTTGGACGCGTCGACCAGATTCGGTACTTCGTGGCCGAGCACCAGGTGGCCGGCGCCGAAGCTCGGCTCGAGCTGCACCGCTATCTCCATGAAGCTGAGGGCGGAGGCCGTGCCAATCGCGTCATCCGTCTCGGTCGGCGACGGGTGCGCTCGGCCGATGACCAGGACGAGCCGGTTGCCCTGCACCCCGATCAGAACGTCGGCGGCCATGTGGCGGGCCGAGCGACGCAGCTGGTCGACGTCGAGCATCTTGGGCGTCGTGCCCACGAGCACGCAGACCTCGCCGTGCCCGTGCCAGCCCAGGGCTGCGATCCGGCTGGGCAGTTCGTCGTCGTACTCGCCGCTCAGGATCGAGTCGACGACCAGGGCCTCGAGGCGTACATCCCAGAGGCCACGTGCCTCGGCTGCCCGGGCATAGACATCCGCCGCGCCGAAGGCGATTTCGCGGGAATACAGCAGGATGGCCTCCCGCAGGATTTCCCCGCCGTCTTTAACCCGCTCCTCCACCACCTCGACGGTGACGCGGATCAGCTGCAGGGTCTGCTGCAGGCTGATTGAGCGCAGCAGTTCTCGCGGGGCGGCACCGAAGACGTCGGCGGCGATCCAGGGGGTGGACCGCGGGTCGTCAAACCACGAGATGAACGACGTGATCCCGGCCTGGGCGACCAGACCCACGGCGGAACGCCGCCCGGGCGGCATATCGCCGTACCAGGGCAACGTGTCCTCGAGACGCTTCAGCGTCGCCGTGGAAAGCTCGCCGGATATCGTTCGCAGCCAGCTGAGCGTCTGTTCTTTTGTCTTCGGTGTGGGTGCCACGGGGGCTGTTAGCTCTCGCCCCCGGCGGAACCGGTGGTACCCGCCGTTACGTCGTGCAACCGGTACTTCGCGATCGCCTGGCCGACGACGCTGCGGTCGACCTCGCCTCGGCGAGCGAGAAGTTCGAGTGCGCGCACCACCATCGACGGTCCGTCGATCTTGAAGTAGCGGCGGGCCGCCGGGCGGGTGTCCGAGAAGCCGAACCCGTCGGCGCCGAGGGTCGCGAAGTCGCCGGGCACGAACTGCCGGATCTGATCGGGCACCGCATGCATGAAGTCGGTGACGGCGATGAACGGTCCGGCGGTGCCGGCCAGCTTCTCCGTCACATACGGGATCTGCGGCGCGTCGTCCGGGTAGAGGAAGTTGTGTTCCTCGACCGCGATGCCATCACGACGCAGTTCGGCCCAGGAGGTGACCGACCAGACGTCGGCGGACACTCCCCAGTCCTCGGCCAAAAGGGCCTGGGCCTCGAGTGCCCAGGGCACGGAGACGCCTGAGGCCAACAGCTGCGCCTTCGGACCGGACACATCGGACGCGCTGACTCGGTGGATGCCGCGCACGATGCCGTCCACGTCCACGTCGTCGGGCTCGCGCGGCTGCACCTGCGGCTCGTTGTAGACCGTGATGTAGTACATGACGTTGGGGTCGGCGTGCGTTCCGCCGTACATCCGCTCGAGTCCCGACCGCACGATGTGCCCGATCTCGTAGCCGTAGGCCGGGTCGTACGAGACCACGGCGGGGTTCGTCGAGGCCAGCAACGGCGAGTGGCCGTCGGCGTGCTGCAGGCCTTCACCGGTCAGGGTGGTGCGTCCGGCGGTGGCGCCGATCATGAACCCGCGGGTCATCTGATCGCCCGCGGCCCACATGGCGTCGCCCGTGCGCTGGAAGCCGAACATCGAGTAGAAGACGTAGATCGGGATGAGCGGCTCACCCTGCGTTGCGTAGGAGGTGCCCACGTTGGTGAAGGCAGCCATCGCGCCGGCTTCGTTGATGCCCACGTGCAGGATCTGGCCCTGCGGGCTCTCCTTATACGCCAAAAGCTGCGCGTGGTCGACCGAGGTGTACTGCTGGCCGCTGGGGTTGTAGATCTTGGCGTTCGGGAAGAACGCGTCGATGCCGAAGGTGCGAGCCTCGTCCGGGATGATCGGCACGATGCGGTGTCCGAAGTCCTTGGCACGCAGCAGTTCCTTGAGCAGCCGCACGAAGGCCATCGTGGTCGCGATCTCCTGCGTGCCGGAACCCTTCTTGGTGGGGGCGTAGGTCGCGTCGTCCGGCAGGGTGATCTGCGTGTACTTGCTGCGACGCTCCGGCACGTACCCGCCGAGCGCGCGGCGGCGCTCATGCAGGTACTGGATCGCCTCATCGTTTTCGTCCGGCTTGAAGTACGGGGGGAGGTAGAGGTTCTCCTCGAGCTGGGCATCCGTGATCGGCATGTGGGTGCTGTCGCGGAACGTCTTGAGGTTGTCGAGGGTGAACTTCTTCATCTGGTGGGTCGCGTTGCGGCCCTCGAAGCTCGGGCCGAGGGCGTAGCCCTTGACCGTCTTCGCCAGGATGACGGTCGGCTGGCCCTTGTGCTCGGATGCGGCCTTGAATGCCGCGTAAACCTTGCGGTAGTCGTGGCCACCGCGCTTGAGGTTCCAGATGTCGTCGTCGGTGTAACCCTCGACGAGCTTGAGCGCGCGAGGGTCGCGGCCGAAGAAGTGCTCGCGCACGTACGCGCCGCTCTCGGCCTTGTACGTCTGGTAGTCGCCGTCGGGGGTGGCGTTCATCAGGTCGCGCAGGGCGCCATCGGTATCGCGGGAGAGCAACTCGTCCCACTCGCGACCCCAGACGACCTTGATGACGTTCCAGCCGGCGCCGCGGAAGAAGCTTTCCAGTTCCTGGATGATCTTGCCGTTGCCGCGTACCGGGCCGTCGAGGCGCTGGAGGTTGCAGTTGACGATGAAGTTGAGGTTGTCCAGACCCTCGTTGGCGGCAACCTGCAGCTGCCCACGGCTCTCGACCTCATCCATCTCGCCGTCGCCGAGAAACGCCCAGACCTGCTGGTCGCTGGCGTCCTTGATCCCGCGGTTGGTGAGGTACCGGTTGGTTTGCGCCTGGTAGATGGCGTTGATCGGGCCGAGTCCCATGGAGACCGTCGGGAACTGCCAAAATTCCGGCATCAGTCGCGGGTGCGGGTAGGAGGACAGCCCGTTAGGGCCGTGGGACTTCTCCTGGCGGAATCCGTCGAGCTGGTCGGTGCTCAGGCGGCCCTCGAGGAAGGCCCGCGCGTAGGTTCCGGGGGAGGCGTGGCCCTGGATGAAGATCTGGTCTCCGCCGCCCGGGTGGTCCTGGCCGCGGAAGAAGTGGTTGAAGCCGACCTCGTACAGGGCAGCGGAGGATGCATAGGTCGAGATGTGGCCGCCGACGGAGATGCCGGGGCGCTGAGCACGGTGCACGAGAACGGCGGCGTTCCAGCGAATCCAGGCGCGGTAGCGGCGCTCGATGTCTTCGTCGCCGGGGAAGTCGGGTTCATTGCCGGCCGCGATGGTGTTGATGTAGTCCGTGGTCGGCACCATGGGCACGCCGAGGTGCAGTTCCTTGGAGCGTTTCAGGAGCGTCAGCATGATCTCCCGACCACGCTGGTGACCGTTAGCGGATACGAGCGCGTCCAGCGATGCCGACCATTCGGCGGATTCCTCCGGGTCCGCATCCGTGCTGTTAACCGAATACGGGTCCTGGTCGTTGACAGTCACACTCGACCTCTCTCTGTTGGGCAGACCATCGAAGCGAACCTGCCAAGTTAGCGGTGCCGGATGACGGTCGGATCACGACCGACGGCACCACGCAAGCCTACAGATTATGCCTTCGGTTTGTGTGCGGCCGGTGAGCGTCGTTCGGGCCGGGAATCGAGGGTCCCTCGGGACGATCATCTTGGTTCCGGCAGAAGGCGGGGCTAGGCTGTGGCGTCGCCTTGCACCGTTCCCGTGGGCGCACGAAAGGAAGCGCTCCATGGCGTTGGAAAATGACACCCAGGCTCCTGATTTCGAGCTCTTCAACCAGTTCGGCGAGCGGGTGCAGCTCAGCGAGTTCCGCGGGAAGAAGTCGGTCGCCCTGGTCTTCTTTCCCCTGGCGTTCTCCGGAATCTGCAGCGGCGAGTTGTGCGAGCTGCGGGACAACCTGTCCTTGTTCGCCGCCAATGAGGTGGAACTGCTCGGCATCTCGGTCGATTCCCGTCATGCCCTGCGTGCCTGGGGGGAACAGGAACGGTACACCTTCGACCTCCTGGCCGACTTCTGGCCGCATGGTGCGGTCGCGAAGGAATACGGCGTGTTCCTTGAGGAAAAGGGCTTCGCGAACCGGGCCACTTTCCTGATCGACCCTGAGGGGATCATCCGGGCCAGCTTCATCACCGCGCCGGGCGAGCCCCGGTCGCTGGAGGCCTACCGGGCCGCGATCGGCGAACTCCAGCCGGCCTGAACCCGGCCGCGGTCCACCCGGCAGGCAGAATCTGTATGATGGGCTAAGGCCTTCACCGGCCGTTGCGTCAGGGGCCTTTAGCTCAGTTGGTAGAGCGCCACGTTTACACCGTGGATGTCATCGGTTCGAGCCCGGTAGGGCCCACACATAACCCCCCTGATCACGTCCGTTGCGAACGAGCCCCAGCCGAGTGCCACGACAGTATTCAGGGAGAGCACGTGAATCAGCCACGCATGAACGTCGAATCGTTCAACCTCGATCACCGCACGGTCGTCGCACCCTATGTGCGCTTGGCCGATACCAAGATGCTGCCACAGGGGGACACCATCGTGAAGTATGACGTGCGCTTCACCCAGCCCAACGTCCTTCACCTGGAGATGCCGGCAGTGCACTCGATCGAGCACCTTTTCGCCGAGCATTCCCGCAACCATTCCACCCGAGTCATCGACTTCTCGCCGATGGGCTGCCAGACCGGTTTCTACCTGATTCTGCAGGGGCAGCCGGAGTACGCCGAGGTACTCGGGCTGATCGAGGCCACCATGACCGACATCCTCGGCGCCACCGAGGTGCCCGCCGCCAACGAGGTTCAGTGCGGGTGGGGAGCCAACCACTCGTTGGCAGCCGCCCAGGACGCCGTGAAGGTCTTCCTGGCCGCCCGCGGCGCCTGGGCCACCGTCACCGCATGACGACCGTCGACGCGATCATTCTGGTCGCGATGGAGGAGGAGGCCGCTCCGTTCCTGGCGGTGGCCACCGCTTCCGCGCCGCCGGTCGCCACCGGTAGGGCCCGCCGGCACCGCCTCACCCTGGCCGGGTGTGAAGTGCTGCTGGTGCAGGGCGGCATCGGACTGGTCAACGCGGCCGGTGCGACGACATCCGCACTCCTGTGTGCGCGCGCCGAGGACCCCGAGGCGTCGCCGCTGGTGATCAGCGCGGGTTCGGCCGGCGGGGTGGGCGCCCAGGTGCGAGTGGGCGAGGTGGTCATCGGGAGCGAATACCTCAACAGCGACGCTGATGCACGCGCCTTCGGGTACGCGCTCGGCCAGGTGCCCGGTATGCCGGCTCGCTACGAGGGAGCGACTGCGGCGCTGCGCGGCGCCGAATCCGCTGCCCGGATGCCCGACGGATCGGCGCTGGTCGTGCGCCGCGGGCTGCTGGTCTCCAGCGACGCCTTCGTGAGCGTGGAGCGCGCAGAGAGCCTCCGCGTGCTGTTCCCCGGGGTTCTCGCCACCGACATGGAATCCGTGGGCGCTGCTCAAACCTGCTTCGCGCACGGCGTACCGTTCGTGGCGGTCCGCGGCATCTCCGACCTGTGCGGACCGATTGTCGATCATCTCACCCACATTGACGACGCGGCCGACCGCTCGGCCGCGGTCGTGCTGGAGATGCTTCGCAGGCTCGCCGACTGACTCGGCCTACGCCCCATCCGGTCGTCACCGATCCCCGGGGCGTACACAGGTCGGGCGCAGGTTCTTCACTCAAACTGCGGAGCCGGGTTCTGCGCAATGCGGGAAACGCCGAGATTTGTGGAAGCCGATGCCCGCCGCGGAAAAATCGTCGCTCTTCTGCGGAGCCGAGAGGTCGTGAAGGCACCGTGCACACTCACGCGCGAGCGACTTCAATGCGAGCAATTTCGACCCGAGTAACGGATGCCATGGGGAGTGATCGTCGTCATGTCCCGGTCTGACCGTCAATCGTTCGGCCTCGCCGTCGAGGAGTTGTCCAACGCGCACCGGACCAGCACGGACCTGTGCTCGCCGTTCCTGCGGGTGCTGCCCGTCACCGGCGTGGCGATCTCCACCCTCGGCGCACCGTTTGGCACCGAAACCGCGTGCGCGTGCGACGCGTCCGCCGCACGGCTCGACGAGCTGCAATTTGATCTCGGCGAAGGTCCGTGCTGGGAAGCCCTGACGACTCGTCGCCCGGTTCTGAACAGCGATATTCGACACCACGGCAATCCGGCTTGGCCGGTTTTCACACAATCCATCGACGAGACCGACGAGACCGACGTGGGAAGCGTGTTCGCGTTCCCGATGGTCGTCGGCACGCTGGACATCGGAGCGGTTGATCTGTACTCTCCACGCCCGCGCACCCTGACCGGAGTTCAGATCGCCGACGCCACGATGCTGGTCGGGATCGCCGCCCGACAGATGCTTCGGCGCGTCCTGCTCTCGCATACGATGAAGCCGGACCCTGACGCCGACGAGGGCTACGCGCGTCGCGTTGTGCACCAAGCGACGGGGATGGTTCTGGCCCAATTGAACGTGGGAGCTTCGGATGCCCTCCTGATCCTCCAGGGCTACGCGTTCTCCCACGCGCGCACCGTCCGTGAGGTAGCGGACGATGTTGTGGCGCGAAAAGTTGATTTCACATCAGAATTGAACGGGTCTTAGGGTGGATTTATGGTGACCAGAACACGTGAAGGTCAGTTGGTCGAGACCTTCGTCACGCTGGCCGACACGCTTGTCGTCGGGTACGACGTCGTCGACCTGCTGCACACACTCGTAGAGACCTGCGGCACACTCTTCGGGGCGTCCGCGGTCGGGATCATCCTCTCCGCCGGTAACGACAACGATCTCGAGGTCGTGGCCTCAACCAACGAACGCAGTCGCCTGATTGAGATCCTGCAGCTGCGGGCCGGCAATGGGCCGTGCGTCGAGTGCTACACGACCGGCAAACCGGTGGCTATTCCCGACCTCGATGTCCTCGCCCCGGCGTGGCCGAGATTTCGGGCGGGAGCGCTCGAACTCGGCTTGAAGTCGATGCACTCGGTTCCCCTGCGGCTGCGAGCGACGACCATCGGATCGCTCAATCTCTTCTGGGATCGCCTCGGCGGTCTGGGAGCGGAGGACCTGCGCACGGTCCAGGCGCTGGCCGACACCGCCACCATCGGCATTCTTCAGGAACGGGCCATCAGGGAGAGCGACGTGGCTCGGACGCAGTTGCAACGCGCGCTCAGTAGCCGCGTTCTGATCGAGCAGGCCAAGGGCGTCGTCGCTTTCACCCACACCGTCGACATGGAAGAGGCCTTCGCGATCCTGCGTCAATATGCCCGCGACAACGGCCAGCGGCTGGTCGAGGTTGCCGAGCAGGTTGTGAACCGAACTCTCGACCTTTAGACCCCGCACGGTCTAGAATCAGAAAATGCCCCAGACCCTGGCTGCACATGTCCATTTCGTGAACAATCAGGGGTCTACCATGAAGCGTATATTTCACCCCGGCGGATCGGTCATCACGGGCGATGATCTCGCGGATGCCGTCATGCACTATGCCGAGGCGTTGAGTCTCCGTCCCCAGGTCGATGTCGTCGACATCCCGATCGTCGAAGAGACCGGCCTGCTGGGCCGCATCCAGATCCTGATCGGCGGATCCGGCCAATTGGTCTGCGTCACTGCCGGTTTCGCTCGGTCAGAGCTGCTGGAGCCGGAGACGGTGGACACTCTCCGCCATAAGGCCCTGGTCGGCACGGCCTCGGGCCGAGCCTCGTGGACGGGCGACGGCCTGGATTCGCCACAGTTCGACGAGTTCGACTACTGACGTCCTGACCGACGTCGGGACTTTCGGCCCTGTTCTGGCGGATCGGCGCGCGACATCGTAAACCCCGTTCTGCCCGCTGTGCCGGGGAGCGGAGGAGGTCGTCATGGACAACCGTCTTGTAGTGGGGGTCAGCGGTCGGCCTGCGGCTCGGGCCGCGCTCCAGTGGGCGTTCGACTATGCGCGTCCCCGGCGCCTGGAAATCGAGTTGGTGCACGTCGTCGACGCGACCTTCGGCACGACCCCGGCCGGGTTTCTGCACGCGGCCCGCGAGCAGGCCGAACTGTTGCTCGCCCGTGAGGCCGAGGAGGCCCGCAGTGTCGCTCCTGACCTGACTTTTCACACGACGGTCCTTGAGGGCTCGCCTACCGGGGCCCTCACCGACTGGGCCGTCGGCGCGCAACTCCTCGTTGTGGGCTCGCACGCCCTGGGCCGGTTTCGGGACTATGTCTTCAGCACCCAAGCCGCGCAGATCGCGGCCTACGCCGGCGGTTCCGTCGTCGTCGTGCCCGAGCGGGAAGAACAGCGCGGCACCGGCGTCGTCGTCGGAGTGGACGGTTCCGAGGCATCTCTCGCCGCGGTGACATTCGCCGCGGATCAGGCGGACCGCCTGAGCGAGCGGTTGACGGCGCTGTACTGCTGGAGCGCACCGGTACCGTGGACCGAAGATCGCGCCATGATCGACTGGCCGATGGTGCCCGATGAGGCCGACCGCCTGGTCCTCGCCGAAGCGGTGGCGGGACTGGCCGAACGCTATCCGGACCTGAAGCTCGACCTGCGGCTCGACCTCGGGTTACCGGTGGACGCACTCGTGTCGGCGGCGACCGGTGCGCGGCTTCTCGTTGTAGGCAGCCACGGTCGTCACGGGTTCGCTCGCTTCTGGCTGGGTTCGGTCAGTCATGTGCTCGTTTTGACCATGCCCTGCCCAGTCGCCGTGATCAGGGTCGCCGTCACCGAGACCGGACCGGACCGGTCAGCGAACCCGTCTAAATGATTCACAGCGCTCGAATCGGAGCGTGCGAATCGGAGTGTGTCAGTCGGACCGGGCGATCAGCACAGGTGCGTCGATGTTCATCAGGGCGTCGTGGCTGCTGAACCGGGCACCGACTGGGTCACCGGCCTCGGATGTGATATTCCGAGCACCAGCAAGATAGCCTCGCTGCCGACATCGAGCAGAGCGTCGGCCGGCGGCTCCGGGCTCCGCACGCGAAGTCGACGGCGCATGCACGAGGATGGGTTCGTGGCCAAGGTGGCGCGCCTCCTGGGCGCCGCGGGACGCTGCGGGAGCCGAGCACGCGTCCGCTCAGGGAACCGGTCTTGTGGGTTCCGACGACCAAAACACCGTCGGATGTCGGTACCGCGGCGAGCGTCAGGCGGGAGATCCTTGCAGGACCTCGGGCGACCCGTCCGCTACCGCCCGAGCCAGACCCCAGCTGAAGGCGGACCTGCTCGGATCCGATCCGTCGAATCCGATGTAGTAGGTGTTCACCGCTTCTCCGCACCTTCCGTGGAGCCCGGTCGGGACTCGGCGCGTTCACCGGCCGGGCGGGGGACCACAGCGACCGGGCACGGCAGGTTCATCAGCACGTCGTGGCTGACCGAACCGAGAAAGAGGCTGCCGACGGCACCCCGGCCGTGTGTGCCGACGACGACGAGGGACGCCGTGTGGGAGGCGTTCACGAGCACGGATGCCGCGGTGCCCTGTTCCAGAACCTCGGCGATATGCAGCGCCGGATGCGCGTCGCGAACCCTCCTCGTTGCCCCCGACAGAATGCGCGCGTGGGCGTCTCGTATCTCCTCGTAGGGCAGGACGGCACCGTATTCGACGGCCACGGTCGCGGGAATGGTCCAGGCATGGACGATATCGAGAGGGAGTTTGTAACGCTCGGCTTCGCGGGCCGCGAAGTCAACGGCGACCAGGGCCGTGACGTCGTTCTCCATGCCCACGACGATGTGGCCGCCACGCGCCTGCCAGTTGACGGGGACGACGACGACGGGGCATCGGGCGTGGGCCGCGATGCGAAGGGGAAGGGTGCCGAAGACCGTCCCGGCGAGAACACCGGTCTTGTTCGTGCCGATGACCAGAAGGTCGGCGGTCGCCGACGCCCGCGCCAGCTCATCGACCGGGACGCCATGGCGGATGTAGCTCGTCTTCCGGCAGGAGGGTGCCACCTGTTCGACTCGTCGAAGGGCTTCCGCGAGCGGGCGCTCGTAGGCAGGCTGACTGGAATAGTCCGATCCCTCAGCGGGGTACCAGCCCAGCTCCACCACCGTGGTGAGTTCGAGTTGCACGGGCGTGCCCTGCATCCGTTCGAGCGTCACAACCCGGTCGAGGGCCCACTCCAGGGCTGCCTTGCTCGCGGCCCCACCGTCAATGGCGACGATCACTTTTTCAACCATGGGTGTGACTCCTGCTCTGGGGTGGAATCGCACCGGACAGTCCGATCCACGTCATTATGGCAGTGCCTGCCGGACGGGGACAGGGCCGAAGGTCTCGTGCGGGTAGTATCCCCGCTACCAGACGAGAGGCGGTCCCCGGTCATGCCCCACAAAACTATCCCGGTCACCCTGAACGAACGACCTGAGGCTCTCCCGGAGACAGTGATCGAACTGCCGGCGCATCTGCCCTCCAGTGCCGGTCGCGGTGGGTGGCCGCATCCGCCGATTTCATCGAGGGTTTGCTGGGTGAGCGAACGGGTGACCCGCTGATGGTGCTGGCAGACATCTTCGCGTCGGCTGCGGATGCGGCCCTGGTCTGCGTTATCGGGCCGCCTGGTGTTGATTCGGGCGCGGGGGACGGTTTTGTCGTCCATGCGGCTCATGGAAGTGCCACTCGACCGTTGGACGGCCTGACCTTCCCCGTGGCGGGGAGCCTGTGCGGCCGGGCGCTGGCCACCGGCCGGCCGATCCTCGTCGGCCGGGAAAAGCGCGAGGCTGCGGGCCCCGAGTCGCTCCTGATGCTCGGGCCGACCCTGGTGGTCCCGCTGGGGAAAGCCGGGGAATCCGGCCCGCCCGCAGTGGTGCTCACCGCCTCCCGGCCCAGCGGGGCGCTTCCGTTCACTGCCGTGGACCTCGATTCTGCCGTCGATTTCGCCCGACTGGCATATGTGGGCCGCCACCTCGAGCGGAGCAGCACGGACCGGGCGCGTCTGGCGGTGCTCACCGATCGCGACCGGATCGCACGTGAGCTGCACGACCGGGTCATTCAGCGGGTGTTCGCTGTGGGGCTCGCCGTGCGCGCCCTCGGCGGGATGACCGCCGACCCGGTGTTCGGGCGGCGGCTGGCCGACCAGGTGGGAGCCCTTGACGCGGTCATCACCGATCTCCGCACCGCGATCTTCGGGTTGTCGACGCAGGCGGACCCCGACCGGCACGGGCTTCGCCGCAGAATCGTCGACCTGCTCGACGAGGTCGGGCCTCTCTTCGCGCACCCGCCGCGGGTGGTGTTCTCCGGGGCGATCGATCTGCTCGTTTCCACCTCTCTGGCTGATGATGTCGTGGCAGTCGTGCGCGAGGGGCTGACCAACGTGGTCCGGCACTCTGGAACCCGGGAGGCGGAAGTGCGCGTCTCGGTCGCGGCGGACATCCTCACGGTCGAGATCGGCGACACCGGCGTCGGTCTGACCGGCGCAAGTCGGCGCAGCGGCGTCGCTAATCTGGCGGTCAGAGCCGAACGCTGGCAGGGGATGGTGTCGCTGATCGGCCGGGCGCCGCGCGGTGCCGAGCTGCGTTGGACGGCGCGCGTGAGCGACGCTACCGCAGGGACTTCGCGATGACGCGCGTGTTTGTGGTCGACGACCATGACGTCGTCCGTATCGGCCTGGCTGCCCTGATCAACGCCGAAGCCGACCTGGAAGTGGTGGGGGAGGCGGCAACGAGGCGGCAGGCCGTGGCCAGGGTCGCCGCCACCCGGCCGGACGTCGTGGTCCTTGACGTGCGGCTGCCCGACGGAAGCGGCATCGACGCCTGCCGGGACATCCGCGGGAGGGATCCCGGCATCCGGTGCCTGATACTCACGGCGTTCGACGACGACGTGGCCAGCCGCGCCGCTGTCCTGGCTGGGGCGTCCGGCTATGTCTTGAAGGACATCCGCGGTGAACGCCTGGTGGAGGGAATCCGGCGTGTGGCCGGGGGGGGGGGGGGGGGGGGG
>NZ_SOFU01000002.1:29315-47749 GCF_004402245.1 Cryobacterium sp. TMT2-18-2
GGGGGGGGAGTCGCTGCTCACCCCGCTGCTGGCCAGCCGGGTGGCAACCTCCTTGGGGCTGGACCGAGGAGACCCAGCCGCCCGAGCGCTGACGACGCGAGAGCGGCAAGTCCTCGATTTGATCTCCCGGGGCCTCACCAACCGCCAGATCGGCGAGCGCCTTGACCTGGCGGAGAAGACGGTAAAGAACTATGTGTCGGGGGTGCTCAGCAAACTCGGCATGGAGCGCCGTACCCAGGCCGCCGTCTTCGGGGTGGAGTTGCAGCGCTAGGAGGGTTCGTCCACTGTTCGAATTCGCCCGGCCGCTCCCGGTACGCTGGCCGGATGAAGCCGTATCGCACTAACCGGGTTGTGCCCGGACCCGGCCAGGAATCGGCCTGGGATTACCCGCGACCGCCCCGCGTGGAGGCGAGCGCCGACCGGGTCGTCGTCACCCTCGGGGGCCTGGTCCTGGTCGACACCGACGATGCCGTCCGGGTGCTCGAGACCAGCCATCCGCCGGTCTACTACCTGCCGCGTTCCGCGTTCCGGGCGGGGAGCCTCGAACCGGTGACCGGCCGATCGTACTGCGAGTACAAGGGCGAGGCGTCGTACCTGAGCGTGGTCACCCCGGGGCGTGTGGAGAAGGCGGCCGGGTGGTACTACCCGTCGCCGACGCGGGGCTTCGAGGATCTGGCAAACCGCGTCGCGCTGTACCCCGGACGGATGGACCTCGTTACCGTGAACGGGGAAGCGGTGCTGCCTCAGCCGGGCGACTTCTACGGCGGCTGGATCACCTCCCGGGTCGTCGGACCGTTCAAGGGGGCTCCCGGCACTCTCGGATGGTGACGCCGCCGCGAACCGTCGCGAGCCGGCTCGGCGTGGCCCCCATCTTTCTGGCCGCGCTGCTCTGGGGCACGACGGGCACGGCCGCGCACTTCCTGCCCGGCAGCGTCAGCCCGCTGGCGACCGGGGCGGCCACGATGGTCGTGGGCGGCGCGCTGCTCTTCACGCTTTCCGCCCGAAGCGCCCGGGCAACCCTCCGAGACTGCTCCGTGCGCCGCTGGGTGCTGGCAGGGGTCGCCGGCATCGTCGTCTACCCGCTCGCTTTCTACAGTGCGATTAACCTGGCCGGGGTGGCTGTCGGCACGGTCGTGTCGCTGGGGTCTGCGCCCGTCTTTGCCGCGGGGATCGAGTTCCTGGCGGAGCGCCGGGCGGTCACACGGCTCTGGGCACTGTGCACACTGGTGGCTCTGCTCGGCACGATTCTGCTGATCAACGGCCGGCAGTCGGACCAGGCCGCCGGGTCCGCTCTTCTGGGCGTTCTGCTCGGGCTGTTGGCCGGGCTCAGCTACGCGCTCTACACGCACGCATCCCACCGGGTGATCGCGGGCGGGCACAGCTCCCGGGCCACGATGGGGGCGCTCTTCGGCGTCGGCGCGCTGTGCCTCGTACCGGTGCTCGCGGCCACGGGAGCACAGCTGCTCCAGAGCACCGGCAGCCTGAGCGTCACCGCCTACCTCGCGATCGGGCCCATGTTCGTCGCCTACTTGCTTTTCGGCCGCGGCCTGCGCACGGTCCGCGGCAGCACGGCGACCAGCATCACCCTAGTCGAACCGCTCGTGGCTACGCTGCTGGCGGTCCTGATCGTCGGCGAGCGGTTGCCACCGTCCGGCTGGGCCGGGCTCGGGCTGCTTCTGGTGGCGGTGACCGCGCTTGCAGTTCTTCGGGATCCCGGCCAACCGTCGTCAGGAGAGCGCACCGCCTCGTCACCGGTAGGCTTACGAGGTGCCCGTCTCACTCGCCGATGTAAGTCGAATCATCCATGAACTGTGGCCGTTGTCCGGTGCCGAAGTCTGGGACGCCCCGGGTCTGGTCTGCGGCAACCCCGGCCAGCCGGTCGAGTCGATCCACCTGGCTGTGGACGCCGTCTCCGCGACCGTGGACGAGGCGGTCGGATATGACGCAGACCTGCTCCTGGTTCACCATCCGCTCCTGCTGCGCGGCGTCACGTCGGTCGCCGAAGACCGTTACAAGGGCGCCCTGATCGGTCGTCTGATCCGAGCGAATTGCGCTCTCCTTGCGGCGCACACCAACGCGGATGTCGTCGTGGACGGCGTCTCGGACATCCTCGCCACCCGACTCGGCCTCGTTGACCCAGCCCCCATCACGGCGGGCGCCGCGGCGGGAACGGGAATCGGCCGGGTCGGCCGGCTCGCGCACCCGACCACCCTGGGCCAACTGGCCCACCGCCTCGCCCAGCTCCTGCCGGCGACCGCCACCGGCGTCCGGGTCGCGGGGGAGTACGGCAGTGTCGTCGAAACCGTCTCGCTCTGCGGTGGTGCAGGCGATTCCCTTCTCCCTCATCCCGCCGTGCAGTCGTCCGATGTGTATATCACCTCCGATCTCCGTCACCACCCGGCGTCGGAGGCCCGTGAGCAGTCCGGGCTGTCGGGGGGCACCCCTGCCCTGATCGACGTGTCGCACTGGGCCAGTGAATGGCTCTGGATCGAACCGGCCGCCGAACAGTTGCGGGCTCTTCTGCCTGGTGTGCGCATCACCAGCAGTTCCCTGCGCACGGATCCCTGGGACTTCGCGATCGTGCAGTAGCCTGCCGATGAAGTTCGGATTCACCCCCAACGCTCGTTCATATTTCTATTTGCAAAGGTCAGGACATCGTGAAGGCATCCCCCGTAGAACAGAAGGAGCTTCTCCGGCTTCAGTCCCTCGACATCAGGCTGCAGCAGGTCGAGCACCAGACGAAGGCCCTGCCCCAGCACGCCGAGATCCGGGAACTCACCACGTTGTTCGACACCACCCGGATGGCCTTCGGCACGCGCGCCGGAGAACGTGATGACGTGCGCACCGAGCTGGCGCGGATCGAATCCGACGTCGATGTGGTCGAGAAGCGCATCGCGCGGGACACCGACCGGGTTCAGCACACCTCCTCGGTGAAAGACGTGCAGGCTTTGGAGACGGAGCTTGCGGCGCTGCGCAAACGCCTCCTCGCGCTCGAGGAGATCGAGATCGCGGTGATGGAACGGCTCGAGGAGAGCGATGCGACCGTCTCCGCGGTGGAGGCGGAACGGGACGCGATCGCGCTCCAAATCCATGACGCCGAGCAGGCGCGCAACGAAAGCCTCGCCGATCTGAACCGGCAGCTCGGCGAACTCCGCCGGGACCGGGCCGCCGTCGCCGGCAGCGTCGCCGAGGACCTCGCCGCGCTGTACGAGAAACGTTTCGTGACGGGGCGGGGAAACGCCGCCGCCCTGTTGCGGGCGCGCACCTGCAGCGGCTGCACGATGACGCTCACCGGCAGTGACCTCGATGCCGTGCGTTCCTCGCCGGCTGACGAGGTCCTGTTCTGCCCGGACTGCGGGGCGATCCTGGTTCGCACGGAGGAGTCCGGGATCTAGGTGGAGCCGGGCCCCGCCGGCGGCCTGTACTCTGGACTGTGGAATGGGTCGGCAAGACGGTCGCGTCATCCGCTACCTTCGGGTCAGCGGATGCCGAGGAACGTCCGGGCTCCGCAGAGCAGGATGGTGGGTAACACCCACCCGGGGTAACCCGCGAGACAGTGCCACAGAAAGTAGACCGCCTCCGGTTTCGGCCGGTGGTAAGGGTGAAACGGTGGTGTAAGAGACCACCAGAGGCCAGGGTGACCTGGTCGGCTAGGTAAACCTCGTCCGGAGCAAGGTCAGACAGGAAACGCCAAGGCGGCTCGCCGAGTTTCCGGGTAGACCGCTAGAGGGCTACGGCAACGTAGTCCCGAGATAGATGGCCGTCCAGGGTGCTACGGCATCGGGACAGAACCCGGCGTAATAGTCGGCCCATTCCACCCTCCGGCCTCCAGGTTCTGCGCCGGGGCGCTGCCACCCCGGGCAGGTCAGCCCTGATGCTTGACGGCGAGTGCGGCGGCCCCGAGGATTCCCGCGTTGTTGCGGTGCACGGCCGGGATGATGGCTGTCTTCAGTCGCAGAAGGGGCAGGAAGTCCTGGTGGTGCTTGGACACGCCGCCGCCGACGATGAAGAGGTCCGGCGAGAACAGTGCCTCCAAGGTCGAGTAGTACTTCTGCAGCCGACCGGCCCATTTTTCCCAGCTCAGGTTCTCCCTCTCCTTGGCGGAGTACGCGGCCTTGGTTTCGTAGTCGACGCCCTCGATCTGCAGATGGCCGAGTTCGGTGTTCGGCACCAGCAAACCGTCGTTGAGCAGTGCGGTTCCGATTCCGGTGCCGAGGGTCGTCATGATGACCACCCCCCTCACCCCCTTCGCCGCGCCGAATTGCGTCTCCGCGTAGCCGGCGGCATCCGCGTCGTTCACGAAGTGAATGGGCTGGCCGAGACCCTTCTCGAAGAGATTCTCGGCGGAGAGGCCGATCCACTTGTCCGAGACGTTGGCGGCCGACATGGTGTGGCCGTTCTTGACGACGGCGGGGAAGCAGATGCCCACCGGCAGCGCGCCGGCACCCTCCTCGGCGGAAACGGTTGTCAGGAGGGTCCTGGTCGTTTCGATGATGTCGGCTGGTCGGCCGCCTTTGGGCGTGGGAAGCTTCACGCGATCGGACAGGAGCTTCCCGGTGGACAGATCGACCACCGCTCCCTTGATCCCGGTGCCGCCAATGTCAATGCCGATGGCCATGGTTGAACTCATAGTCAAAACCTACCGGTTGTCAGGAGAGGGTGAGGATCTCGGCGCCGCGGTCGGTCACCACGAGGGTGTGCTCGAACTGGGCGGTGATGCTCTTGTCTCGGGTCGTCACGGTCCAGTCATCCGCCCACATGTCCCAGTCGGTCCCGCCCAGGGTGAGCATCGGTTCGATCGTGAAGACCATGCCGACCTCCATCACGGTGTCGTAGACGGGAGCGGAGTCGTAGTGCGGGATGATCAGGCCGGAGTGGAAGGCCTCGCCGACGCCGTGTCCGGTGAAGTCCCGAACGACCCCATAGCCGAACCTCTTGGCGTAGGACTCGATGGCGCGGCCGATCACGTTCACCTGGCGTCCGGGAGCGACGGCCTTGATACCGCGGGCGAGAGCCTCCCGGGTGCGTTCGACGAGGAGCCTGACCTCATCCCGTGCCTCACCGACGATGAAGGTGGCGTTCGTGTCGCCGTGCACACCGTTCTTGTAGGCGGTGATGTCGATGTTGACGATGTCGCCGTTCTCAAGAACGGTGTCGTCCGGGATGCCGTGGCAGATGACCTCGTTCACGGAACTACACAGTGATTTGGGGAACCCCCGATAGCCGAGCGTCGACGGGTAGGCGTCACGCTCGATCATGAACTCGTGGCCGATCCGGTCGAGTTCCTCTGTCGTCACGCCGGGGCGGATGGCCTGTGCGACAGCTTCGATGGCCCCGGCCGCAATCCGGCCTGATTCCCGGATCAGCTCGATGCGCTCGGAGGAGTACAGATCCGATCCGGTGAAGGGCGAGGGCATCCCCTTACCGACGTACTCCGGGCGCACGATGTGGCGGGGAACGGCGCGGAGCGGAGAAACCGCGCCCGGGAGGAGGTGACCAACAGAATCCTTAGGCATAGGATCAAGCTTATGTCCGAAGGCACCGATCATCAGTTCTGGTACAACATGCGCACGGGCGCGGTCGAGCAGGGGATGCAGTCCCCCTCTATAGACCGCGTCGGGCCGTTCGCCACCCGGGAGGAGGCCGTCCACGCGCTGGAGAAGCTGCGCGCGAACAGCGCCAAGTGGGCCGCGGAAGAGGCCGAAAACGACCGCTAGTCCCGCGAGCGGCGAGATCTACTCGTAGCTGTGTTCCGGCCCGGGGTACGCGCCGGAGTCGACGTCGTCCTTGAACCGGTGCACAGCATCCGTCAGCACGCCGCGCAGGTTGGCGTACTGCCGAACGAATCGGGGCACTCGCCCCTCGGTCATGCCGGCGAAATCCGTCCACACCAACAGTTGGCCGTCGACGTCGGGCCCAGCACCCACCCCGATCGTGGGGATGTCGAGCCGTGCGGTGACCAGTGCCGCGACCGTCGCCGGGACCATCTCGAGTACGACCGCGAAGGCGCCGGCGTCCTGCACCGCGAGGGCGTCTTCAATCAGCTGATCCGCGGCCTCGCCGCGGCCCTGGATCATGTGTCCGCCCAGCCCGTGCTCGCTCTGAGGGGTGAAGCCGACATGCCCCATCACGGGGATCCCCGATGACACGATGCGCTTGATCTGCTTGTGGCTGCGAACCCCGCCCTCGAGCTTGACCGCGTGGGCCTGCGCTTCCTTCATGAAACGCACGGCGGTGTGCAGGGCCTCGCTCTGGCCGGTCTCGTACGAACCGAAGGGCATATCCGCGACGACGAGTGCGCGGGTCACGGCGCGCGCGACGGCCCGGGTGAGCGGGATGAGCTCGTCGACCGTCACCGGGAGGGTGGTCTCGTAGCCGAACACGTTGTTACCGGCCGAATCGCCCACGAGCAGGAAGTCGATGCCGGCCTGGTCGAAGATCTGGGCCGTGAGCATGTCGTAGCTGGTGAGCCCCGTAATCGGGATGCCCTGCTGCTTGGCGTTGTGAAAATGGCGCGTCCGCACCCGTTTGGGTCCGGACTGCACGGAAACGAAGGGATTCAGCTCGCTGACGGGCTGAGGTTCGTCCGGAACGGTCGACTCTGGCATGCCTCAAGTGTAGTCAAGGAGCGTTCGGGCCGATCGGCGGTCGGTTTCGCCCGAGAGTCCACGCCAGACAGTAGCCTAGGGAGCGACAAGAAAGGGCGTGAATGGACAAGCAGCGCGACTTCGTTCTTCGGACCATCGAGGAGCGGGGAATCAAGTTCATCCGACTCTGGTTCACGGATGTCGTCGGCACCCTCAAATCGGTGGCCATCGCACCCGCAGAGGTTGAGGGCGCATTCGCCGAGGGTCTCGGTTTCGACGGTTCGGCGATCGAGGGTCTCACCCGGTCGTTCGAGGCGGATGTGCTCGCGCACCCGGACCCGACCACGTTCCAGATCCTGCCCTGGCGCGGCGAGATCGACCCGACCGCCCGCATGTTCTGCGACATCATGACGCCGGACGGTCAGCCGGCCGTCGCCGATCCGCGAAATGTGCTCAAGCGCACGCTGGCCAAAGCAGCCGACCGCGGTTTCACGTTCTATACCCACCCCGAAATTGAGTTCTACCTGCTCAAGTCGTCCAAGTATGGCAAGAACGGCCCCGTGCCGGTGGACCACGCCGGCTACTTCGACAACGTTCCCGGCGGCACAGCCCACGACTTCCGCCGCCGGTCGGTGCGGATGCTCGAAGACCTGGGCATTTCGGTGGAATTCAGCCACCACGAGGCCGGTCCCGGTCAGAACGAGATCGACCTGCGCTACGCGGATGCGCTGACCACGGCGGATAACATCATGACCTTCCGCACGGTCATCAAGGAGGTGGCCATCGAGCAGGGCGTCTACGCGACGTTCATGCCGAAGCCGATGTCGGAGCACCCCGGGTCAGGAATGCACACGCACCTGTCCCTGTTCGAGGGCGACACCAACGCGTTCTTCGAGGCGGGCGCCCAATACCAGCTCTCTAAGACCGGCCGCCAGTTCATCGCCGGGCTGCTCAAGCATGCCCCGGAGATCACCGCCGTCACGAACCAGTTCGTGAACTCCTACAAGCGACTGTGGGGCGGGGACGAAGCCCCCAGCTTCGTGTGCTGGGGCCATAACAACCGGTCCGCCCTGATCCGGGTGCCACTCTACAAGCCCAATAAGGGGCAGAGCGCCCGCGTCGAGTACCGGGCCATCGACTCGGCAGCGAATCCGTACCTCGCGTACTCCCTCATGCTGGCCGCCGGGCTCAAGGGAATCGAAGAGGGCTACGAGCTTCCCCCCGAGGCCGAGGACAATGTGTGGGGCCTGAGCGACACCGAGCGGCGCGCTCTGGGCTACCGGCAGCTTCCAGCGAGCCTGGACCACGCGATCCAGTACATGGAGGAGTCCGAGTTGGTTGCCGAGACGCTGGGCGAGCACGTGTTCAACTATGTGCTGCTGAACAAGCGCCAGGAGTGGAAGGATTACCGCTCGCAGGTCACTCCCTTCGAGCTCGACAAGAACCTCGAGATGCTCTAACGGTCGGGAGACGAGACCGGATGGCACGGGAACAGCTGACCCTGACCGAGCTCGCCCGGGTAGGCTTCGTCGAGCTGCGAGAGGTGCGTTTCCGGCTGGACGAGGTCGGTGACCTGGGCGGACCCGAATCGGCCGCCCTGCTGCCGCTGCTCGGCAAGACGGCCAACCCGGATGCCGCCCTCGCGGCCCTCGTGTCTCTGCTGCGCCAGGCACCGCACGAGGTGCGGGCGTTGCTGCTGCACCCGGAGGCGACCCAGCGGCTGTTGCGAGTCGTCGGCGCGTCGAGCGGACTGACCGAGTTCTTCCTGCGTCATCCGGAGGAATTGACGGTTCTCGCCCAGCCGCTCACGGCCCTTCCCGACCTGCCGGAACTGATCGAGGACCTGCTGGATTCGGTCGGTACCCGAGACGGTTTCGCCAGCCTCGTCGACGATGAGGGCTGGGTCGCCCTGCGGGTGCGCTACCGGCGCCGACTGGCGCAGCTGGCCGCCTACGACCTCGAGCAGGCCGACCCGGTCGCGGGCCTGGACGCCGTCGCCCGCACGCTCGCCGACCTGGCGGCCGCCGCGCTGGAGGCCTCCCTGGCCGTCGCGCGGAGCATGTCCACCGGCCTGGTCGCGGGGCGAGGCGTATTCCCGGAGGAAGAGGTGCGCGCCACTCGGCTCGCGGTGATCGGCATGGGCAAGGCCGGCGCCGCCGAACTGAACTACGTCAGCGATGTCGACGTGATCTTCGTCGCCGAGGGTGACCCGGCCGCCGGCCTGGAAGCACCGCGCGCGGTCGATATCGCCACCCGGCTCGCGATCCTGCTGATGCGGGGACTGAATCAGCCCGCCGTCGAACCCGAGCTCTGGGAAGTGGACCCGAACCTCCGTCCCGAGGGCAAGTCCGGCGCCCTGGTGCGATCCCTCGAGTCTCACCTGGCCTACTACGACCGTTGGGCGAAGAGCTGGGAGTTCCAGGCGCTGCTGAAGGCCAGACCACTGGCGGGCGACCTCGAGCTCGGGGGTCGGTATGTGGCGGCGGTGTCCCCAAAGGTGTGGACCAGTGCCAGCCGGGAGAATTTCGTCGAGTCCGTGCAGCGGATGCGCGAGCGCGTCACCAAGAACATACCGGAGGACGAAGTCGCCGTGCAGTTGAAGCTCGGCCCCGGCGGCCTTCGCGACATCGAGTTCACCGTGCAGCTTCTGCAGCTCGTGCACGGTCAGGCGGATCCGGCGGTTCGGCAGGCCGGCACCCTGCCAGCGCTGTCCGCGCTGGCCGAGAGCGGATACGTCGGGCGCGCTGAAGCGGCCGAGTTCGCTCAGGAGTACCGCATCCTGAGGCTGATGGAGCACCGTTTGCAGCTGGAGAAGCTCCGGCGCACCCACCTTGTCCCGCGCGACGAGTCGAGCCTTCGCGTCCTCGCCCGGGCGACCGGGCTCGCGCCGAACGCCGCCCAGCTGAGCGTCCGGTGGCTGAACACCAAGCACCGGGTGCGCGGCCTGCATGAGCGCCTGTTCTACCGCCCACTTCTGTCCGCGGTGGCCGCGCTCCCGGCGGACGGGCTGGGCCTCACCAGCGCCCAGGCCGAGGCCCGGCTGGCCGCCATCGGATTCCGCAACACCAAGGGGGCCCTCGGTCACATCGCGGCCCTCACCGGCGGGGTGTCCCGACGGGCCACGATTCAGCGCAATCTCCTGCCTGTGTTGCTGCAATGGTTCTCCGAGGGAGCCGACCCCGACTACGGGCTGCTCGCGTTCCGGCGCCTGAGCGACAGTCTCGGTACGACCTACTGGTTCCTGCGCATGCTCCGCGACTCATCCGGGGCCGCCGAGCGACTCACCCGGGTGCTGTCCTCATCCCGTTTCGTCGGCGAGCTCCTGGAGACGATTCCCGAATCCGTGGCCTGGCTGGAAGACGAGGACGACTTGCGGCCCCGCAGCGCGGCCACCCTCCGTGAGGAGGCTCGCGCCGTGCTGGCACGGCACGAGAGCCCGGATGCGGCCGCCTCGATCCTGCGCACTGCCCGGCGCCGCGAAATGCTGCGGCTGGCGTTCTCGGCGATTCTGGGCCAGGTCAGCATCGACGAGCTGGCGACGGGGCTCACCGACGTCACCGCAACCATCATCGAGGGGGTGCTTGCCGCCATCCGTGGCACCACGCTTGACGGTGCGGAAGACGGTCAGGACGCCGACGGGATCGAATTTGCCGTGATCGGCATGGGCCGGTTCGGCGGCTCGGAACTGGGGTTCGGCTCGGATGCCGACGTGATGTACGTCTTCCGCCCGGGCACCCTCATCGGCGAGGCAGCCCACGACCGGGCGAAGTTCATCGTCAAGGAGTTGTCGCGGCTCACCGATGACAACCGCCTGCCTCTGGACCTGGACATCGGGTTGCGCCCTGAGGGGAAGAACGGTTCCGTCGCCAGGTCCCTCGAGTCCTACGAGGCCTATTACCGGCGTTGGTCGCTCACCTGGGAGGCACAGGCGCTGTTGCGGGGGAGAGGAGTCGCCGGCGACGCCCGGCTCCTGGCCGACTTCGAGGCCGTTGCCGACGAGGTACGGTATCCGTCATCGATCAGCGAACAGGCGATCCGTGAGGTCAAGCGGATCAAGGCCAGAGTCGAAAACGAACGGCTGCCGCAGGGCGCCGATCCCAACCGGCACCTCAAGCTCGGCCGAGGGTCGCTGAGCGACGTGGAGTGGTTCGTGCAGCTGCTTCAGCTGCAGCATGCGGCCGATAGCGCCAAGCTGCGCACCTCGTCGACGCTCGGCGCCCTCCGCGCGGCCGTCGCCGCGGGTCTGGTCAACGAGACGGATGCCGAAACTCTCACCACCGCGTGGCTCTTCGCGTCGCGCTGCCGGTCCGCGATCACCCTCTGGACCAACAAGACCGCGGATGTCCTCCCGACCGACCGCGTGCAGCTCGAGGGCGTCGCCCGGGTGATGGAATACCCGCCGGGCTCTGCCAACCAGCTCGAGGAGGAATACCTCTCGGTGACCCGCCGCGCCCGCGCGGTGTTCGAGAGACTGTTCTACGGGCCGGTGGAGCGCGCCGGCCCCTTCGGCGGGTAGGTCCGGTATAGGCAGGAGGACCGCATCCCATAGGGGATGCGGTCCTCCTGCCTATACCCAGCCGGTTGCCGGGGCTACGGTCTAGACGCCGTAGTAGAGCTCGAACTCGAACGGGTGCGGACGCTGCGCGAGCGGCTTGATTTCCATCTCACGCTTGTAGTCGATCCAGGTTTCGATCAGTTCGGGCGTGAAGACATTGCCGGCAAGCAGGAAGTCGTGATCGTTCTCGAGGGCTACGAGGGCCTCGCCGAGCGACGCGGGAACCTGCGGAATGTTCTTGGCCTCTTCGGGCGGCAGCTCGTAGAGGTCCTTGTCGACCGGCTCGTGCGGTTCGATCCGGTTCTTGATACCGTCCAGGCCGGCCATCAGTTGGGCGGCGAAGGCGAGATACGGGTTGCCCGACGCATCGGGAGCGCGGAACTCGATGCGTTTCGCCTTCGGGTTGGTGCCCGTGATCGGGATCCGGATGGACGCCGAACGGTTGCCCGCCGAGTAGACGAGGTTGACGGGAGCTTCGAACCCCGGCACCAGACGGTGGTAGGAGTTGACGCTCGGGTTGGTGAAGGCGAGTACGGCCGGTGCGTGCTTGAGCAGACCACCGATGTACCAGCGGGCGACGTCGGACAGTCCGCCGTAGCCGGACTCGTCGTAGAAAAGGGGCTTGCCGTCGGCCCACAGTGACTGGTGCGTGTGCATGCCGGAGCCGTTGTCGCCGAACAGCGGCTTCGGCATGAACGTGGCCGTCTTTCCCCACTCGGCGGAGGTGTTCTTGACGATGTACTTGAACTTGAGCAGATCGTCGGCTGCGTGCACCATCGTGTCGAAGCGGTAGTTGATCTCGCCCTGGCCGCCGGTGCCGACCTCGTGGTGGCTGCGTTCCAGGATGAGTCCGGCGTCAATCAGCTTGAGGCAGATGTCGTCGCGCAGGTCGGCGTGCTGGTCGACCGGGCTGACGGGGAAGTAGCCGCCCTTAAAAGGCG
Source organism: Cryobacterium sp. TMT2-18-2 (assembly GCF_004402245.1). Taxonomy (NCBI): domain Bacteria; kingdom Bacillati; phylum Actinomycetota; class Actinomycetes; order Micrococcales; family Microbacteriaceae; genus Cryobacterium; species Cryobacterium sp. TMT2-18-2. The sequence goes on from NZ_SOFU01000002.1 coordinate 41,399, forward strand.
TCTTGTTGGCGAGGTTTCCGCCGACCTCTTCCTTGCCCGAGTTCCAGGCACCCTCGCTGGAGTCCACGGAGTAGAAGCTGGAGTGCTGGTTCACTTCGTAGCGAACATCGTCGAAGATGTAGAACTCGGCCTCCGGAGCGAAAAAAGCGGTGTCCGCGATCCCGGTCGAAGCCAGGTACTTCTCGGCCTTCTTGGCAACCTGACGCGGGTCCTTCGAGTAGATCTCGCCGTTGCGCGGGTTGTAGATGTCGAAGAGCATGATGAGAGTGCGCTCGGTGCGGAACGCGTCGATGTAGGCCGTGGTCACGTCCGGGATCAGCTGCATGTCGGATTCGTGGATCGACGCGAAACCGCGGATCGACGAACCGTCGAACATCTGCCCGACCGTGAAGAACTCCTCATCGACGGTCGACGCGGGGATGTTGAAGTGCTGCTGAACACCCGGCAAGTCGGTGAAACGGATGTCAAGGAACTTGACGTCCGTGTCTTTGATGAACTTGAGCACTTCTGACGAATCGCGGAACATGCGGTTTTTTCTCCAAACGACGTGGGCATAGAACGTGTAAGTCGCGCGCTGCGGCTCCTTTGAGGCTACTGGGATGCCATTACCCGGCGGTGACGCTTATGTTTCACACATGTTACAGCGGGGCCCGCTCGGTAGACTCAGCCCGTGTCTGCCGCAGCCTCGAATTCGACCACTTTTGGACAACTTCCACCGAGCCGTTGGCCGGGGGAGCGCCTCGGCCTGCCGAACGAGGGAACTCGGTCCGTGGGGCGCGTCGGCCGCCGGATTGGCGCCCTCGCGCTGGACTGGGCCCTGGCCTACGGGGCGGCGGCACTGTTCTTCAGCACGAGCGGCGTGGTCAACGGCTTCGCTGTGACCGCCATTTTCGTGGGGCTCCAGATCGTGTTCATCCCGACCATCGGCGGCAGCATCGGCCACCGTCTGGTCGGGCTCCGGGTCGTTCCGCTCCAGCCGGGTTGGGTCGGGTTGTGGCGCCCCGTTGTGCGGTCCCTGCTGCTCGGGCTAGCGGTCCCCGCTCTGGTCTGGGACTCGGACCAGCGCGGCTTCCACGACAAGGTCGCAGGAACGGTGCTCATCCGCTCCTAGCCTGAGCCGCGCGGCGAAGTACCTAGTTCCCGCGCTGCGGACGCGCCTTCATCGGGTCGACGCCCTTGGGGATCGGCAGTTTCTTGGTCATGGAGTTCAACCGGTTGTTCACGGCGAGCACCTCGGCCTTGGTCAGGGTGGGCTTGATCCGGGTGAGGCGCCGGGCCAGTTTGTGCAGCGGCACGGCATCGGCGTCGGGGCCGACGCTGATGATGGTGACGGCGATGCTGCCGCCGAGCCTGGTCACCATCCGGCGCTCTTCCTCGAGCATGCGGGCCGTTCGGGTGCGCGGCCCTTCACTGATCAGCACAACGCCGCCGCGGCCGACAGCCCGGTACACGGCATCCTGAGTCTTGCCGTTGACGGCGACGGGCATCTCACTCCCCACCCAGCCGCGCTTCAACGAACCGCGCAGCACAGCGCCGACGGCGCCGGGCTGGCCTTCGATCTGCGTGTATGCGGCCTTCTCGGCCCTCTGGCCCAGGATGATGAGCATGGCGAGGATGCCGGTGAGCAGACCCGAAATCGTCCACAGGACGATGTTGAGGATGCTCCCGGGGGACAGGATAAGGGCCAGTCCCAGCGCGACCGCGACGGGCACCACGAAGCCGAGAACCATGAACAGCACGATCTTCTTGTCGTAGCGGCGTGTCATCTGGAACACCTGCCACATTTGCTTCATGCGGCCGGGCTTCTTGGGGGGGCGGGGAGTCTTGTCCTTGCTGCGTGCCATGGTTCCAAGACTACCCAGTCACCCGAATGTCTCGTGACCGATTCTTGATCAGGAGACCGCCTGTGCGAACCCGAGGGACGCGTCCGCCAGATGGCGCAGTTGCGGCGGAACCTCGCGACCGGTCGCCAGCATGGACTGGGCCCAGAGCCGGCCCGCCCGATAGGACGAGCGCACAAGCGGGCCGGAGAGGACACCGAGGAAGCCGATGGCCTCGGCTTCCTCCTTGAGCTCGACGAACTCCTCCGGCTTCACCCAGCGGGCCACGGGCAGATGACGCGCGCTCGGCCGCAGATACTGGGTGATCGTGATGATGTCGGTCCCGGCGTCGTGCAGGTCCTGGAGGGCCTGGCTGACCTCCGAGCGCTCCTCGCCCATTCCCAGGATCAAATTCGATTTCGTGATAAGTCCCGCATTGCGGCCCTGGGTAAGGACGTCCAGGGACCGTTCGTAGCGGAATGCCGGCCGGATTCGCTTGAAGATTCTCGGGACGGTCTCCACATTGTGGCCGAACACCTCGGGCTGGGCGGAAAAGACCTCGCCGAGGTGGTCCGGGTTGCCGGAGAAGTCCGGGACCAGAATCTCAACGCCGGTTCCGGGACTCTGCTGGTGGATCTGCCGGATGGTCTCCGCGTAGAGCCAGGAGCCCTCGTCGGGCAGGTCGTCGCGAGCGACGCCCGTCACCGTGGCGTAACGCAGATTCATCTTGACGACGGATTCCGCGACGCGGCGCGGCTCATCCGTGTCGTACTCGGCAGGTTTGCCGGTATCGATCTGGCAGAAGTCGCACCGCCTCGTGCACTGTGACCCGCCGATCAGGAAGGTCGCCTCGCGGTCTTCCCAGCATTCGAAGATGTTGGGGCAGCCGGCCTCCTGGCACACGGTGTGCAGGTTTTCGCCCTTCACCAGGTTTTGGAGCTTGCGGTACTCCGGTCCCATCTTCGCCACCGTCTTGATCCAGGCGGGTTTACGTTCGATCGGCGTTTCCATGTTGCGAATCTCAAGGCGGAGCATCTTGCGTCCCTCGGGCGCCGCGCTCATGCCGACACCGCCCAGGCGGTCTCGAACTGGGCCGTGATGGGGGCGATGAGATCGGCCGGGTTCACGTCGCGGCCGACCATTCTCGAGATGGTGGTGACGCCGGCATCCTTGATCCCGCAGGCGATGATGTGGTCGTACGGTTCGAGCGAGTTGTTGCAGTTGAGGGCGAAGCCGTGCATGGTCACTCCTTCCGCGACGCGGATTCCGATGGCGGCGATTTTGTCTTCCCGGCCCTCCGGGCCGACCCAGACTCCTGAACGGCCCGAGATTCGGCAGCCGACGATGTCGAAGCCCAGGAGGGCGTCGATGAGGATTCCCTCGAGGAGGCGCACGTAGCCGACGACGTCGACGGGCTCCCGGAGGCGAATGACCGGATACCCGACCAGCTGCCCGGGGCCGTGCCAGGTGATCTTCCCACCGCGGTCGGCGTCGATGACGGGGGTTCCGTTTCGGGGCCGCTCCTCGGGAGCTGTGCGCTTCCCGGCGGTATACACACTCGGATGTTCGAGAAAGATGACGGTGTCCGGCCTCTCCCCGGAGACGACGGAACGGTGGACTGCGCGTTGGAGCTCAAGGCCCTCAACATACGGCACGGAGTTGGCGCTTAGCCCCGCGACGACAAAGTCGAGCATTCCCTCATCCTAAACCCCGGCGTTCCTCCCCACGGGGTCGGCGGCCCGGTTGTCCCCGGAACGAGTCCGGGTCGGCCGGGAGGGGAGCGGCGAGGCCAGCATGTCCGGTATGAGAACTCGCGGTCGACGCGTCCGTAATCCGGGGCCTGCGTCCCCGCCCCACTCGGCTGGCGCGGTGCCCGGCGGCGGCCCCGCATTGGTCGCAGGTTACCGCGTTCTGCGGCGCTTGGCGTCCACCGACCGGGCCGACCTGTATGTGGGCGTGGCGCCGTCCCGGTCGACCTCGACCGGGGACGAGGCGCGGGAGTGGGAGCAGGGTTGCTCCACGACATCCGTCGTGCTCAAGGTCTTCCATCCGGGAACGGAGGACGTCTCGATCGAACGGGAGGTCCAAGCCCTGACCACCCTGACGGTCGGACGGCTGACCACGCTCGTCGACGTCGGCACCCTGGCCGATGGCCGCACCTGCCTCGTACTGGAACAGCTCACGGGCGGGTCGCTGAGCTGCTTTCTGGAGGGCCGCAGACACTTGCTTCCCGGGGAGGTGGTCACGATCCTGGCCCCGATCGCGGCCGCATTGGCGGAGCTGCAGGCCATCGGCCTGATCCATCCGGCCGTCAGCCTCGCGAGCATTCTCTTCGACTCCAGGGGGCGCCCGGTCCTGACCGGGCTGGGAGAGCTCCGGGCGCTGCCCGAGGCCGGTCGCGGGCGGCCCGAGGCGCTCGCCCTGGTGCACGGTCGGCTCGCGCAGGTCATCCGGACGGTGCTCGACCACGTCGATCCCGTCGTGCCGGTCCCGTCGGTCCTCCGCGACCTGGAACGGTGGTGCGCGGTGCCGGCCGCTGGCTCGGCGGCCCGCGCCTGGGGCGAGCTCGAGCATCTCCTGTTCGCCTGGGCTGAGGCCGTGCCGGTGAGGCTGGGCCGCAGCCCCGAGGCCGTCAGCGGGCCGCAACCGGCCGTCGACTGGTACCGGAGACCTCTGACTGATGATGTCGTCGGGCGTGCTCCCACGGTGAACGTCCGCCTTGCCGCGGAGGCGTCCCGGGCCAATCGGATGTTCGGCAACCGGGCCTCGCGCGTTCGCACGGCGCTTCGCCGGCTGCGGGAAGGTCACCCGGCCGGTGGGCTGAAGTCGCTGCTGGGCCGGGGGTTCCGCCTCCGCCGTGGGCCGCTGCTCCTCGTGGCCCTCATGGCCCTGCTGAGTATGGGACTGGCGGTGACGGCGCTGGCCGCGGGTGGATCAGCGCACACCGACGGAGCGCGGCCGAAGGCGTCAAAGCCGGCCGAGTTGACCACGGCTGACGGCGACCCAGTAGACGGTGACGGGTCCCCCCAAGAGGAAACCGTGGTGACCGGTGACGACCCGGTGGTTGCGCTTCCGGCCCTGCTGCGGGTCCGGAACGGGTGCCTGGCGGAGGTCTCGGTGGTCTGCCTCGATGCCGTGTACCAGGCGCAATCGGCGGCTCTGGCGGCCGACAGCTACACCCTGCGCATGATTCAACAGGGCGGCGGGGCCGCCGAAGACGAGGATTTGTCGTCGTGGGCGGCGGTTCTGGTGGAGCGAATGGGGGATGTCGCACTCGTGTCGCTTCAGGCCCCGGATGCGGAACGACAACCGGCCTCGGTCCTTGTGGTCAAGGGCGAGGCCGGCTGGCGAATCAGGGATATTTTCGACTACTAGTCGAGGTCCGGTCTCACGGACGACATCGACTAGATACCGAGGTTTGCTTCGAAGGCACCTGCCTCGAGACGCTGCTTCATGGTGACGAGGAAGCGTGAAGCATCCGCGCCGTCAATGATGCGGTGATCATAGGACAGAGCCAGAAACACGGTCGAGCGGATCGCGATCGCGTCGAGGCCACCCTGGCTGACGACGATGGGCTTCTTGTAGACAACCCCGGTGCCGAGGATGGCGCTCTGCGGCAGGAAGACGACCGGGGTGTCGAAGAGTGCACCGCGCGAACCGGTGTTGGTCAGCGTGAACGTTCCACCAGACAGCTCGTCGGGCTTGAGCTTGTTGTCGCGGGTGCGCTGGGCGAGGTCGGCGATCTGAGCGGCGAATCCGGCCAGATCGAGGTCGCCCGCGTTGCGCACGACCGGGGTCAGCAGGCCGCGTTCGGTGTCGACCGCAATGCTGATGTTCTCCTGGTTCGGGTACACGATCGTGTCGCCGTCGATGGTGGCGTTGATGATCGGGTTGGCCTGCAGTGCCTCGGCTGCAGCGAGAGCGAAGAACGGCAGAAAGGACAACTTGTTGCCCGTCTTGGCGTGAAAATCGGCTTTCACCTGATCGCGAAGAATCGCGACCCGGGTGACGTCGACCTCGACCACCGTTGTCAACTGAGCCGATGACTGCATCGAGATGACGGCGCGCTCGGCGACGACCTTGCGCAGACGCGACATGGGCTCGGTGGTCCCACGCAGGGCGGAGACCTCCACGGCCGGAGCTGTTGCTGCAGCCGTCCCGACGGGAGCGCTGGCCTGCGCGAGCGCGATGTCCTCCTTGCGGATGCGTCCACCGACACCGGTTCCGACTACGCGGGACAGATCGACACCGGCCTCGTTCGCGAGTTTGCGGACGATGGGGGTGACGTAGCCGGATGTTCCCGCGTGCGATCCGCGGGAGACGGCCGGCTCCGACGCGACCACGGGGGCAGCTGCAGGTGCCGGGACGGCGACAGGAGCAGCGGCAGGTGCCGGGGCGGCAACGGGTGCCGCGACCGGTGCGGGCGCGAACACCGGTGCGGGCGCCGCGACGGGCTCGGGAGCGGCGACCGGTGCGGGTGCCGCCACGGGTGCCGGTGCCGCCACGGGTGCGGGTGCCGCCACGGGTGCGG
>NZ_SOFU01000021.1:0-116524 GCF_004402245.1 Cryobacterium sp. TMT2-18-2
GGTGGCGCTAACGCGCACATAGCCAACCACCTGCCCTTTGTGTCCAATCATCTCTAAGATCCTCCGTCGCTTCTGTCCAATAGTATCGGACACCCACTCTGATTGACGCGACTTTCGAGCGATCTAGACCCGCTCACTGGGGTGCACCCTGATGGACGCCTCGGCTGCTGACGTGTACAGCCTCGGGGCAATCGCATCCTGGCTGCTGTGTGACTTTCGGCGCTATGTGGCGGCGTTCTGTGATCGCTATTTGGCGCATCGACCTGGTTGCCGGTGGGGAGTCAGCGTCTCGTATCTCATGGGCGGTTTCAAGCGGTGGAAGCAACAGGGGCTAATTCCTTCCTCGAGGTTAGCTCGCTGAGCAGGTCGGCTGGGGTGCTTCGTTTGAGGGTTTTGCGGGGTCGCTCGTTGAGTTCAGTGGCGACTTCGAGGAGGCGTTGAGCGCTGTGGGCGTTCAGATCGGTGCCTTTCGGGAAGTACTGGCGCAGCAGGCCGTTGGTGTTCTCGTTCGAGCCGCGCTGCCGCGGTGAGCCCGGATCACAGAAGAAAATCGGAACGCCGGTGGCTTTGGTGATGTCAACGTGCCGGGCCAGCTCGGTTCCCTGATCCCACGTCAAAGAGCGCCTCAGCAGTACCGGCAGACCGTCCAATGCACTGATGAGTCCATCGTGGAGTGCGCCGGAGCTGTGGCCATTGGGCAGATGCACCAAGACGACGAACCGGCTCGTGCGTTCAACGAGAGTCGCGATTGCCGATCCCGACGCGGATCCGACGATCAGGTCGCCCTCCCAGTGACCGGCGACCTTCCGGTCGTTGGCCTCTTTGGGCCGTTCGCTCAGCATCACCTTGTCGCGGATCTTGCCCGGCGCGTTCAGCTGTGTGCCCCGTGGTTTCCGGGCGGATCGGCCCCGTCGAAGGTGACGGTGCAGGCGCACTCCGGCGCAACCGCGGCTCTGAACGTAGAGGCTTTGATAGATCGACTCGTGCGAAACCTGCAGCTCGGCCTGGCCGGCGAACACGACCGCGAGGTCGTCGCTGATCTGCACCTGCATCTCCGGATCGTCGGGGAACTCTCGACGTAGCCGACCGGCGATCTGCTCCGGCGATCGCCGCTTGGCCAGGTCCGCTTCCACCCTCGCACGCAGACGTTCATTCACCCTCAGCTTCGCCGACTTCGGGCGTGAGGCGCGATGGTGCGCCGCCACCTGAGCGCTCGAGGCCCGATAGCCGCCCTTGATGCTGTTCCGGGCGAGTTCCCGCGAGACCGTCGAAGGCGCCCTACCAATACGTCTCGTGACGGCACAGATCGACTGGCCGGCGGCGATCCCGAGCGCGATCTCCTCGCGCTCCACGAACGACAGATACCGGCACTAAAGGTCCCGGCCCCGGCGCGGCCTGACCCCGCCGGCCGCCAGGAGCATCCTCTTCGCGGTCGTGCGATCCACCCCGATCCGCTCGCCCGCCTCACTCGCGAACTGCCCCGCCTGAAAGCACTCCCATGCCAGCTGGACCAGATCCAGCCGGAACCTCAACGCCAAGCCCGCCACAACACTCTCCATTCAGTAAGCGTTGCGACCACCGCGAGAACCCAAGGATTGGCTTTCGGGCGGGCCTTGAGCGGCTCGCACGAAGGGGCTGCCGCTGAGCGGGCCGGGTGACCACGGGGTGGTAGGAGTCCGTCGGAGCGCCCATTCAATATTTCTGCCAGCCGTTGTCTCGTTCGAAACGACGGCCGCAGACGTTCGATCGACGAAGAAGTAGACACCTCAGGCTATGCATGCTAGCTTTGCGCTACCGCACTTAGCCACTGGAGGGCATTATGACGGAGACACTGAACATCGATGAAGGAACCATCGCATACGACTTGCAGGGCGAAGGCCCGCTTGTCGTGTTGGCCCACGGGATGGGTGACAGCCGACACTCATACCGGTTCATCGTCCCCGCTCTCGTAGCGGCCGGCTACCGGGTCGCTAACGCGGATATTCGCGGTAGCGGCGAATCGAGCACCGGATGGTCGCAGTACGAGCGCACCGACATCGCGGGCGACCTCGTGGCCCTCGCGCGTCATCTTGGCGGGCCCGCCGTCATCGTGGGCCAGTCGATCAGCGGCGGGGCGGCGACCATCGCTGCTGCCACGGCACCCGATCTGATCTCCGGTGTCGTCGAGTTGGCGCCTTTCACCCGTAAGCAGTCGGCTGATCTCGGCGGGTTGCTCCGCGTCAAGAACCACCGGCGCGGAACGGTCCAGCTGGCGAAAGTCATGCTGGGCGGCAGCCTCAAGGGTTGGATGAACTACCTGAACCTCGCGATCCCCACGAAGCCCGCGGACTGGAGTACTGAACGCGCCCGCATCGAGACAATGCTGAGCGACCCGGATCGCATGGGAGTCCTGAAGGCCATGACCAAGACGAGCCCGGCTGACGCCGGCGCCCAGCTGGCCAACGTTCGCTGCCCGGTCCTCATCGTCGAAGGCGGCGCGGACCCGGACTGGGCCAACCCCCGGGCTGAGGGCGAACGCATCATCGCAGACCTCCCGGCCGGTCTTGGGGAGCTTGCCGTCATCGACGGCGCAGGCCACTACCTGCATGCCGAGACGCCCGAGAAGCTTCTCGGTTTGCTTCTTCCGTTCCTATCCAAAACTCTCCCGGCCACCCCCCCGGCACACCGTGCCTAGGGCCGGCCTCGATGCCGACATCGTGACCCGGGCCGGCGCCGCCTTGGCCGACGAGATCGGTTTGGCGAACCTGAGCATGAACGTCATTGCTAAACGCCTCGGCGTGAAAGCACCCTCGCTCTACAAACACGTCGACAGCCTGTCCTCGCTCATCCACCGCATCGCGATCCTTGCTACCACGGAGCTCGGCGATGCCATTCGAGACGCTACGCAGGGCCGAGCCGGCGGCGACGCACTTGCCGCCGCAGCCCACGCCCTCCGGTCCTTCGTCGAGGGACATCCCGGCCGGTATGCCGCGACCCTCGGTGCCCGGCCGGGCGGCCCCGATGATCCGTTGCACGCGGCGCTGAGTCGGAGTCTCGATTCCTTCTCGGCAGTCCTACGCGGCTACCGACTCGATCCGACGGAAGAGATCCACGCGCTTCGGATGCTCCGCAGCAGCTTGCACGGTTTCGCGTCCCTGGAGATGTCCGATGGCTTCCAGATGGACACCGTTGTTGGCGACAGCTTCGCTTGGATGATCACCTTCATCGACCAAGGCCTGCGTGTCGGCGGCGAGTCTTCCGATACGGGAAAGGGTGATCGGGACGCGGCCCGACCAGTGACGGGTTCATCCCGTGGCTGAGCGCGAACGCTCGTCCTCGCGCACCCCGCACCCGCACCCGCCCGGTCCCGGTCCCGGTCCCGGTCACGATCCGGTCCGCGGCGGCCTCCGCTTTTTGACCGAGCTCGTCGCCTGGGTCGCGACCCCGTGGGCGTTGTGGCCGCACTCGATCCTGCTGGCGATCGGTGTCGTGGTTTTGCTCATCGGACTCCCGGCCGTGTTCAGCACGCCCGGCGACCGTCCCGGCGGCGGCGGACCCGTAGCGGCACCTGGCATCGTGACCATCCTGCTGCTGGTCGCTCAGCTGGTCGCGGCGAGCTGGGCGTCATGGGTGCTCTGGCCGTCGTGGATCGCTGTCTTCGTCACCGCGCTCTGTCTCGTCGTCGTCGTCACCGAGCAACCACGATGGCGCGCACTGACCAAACGACAGTGAAACTGCCGCGGTCTGAGAGGCATTGTTCGATGAGTGGAGCGTGCCGTGATCGGGCTCCGGAGAAATGCTCGAGGAACAAACGTGCTGGCCGCGCTCGTTCCTGATCTGTGTCGCCGTGTATCACGAACGTTACATGATGCGCCGAGCTGCCACCCTGTAGTGCCGGGCAGTTCACCAGGTCATGGCGACGATGACGGCCCAACCTGATACTTCAAAAGCGCCTCATGTCCCATGGAATACAAGACGGTGAAATCGATCTAGAGGCTTGCATAGTCCGCACAGTGCGCCATCAGCTGGTGCCGTGCAGACGAGCGTAAAGATCCGTGCAGTCGAGTACGAAAAATGACACACACCGTTTCCGCTAAATGGCGGCATCGTGTGATCGCTCCATGACGCAACCCTCGCCGCGCCCACAAACGATCGTTTGCGAGCACATCAGCGGCCTGCCGCTGTGCGACAGCTATGACTCGCGTATCCCATGGGTTACGCGACAACTGGGTTATGAGACACCGGCAAGAACGCCCGACTGCGTCGGTATTCGCGAGGGCCGGAACAAGTCGAGTTGCACTCGTGAGGGAGAGATAACTTACCTTCGTATTCGGATTCAGCCGTCCGAGCCCTTAGCCAAGACCGGCTCTAACATGACCTCGATGTGTTGGGTCGGGGATCGCGGCGTGCTGCTGACGCTGGCTCGAAGCTGGTCCTCGGCGCAAAACCAATGGATCATGTCAGCAACCCGGTATATGTCGAATCTTAGGAAAGGCCGGTCGATCTCGTGAGGGACGGTGAACGAACCGTCTGGTTTCATATCGACGTAAAAGGCCTTCTTCTTAGCGTCGTTGTCCTCCTGAGCGAGAGACGCAAGATAGGCACGCAGCGCATCGGGGGCATGTTCCCTCGCGATTTCGATGTCCACGGAATCCGAGAAGCCGGGGACGTCGACCATCGCGGTCAAGAAGTCATTCGCCTGTACATGCTTCGCGACGTGATCTAACCCCAGCTTGCGTAGCTCGTGCACCTCGTGTTGCGTCTCTTCGCTGTCGTTCCACGCGTCCCAGAACGCCTTATAGACCCAGACCGCTTTACCCACTTCTTCCTGGGCAAGAACAACCAATGCTTGGGCGCGCGGTGACGGAAAGAGTGCGTCCGCGTCGACGGTGAGCCGCGCTGCATTCTCTAGGAGCGCAAGCCAGAATACTCGGGCAGCTGCGGGCGTTAGCATCATCACCTTGCCAGGCTAGATGGGTGGTCCTCGCCGGGCGCGCGCCCTGGGTCTCATACCGGATTAAGAAGCGCCTGACCGTCGATAGCGCCAAATAGCGATCAAAGAGCGCCGCCACGAAGCGCTAACAGTCACATGGCTGCTGACCGGGCAGCAGCCATCGTACGGACATGTGGTGATGCCTCCTGATGCTCTTCTTGGCGCTATTACCTCAGGGCGACGAGGCCACTCGGACAGGATCGGTTTGCGAACCTCGACGATTTTGTGAAGGCCTTCATCGCGGCGACCCGACCGTACGTGGGGGCGTTTCTGACGTTGACGCAGCAAGGAGATTGGGCCGAGGCGAGCGCTTAAATTCTCGGGCAGCCGGAGGAAAACGTGCGCGTGATCCGTGCTCTCCCGAAGGTTTCGCAGTCCGACGTGAATGCATGGGCCGCAGCCGATAGCGGTGGCATGAGCGATGCGGTATCGGATCTCCTGGAGGAAGTGCCCAGAATGAGCTACAACGAGATGGATTCGTTTCTCTCCTGGTGTGTGCGGGTACTCCGTGCCCTGGTCGACGCGAACCAGTTCGAGTCGGCCGAGCGTGTCGCAACAGTCCTCTTCGGCACCACCGCAGGAGTCGGTCAATTCGCCCCGGCGCGCACGATCCTTGGATGGCTCGCTGGGCTGTCTGGCCGTGCGAGCGAGGCGATGGAGCGTGCCCTGCACTCGTCGGAGTCGTGGGAGTTCTTCCAGCAGAATGCGCGCAGAAACTTTAGGAGTTCCACCGACACCGAGCTGATTGCGAGACTGCGTCAAAGCTGAAGCAATCCAGACTGTGTGGCCGCCGATTAGTGGTGATAGCCGATCGAGGTGGTGCTCGACCACGCCGACCGTGGTGCTCAGCCACAACAATCGCGCCACCGCGCATTGGCGCTCAAGCGCACCACACGTGGTGCGCGCGGAAGCGACTGTTCAATGGAGTGCCTATTCGTGCGCTTTCTTGTGCTTTTCGGGCGCTCTATTTGGCCGAAAAATCAGCCTGCTTATCGCTCCGTGAGGATAAGTTGCGCTTTTTCTCGCGCTTTGTTCGTCGGTCGAATCGCATTTGGGCAAAGAAAAACCCCGTTTGACCGGGGTTTTCTGGTGTGGGCGATACCGGACTCGAACCGATGACCTCTTCCGTGTGAAGGAAGCGCGCTACCAACTGCGCCAATCGCCCCTGTGGCCTCGTACTGTAACCACGAGTTTCGATACTAACCCAGACCGGGTGGAAGGCGCACATCGTGGGGGCCTCAACACGCCGGAACGACTCGGTTTGAATATGAACGGGACTATCGGCTAGAGTCTTCCAAGCGCGCAGAAATGCGGGCAGTTGCGGATGTGGCGCAGTGGTAGCGCATCACCTTGCCAAGGTGAGGGTCGCGAGTTCGAATCTCGTCATCCGCTCGAATGGAATCGGCCGCGAGGCCGGTTTTTTTCGGTAGGAATCCCAAGTGGTGGGTTGGCCGAGAGGCGAGGCAACGGCCTGCAAAGCCGTGTACACGGGTTCGAATCCCGTATCCACCTCCAATCCCGGAAGTCGCAATGCAGGAATGATTTTCAGGAAATGGGCGATTGGCGCAGCGGTAGCGCGCTTCCCTGACACGGAAGAGGTCACTGGTTCGATCCCAGTATCGCCCACAGAGTTGGGAAACAGATAAACCCCCCGGTAAAGCGGGGGTTTTTTTTGCCCGCACGGCGCCGGAAATCCAGGTGGAATCGGGCCTTCCTCGGGCTCGCCGCGATGAATCGCCGGGGAGGGTGCGGCGGGTTCGGCCGGAATCGGCTAGAGTCTTTCAAGTCAGCGGAAACGTTGACTAGTGCGGATGTGGCGCAGTGGTAGCGCATCACCTTGCCAAGGTGAGGGTCGCGAGTTCGAATCTCGTCATCCGCTCGAATGGAATCGGCCGCAAGGTCGGTTCTTTTTGGTACGAATCCCATGTGGTGGGTTGGCCGAGAGGCGAGGCAGCGGCCTGCAAAGCCGTCTACACGGGTTCGAATCCCGTATCCACCTCCACTCCTGGAAAGTCTTTTCAGAGAATGGGCGATTGGCGCAGCGGTAGCGCGCTTCCCTGACACGGAAGAGGTCACTGGTTCGATCCCAGTATCGCCCACAGGCAAACCCCCGGTAGTTCGGGGGTTTTTCTTTGCCCAAAATGGCCGTGCCCGTCGCGGTCGAGGCGCGCCGCTAAAGTTATTGGGGTTCGAACAATACTGAGGAGTAATACACGTGGCTGACGGCTTTGAGCTATTCACCGACCGGTCCGTTGTCGCAATGCGCGTCAACGGCGAGCTCAAGGATCTCGCCACGACGGTGATTCCGACGGATGTCGTCGAACCGGTGACCATCGGCTCGCCGGACGGCCTCAGCATCCTGCGCCACTCGGCCGCTCACGTGCTCGCACAGGCCGTGCAGACCGTGAACCCGGCGGCGCGCCTGGGCATCGGCCCGCCCGTCACCGACGGTTTCTACTACGACTTCGACGTTGAAGAGGCATTCACCCCCGAGGACATCAAGTCGCTCGAGAAGGCCATGGACCGCATCATCCGCCAGGGCCAGCGGTTCGTGCGCCGCGTGGTCACCGACGACCAGGCCAGAGACGAACTCGCCGCCGAGCCGTACAAGCTCGAACTAATCGGGCTCAAGGGCGGGGCCGCCGAGACTGTCGACAACGAGTCCGTCGAGGTCGGCGGCGCCGAACTCACCATTTACGACAACGTGGACCCGAAGACGGGGGAGACGCTCTGGAAAGACCTCTGCCGCGGTCCCCACCTGCCGAACACGCGCATGATCGGCAACGGCTATTCCCTGACCCGTCTGGCCGCCGCCTACTGGCGCGGGTCCGAGAAGAACCCGCAGCTGCAGCGCATCTACGGCACCGCCTGGCCCACCAAGGACGAACTGCGCGCCTACCAAGCCCGCCAGGAGGAGGCCGCCAAACGCGACCATCGCAAGCTCGGCGCCGAACTCGACCTCTTCAGCTTCCCCGAGGAGATCGGCTCCGGCCTGCCCGTCTTCCACCCGAGGGGCGGCATCATCCGCCAGGAGATGGAGAACTACTCCCGCAAGCGCCACACCGAGGCCGGCTACGATTTCGTCTACACACCGCACATCACCAAGTCGAACCTCTTCGAGACGTCCGGTCACCTCGACTGGTACGCCGATGGCATGTTCCCGCCGATGAAACTCGACGCGGAGTACGACGCCGACGGCCACATGACCCGTCAGGGCGTCGACTACTACCTCAAGCCGATGAACTGCCCGTTCCACAACCTGATCTTCCGCTCCAGCGGCCGCAGTTACCGCGACCTGCCCATGCGCCTGTTCGAATTCGGATCGGTCTACCGCTACGAGAAGTCCGGCGTCGTGCACGGCCTCACCCGCGTGCGCGGCATGACCCAGGACGACGCGCACATCTACACGACCCGCGAAGGAATGAAGGAGGAGCTCACCAGCACCCTCAACTTCGTGCTCAAGCTGCTCGCCGACTACGGCCTCGAGGACTACTACCTCGAACTCTCCACGAAGGACCCGAAGAAATTCGTCGGCAGCGACGAGGCCTGGGCGGAAGCGACCGACACCCTGCGTGAAGTCGCCGAAGCATCCGGCCTCGAACTCGTGGCCGACCCGGGCGGCGCCGCCTTCTACGGCCCGAAGATCTCCGTGCAGGCCCGCGACGCGATCGGCCGCACCTGGCAGATGTCCACCATCCAGCTGGACTTCAACCTGCCGGAACGGTTCGACCTCGAGTACACCGCCCCCGACGGCTCCCGCCAGCGCCCGGTGATGATCCACCGGGCCCTGTTCGGTTCGATCGAGCGCTTCTTCGCCGTGCTCACCGAGCACTACGCCGGGGCGTTCCCGGTGTGGCTGTCCCCGGTGCAGGTCGTCGGCATCCCCGTGTCCGAACAGTACGGTCCCTACCTCGACGAAATCATCGGCCGGCTCGAGACGGCAGGCGTGCGCGCCCAGGTCGACCACTCCGACGACCGCATGCAGAAGAAGATCCGCAACCACACCAAGGCGAAGGTACCCTTCCAGCTGATCGTCGGCGAGGATGACCGCTCCAATCGCTCGGTGAGCTTCCGGTTCCGCGACGGCACCCAGGAGAACGGCGTACCGGCCGACGAGGCCATCCGTCGCATCATCGCCGCGATCCATACGCGCGCGCAGGTCACGACCCAGGGCCAGGTCTGAGATGGACACGCACAGCGACGAGTTCGAGGGGCTCGAGCAGTCGTCGGAGTTCGCCGCGGTTCCGGATGCCTTCCAACGGCTATGGACCCCGCACCGCCTGGTCTACATCCAGGACGGCCAGCAACCGCACCCGGATGACTGCCCCTTCTGCCTGGCCCCGAGCATGACCGACGAGAAGGCTCTGATTGTGGCCCGCGGCACGCACGCCTACGTGTTACTGAACCTGTTCCCGTATAACAGCGGACATCTGCTGGTCTGTCCCTACCGGCACGTCGCGACTTACGACGAGGCCAGTCCGGAGGAGGTCG
Source organism: Cryobacterium sp. TMT2-18-2 (assembly GCF_004402245.1). NCBI lineage: Bacteria > Bacillati > Actinomycetota > Actinomycetes > Micrococcales > Microbacteriaceae > Cryobacterium > Cryobacterium sp. TMT2-18-2. The sequence continues at coordinate 9,464 of NZ_SOFU01000021.1, forward strand.
CCGAGATCGGCAGTCTCACCCAGGTGGCCATGCGTGTGCTCAAAGCGGTGTCGCACTGCGACGGCTTCAACATCGGCATGAACCAAGGCCGTATTGCCGGCGCGGGCATTGCCGAGCACCTACACCAGCACATCGTTCCCCGCTGGGCGCTCGACTCGAACTTCTTCCCGATCATCGCCGGAACGAAGGCGATTCCCCGCCTCCTGGGCGATGTGCGGCGCGAAGTCGCCGAGGGCTGGCCCCAGGATGGCAACTAGCCGCATATACCCTCCACCGGCACCCGCCGGGCGGAATCAACACCACCCAAGGAATAGAATCAAAGCTATGACTGAAACCACTTCCGCCTTTGGTTCGAGCCGCGTCAAGCGTGGTCTCGCCGACATGATGAAGGGCGGCGTCATCATGGACGTCGTCAACGCCGAGCAGGCTCGCATCGCCGAGGACGCCGGTGCTGTCGCCGTCATGGCCCTGGAGCGGGTTCCCGCCGACATCCGTTCCCAGGGTGGCGTCGCCCGCATGAGTGACCCCGACCTGATCGACAGCATCATCGCCGAGGTATCCATCCCGGTGATGGCCAAGGCGCGCATCGGCCACTTCGTCGAGGCTCAAATCCTTCAGGCCCTGAACGTCGATTACATCGACGAGTCCGAGGTGCTGAGCCCGGCCGACTACGTCAACCACATCGACAAGTGGAACTTCACGGTCCCGTTCGTCTGTGGCGCGACCAACCTGGGTGAGGCGCTCCGCCGCATCAACGAGGGCGCGGCCATGATCAGGTCCAAGGGCGAAGCCGGCACCGGCGACGTCTCGGAGGCCATGAAGCACATCCGCACCATCAAGGGTGAGGTCGCCCGCCTGTCGGCTCTGAGCAAGGACGAACTGTACGTCGCCGCGAAGGAACTTCAGGCGCCGTACGAACTCGTCGCCGAGATCGCCGCCACCGGCAAGCTCCCCGTGGTGCTCTTCGTCGCGGGTGGCGTGGCCACCCCCGCCGACGCGGCCCTGATGATGCAGATGGGTGCGGACGGTGTATTCGTCGGCTCCGGCATCTTCAAGTCGGGCAACCCGCAGGCCCGCGCCAACGCCATCGTCAAGGCCGTCACCTTCTACGACGACCCCAGCGTCATCGCATCCGTCTCGCGCGGACTCGGCGAGGCCATGGTCGGCATCAACGTGTCCGATCTGGCTGCGCCGCACCGCCTCTCCGAGCGCGGCTGGTAACCACCCCTTCGTGAGCGTTGGAGTTCTCGCCCTGCAGGGTGACTTTCGTGAGCATGCCGAGGTACTGCGGTCCCTCGGCGCCGACGTCGAACTCATCCGCCGTCCGGAGGAACTGGCCCGCATCAGCGGGCTCGTGATCCCCGGCGGCGAATCCAGCGTCATGGACAAACTGGCCCGCGCGTTCGGCGTGGCGGAACCTCTGGCCGAGGCCGTGCGGGCCGGCCTGCCCGTCTACGGCACCTGCGCGGGCCTGATCATGCTCGCCGACACCGTCATCGACGGGATCGAAGGGCAGCAGAGCATCGGCGGCTTCGACATCGCCGTGCGTCGCAACGCCTTCGGTTCGCAGACGCTCTCCTTCGAGACCGACCTCGACGTGCCGGTGCTCGGTGAGCCGCCGGTGCACGCCATTTTCATCCGTGCCCCCGTGGTGGAGTCCGTCGGGACCCGGGCCCGCGCGATAGCCACGCTCTCGGACGGGCGCTGCGTCGCGGTCGAGCAGGACAACCTGCTCGGAACGTCATTCCACCCCGAGATCACCGGGGAGCACCGGTTCCACGACTATTTCCTGCAGAAGGTGGCCGCCGCCGACTTCCGCTACTAGGCTCCGGTCATGGCCGGCTGGGTGGCGCTCCTGCGCGGAATCAACGTCAATGGGATCACGATCACGATGACGGACCTGCGGTCCGTGTTCCGCGGGCTCGGTTACACGGATGTCCGCACGGTCCTGGCCAGCGGCAACGTGCTCTTCACGGCGAGCGAGCCGGATGCCGCGGCCCTCAAGGCCACAATCGAACGCGCTCTCTCCGACAACTTCGGTTATCAGGCGTGGATCGTCCTGCTTGGCGTTGACACCCTCGACAGGGTGGCGCGGGCGTTCCCATACGATGCGGAGCGGGACGGTTGGCATCCGTATGTCGTGTTCGGATCGGCGCAGACCGCGCTCGACGAACTACTCGAGGCGGCCGCGGAACCGGACCCGGAAACGGAGCAGGTTCGGACCGGAACCGGCGTGCTCTACTGGCAGGTGCGCCGAAGCATCGGCATCAACAGCCCGTTCAGCAAGCTGAGCGGCAAGGCCCGGTACCGGTCGACCACGACCACCCGCAACCTCCGCACCCTGAACAAACTGATCGCCGCGGCCCCGGGCGCGTGAAGCCCGGCCCATCAGGCATCGCGGGTTAGAATGAGGCGCACCCCACGGTGCAGCGACCAATGGCACAAGTAGTGCAGCGACCAGCACGGCGGCGGCACCCCCGCGCCAATCGACAGGCACGTCACGACAGCCAAAGATAACGGGAGAATCATGTCCGGACATTCCAAGTGGGCGACAACAAAGCACCAGAAGGCGGTCACCGACTCGCGTCGGGCCAAGGCCTTCGCCAAGTTGATCAAGAACATCGAAGTCGCGGCCCGCATGGGTGGCGCCGACCTGTCGGGCAACCCGACCCTGGTCGACGCGATCCAGAAGGCCAAGAAGACCTCCGTTCCCAACGACAACATTGACCGTGCCGTCAAGCGCGGCGCCGGCCTGTCCGGCGAAGTAGTCGACTACACCACCATCATGTATGAGGGCTACGCCGCGCACGGCGTCGCCGTCATGATCGAGTGTTTGACCGACAACAAGAACCGCGCGGCCGCCGAGGTGCGCACCACCATGTCCAGAAACGGCGGCAACATGGCCGACCCCGGCAGCGTCGCGTACAACTTCCACCGCAAGGGCATCGTCGTCGTGCCGAAGAGCAACGGCCTCAGCGAAGATGACGTGCTCCTCGCCGTGCTCGACGCGGGCGCCGAAGAGGTCGTCGACGACGGTGAGAAGTTCGAGGTTTTCAGCGAAGCGCACGATCTCGTCGCGACCCGGACCGCCCTGCAGACAGCCGGGATCGACTACGACTCCGCCGACATCGCGTTCGTGCCCCAGCTCAAGGTCGAGGTCGACGCCGAGACCGCCCGCAAGGTGTTCCGGCTGATCGACGCCCTTGAAGAACTCGACGACGTGCAGAACATCTACAGTAACTACGACGTGTCGCCTGAGGTCATCGCGGAGCTTCAGGCCGAAGCCGAGTAGCGCGCTATGTCGGTCCGGGTTCTGGGCATCGATCCCGGGCTGACCCGCTGCGGCGTCGGAATCGTAGACGTCGCCGCCAACCGATCCGCGTCCCTGGTTGACGTGACCGTGCTGCGCAGCTCGCCGGACTTGCCGCTCGAGCAGAGGCTCCTATTGATCAGCCGAGGCCTGGAAGATTTGCTCGACCGGCACAAGCCGGTGGTCGTCGCCATCGAGAGGGTGTTCGCTCAGGACAATGTCAGCACCGTGATGGGCACCGCTCAGATGAGCGGCGTCGCGCTGCTCCTGGCGGCTCAGCGTGGGCTGACGGTCACCCTGCACACCCCGAGCGAGGTCAAGGCAGCCATCACCGGCTACGGGTCCGCCGACAAAGCCCAGGTCGGCGCCATGGTCGCACGGGTGCTGGGCCTGGCCGAGGTGCCCAAGCCCGCGGATGCCGCGGACGCGCTGGCCATCGCGATCTGCCATGCCTGGCGCACCGGGGCGGCCGGCGGCACCCTGCCCACGAGCGCCGACGTGGTCCCCGGCACCCTGACCCCGGCCCAGAAGGCGTGGCGCGCCGCCGAGCGCAGCGCAGTGTCGCCGGTGCCCCGTAGTCTGAAGCGGTGATTGCTTCCGTTCGTGGCCTTGTCCTGTCTGCCGTGGGTTCCACGGCCGTGATCGAGGTCGGGGGAGTCGGTCTGGCCGTACAGGTCACCCCGGCCACTGCGCTTTCCCTGCGCGTCGGCACGGAGGCCCGGCTTGCGACCACCCTTATCGTGCGCGAGGACTCGCTCACCCTCTTCGGATTCCCGTCCGCCGACGAACTCGAGGTCTTCGAGCTTTTGGTCGGCGTCACCGGGGTCGGCCCGAAATCGGCCCTTGGCGTACTCGCGGTGCTCAGCCCCGTCCAGATCGCTCAGGCCGTCTCGGCGGAAGACGACGGCGCTTTCCGCAAGGTCAGCGGCATTGGTCCGAAAACGGCCAAACTGATCGTGCTCTCCCTGGCCGGCAAGGTGTTCGTGACCGTCACGGCCGCGGCATCCGCCCGCCCGGAGCCCACCAGCGCGTCGGCGAACGTGCAGGCCGCCCTGATCGGGCTCGGCTGGTCGGAGAAGGTGGCGGCCGAGGCCGTCGACGAGACCCTCGCGGAGACCGTCGAACCCGGGCAGGTCGGCGTCGCAGCGCTCCTCCGCCTCGTACTCGTCAGGCTCGGCCCGGCCCAGCAGGCATCGGAGCGTCGCCCGTGACCGGCGCACAGGGTCTGGCCGGAGACCCCGGCGTGGAGCTCACCAGGCCGGAACTCGAGGGCGACGCCGAACTGGCCTTCGAGGGTGCCCTCCGTCCGCGCAGCCTCGGCGAGTTCGTCGGCCAGCAGAAGGTTCGCGGGCAGCTGCAGCTGCTCCTGACCGCAGCCACCATGCAGAGCCGTACCCCCGACCACATCCTGCTGGCCGGCCCGCCCGGACTCGGCAAGACCACTTTGGCCATGATCATCGCCTACGAGGGCAACCGCCCGCTGCGGATGTCCAGCGGCCCGGCCATCCAGCACGCCGGTGACCTGGCGGCGGTACTCTCCTCGCTGGTGCCCGGCGAGGTGCTGTTCATCGACGAGATCCACCGCATGGCCCGCTCCGCCGAGGAGATGCTCTATCTGGCGATGGAGGACTTCCGCATCGACATCATGGTCGGCAAGGGCGCTGGCGCCACCTCGGTTCCCCTCGACCTGGCACCGTTCACCCTGGTCGGCGCCACGACCCGGTCCGGACTGCTGCCCAACCCACTGCGCGACCGGTTCGGCTTCACCGCCCACCTCGAGTTCTACGCCGACCACGAGCTCGAGCAGGTGCTCGGCCGGGCAGCCAAACTGCTCGACCTGGCGATCGACACGGCCGCCATCGCCGAGATCGCCGGTCGGTGCCGCGGCACGCCCAGAATCGCCAACCGCCTGCTCCGGCGGGTGCGAGACTACGCGCTGGTGCACGGTGGAGACGCCGATGTGGCCGCGGTGCACGCGGCTCTCGAACTCTACGACGTCGACGCCATCGGGCTCGACCGGCTCGACCGGGAGGTGATGCGCATCATCCTGACCCGTTTTGGGGGAGGGCCGGTGGGTCTAAACACGCTCGCGGTGTCCGTGGGGGAGGAGTCCGAGACCATCGAGGCCGTCGTGGAGCCGTTCCTGGTGCGGATCGGCTTCCTGATGCGCACCCCGCGCGGCCGGGTGGCGACCGCGGAAGCGTGGCGGCATTTCGGCCTGACGGCCCCTCTGGTGGGTGGGCCGCCAATCCCTCTTATGCTGGATGACCTATAATTCGAGTTGGTTCGCCTCGAACCACTCGTGCTGGTTCTCCGAGCCAGACGCACAGACTTCGGCCCTCGCGCCGCAACCGGAAGGTCCCACAGTTTTATGGATCCGTTGACTCTCGTCATGCTCGCCGTTCTCGCGGCGCTCGTGTTCTTCATGTTCCGCAACAGCCGCAAACGCCAGAAGGACCTCGCTGCCCTGCAGGCCCAGATGGTCGTCGGCGCCGAGGTCATGACCAACTTCGGCATGTACGGAACCATCCTCGCGATTGACGAGGAGGCGAACAAGGTGGCCCTAGAGATCGCCCCGGGAACCGTCGTGCAGTTGCACCGTCAGACCATCGCCCGCGTGGTGGAGCCGATCGTGGCCGAGCCCGAAGACGAGGGCGTCGCCGAGCTGAACCAGGGCAGCGCCACCGTCATGGGCGAACCCGACTTCGGTCAGCGCGTTGCCGACACCGACGAAGAGCCCAAAAAGGGCGACGCCTAACCAATCCCTCTCCATGCCCGCGCCTCGGCGCGGGCATGAGCATGAGCATAGAAAGCTGAGTTCTCTGGTGGCAAAGTCGTCTCCGGCCAAGAAGGCCTGGCGTTCCCTCACGTGGCTGGGTGTGATCATCGTCGGCCTGATTGCGCTCAACACGGCCGGCGTGCTCACCGGCGGCGGATCCTGGACGCCCAAGCTGGCCCTGGACCTTGAGGGCGGCACGCAGATCATCCTCGCGCCGAAGCTCGAGTCCGGGCAGTCCGTCTCCTCGGAGCAGCTCAACGAGGCCGTGAAGATCATTCGGCAGCGCATCGACTCTGCAGGCGTCTCCGAGGCGGAGATCAACACCCAGGGTGGCCAGAACATCGTCGTGTCCATCCCCGGTGTGCCGGACGACGCGACGATCAACCGAATCGAGTCCTCCGCCAAGCTCGAGTTCCGACCGGTGCTCGTGGCCGGTGCCCCGTCCGCGGCCAGCGTCGGTGAGGACGTTGTCGGAGAGGACGGGGTCGCGACCCCGGTACCGACCCCCACGGTCGACCCGAGCCTGGAAAGCACCCCGACCGCGGTGCCCACCGACGGGAGCGACCTGAACTGGGTCACCCCCGCGCTCCAGGCCCAGTACGAGGCCTTCGATTGCAGCAAGATCGACACCACCAATGTGGCACCGGCGGCGGAGCCGCTTGTCACCTGTGAGGCCGACGGCTCCATCAAGTACATCCTCGGCCCGGTTGAAGTCAGCGGCGAGAACGTCTCCGACGCGACCAACGGCCAGCAGACCACGCAGAGCGGCGCCACGACCGGTGAATGGGTCGTCAACATCACCTTCGACGGAACCGGAACCAAGGCCTTCGCCGACGTCAGCACCCGGCTGAACGCGCTCACCGGAGCGCAGAACCAGTTCGCGATCGTGCTCGACGGCAACGTCATCTCGGCCCCGCGCACCCTGGCGGCCATCACCGACGGCAACGCGCAGATCAGCGGTGACTTCGACCAGGACTCGTCAAAGGCCCTGGCTGACCAGCTCAAGTTCGGCGCCTTGCCGATCAGCTTCACCGTGCAGAGCCAGGACACCATCTCGGCGACCCTGGGCTCCAGCCAGCTCACCGGCGGCCTGATCGCAGGCCTGATCGGACTCGTGCTGGTCGTGCTCTACTCGCTGATCCAGTACCGCCTGCTCGGCCTCGTCACCGTGGCGTCGCTTACGGTCGCGGCGATCATCACCTACCTGCTGATCACGATCCTCTCCTGGCGCGAAGGCTACCGGCTGTCTTTGGCCGGCGTCGCGGGTCTGATCGTCGCGATCGGCATCACCGCCGACTCCTTCATCGTCTACTTCGAGCGGGTGCGTGATGAGCTCCGGGACGGACGAGGGCTCGAATCCTCCGTCGAGGCCGGCTGGAAGCGCGCCCTGCGCACCATTCTCGCCTCCGACGCGGTCAACATCTTGGCCGCCGGCGTCCTGTTCATCGTCGCCGTCGGCAACGTCAAGGGCTTCGCCCTCACCCTGGGGCTGACCACACTCGTCGACGTGCTCGTGGTCATGCTCTTCACCCACCCGATGCTCCAGCTGCTGGCGCGCACGAAGTTCTTCAGCGACGGACACAAGTTCAGCGGCCTCGACCCGCGGGCCCTGGGCGCGACCTACCGCGGGCGGGCGAAATTCCGTCCTTCAAGCGATCTCCCTTCCGCCAAACTGTCCTCGGCCAGCCGTGAGGCAGCAAAGCGCCAGACCATCGCCGAGCGCAAGGCGTCAGAACTCGTCGGTTCCAGTGCGGATCGAACGACCGACGGGAAGGATTCCTAATGGCCAGCTTTTCCCAGTTCGGCAACGACCTGCACACGGGCAAGCGCTCGTTCGACATCGTCGGGCGGCGCAAGACCTGGTACCTGGTCGCGGTCGTGGCACTCTTCGTGGCCATCGTCGTTCCCCAGCTGCGTGGCGGCTTCGTCTTCGGCATCGAGTTCACGGGAGGCTCCGAGTTCAAGATCTCCCAGGTCGCCGACCAGGACCAGGGAGCTGCCGCCGACGCCGTGACCGAGGTCGTCCCGTTGGCGACGCCCAGGGTGTCGAGCGTCAGCAGCACCGGCATCCGCGTGCAGACCGACCAGCTCACCAGCGACGAGACCCGGGAGATTCGCGCCGCGCTGGCGGATGCGTACGCCGTGCCGATCGAGCAGGTCACCGCGTCCTTCATCGGTCCGGTCTGGGGCCAGGACATTACCGGCCAGGCCGTGCGCGGACTCCTCATCTTCCTCGTTCTCGCCGCCATCGGCATGGCACTGTACTTCCGCACCTGGAAGATGTCGCTCGCGGCCATGACCGCGCTGATGCACGACCTCGTCATCACGGCCGGGATCTACGGAATCACCGGTTTCGAGATCACCCCGGCCGCCGTGATCGGATTTCTCACGATCCTCGGCTACTCGCTCTACGACACGGTCGTGGTCTTCGACAAGATCCGCGAGAACACCTCGGAGGCGGGCGCCGATACGCGCACGTTCGCAGAATCCGTAAACCTGGCCGTCAACCAGACCCTGGTGCGCTCGATCAACACCTCCGTCGTCGCGGTGCTGCCGGTCGCCTCGATCCTGTTCATCGGAACGCTCGTGCTCGGGGCAGGAACCCTTCGGGACATCTCGCTGGCACTCCTGATCGGCATCATCGCCGGCGCCTACTCGACGATCTTCATCGCGTCGCCGCTGTACGCTCAAATCCGCTCCGCGGAGCCGGCCGTGCGCCGGGCCGACCAGAAGGTTCTCGCCCAGCGGGCGAAGGCCGGCCCCGCGCTGAAGGTGGCCGCCGAAGTCAGCGCCGAATAGTCGGCCCTGATCACCGCCGGAGGAGGCCCGCACCCGAGCCGGAAGTGGTACCCGATCCGGTTCGGGAGCAGTAATAATTGATCAAGCGGATGGAGGTGGCTAGATGACCGAACTGACGACTCCTCCTGCCTCCCCAGCACCGCTCCCGCCGGCATCCTTGCGGCGCCTCGTGCCTCGGATCTTTTCCCGGGCCCAGCCGGTCGGCGCGGTCGACACGCTGCTGAAAACCGTGCGGATGCACCATCCCAAGGTGGACCTCTCGATCATCGAGCGGGCCTACGTCACCGCGGAGCAGGCGCATGAGGGCCAGTTTCGCCGCAGCGGAGAACCGTACATCACCCATCCGGTCGCGGTCGCGCAGATCCTGGCGGATCTGGGCATCGGTCCCAAGACCGTCTCGGCGGCACTGCTGCACGACACCGTGGAGGACACCGAGTACACCCTCGACCAGCTGAGGCACGATTTCGGCGACGAGATCACCATGCTGGTCGACGGCGTCACCAAGCTGGACAAGGTCAAGTACGGCGACAGCACCCAGGCCGAGACCGTGCGCAAGATGATCGTGGCGATGTCCAAGGACATCCGTGTGCTGATCATCAAGCTCGCCGACCGACTGCACAACGCGCGCACCTGGGGATTCGTGCCTGCCGAGTCCGCGGTTCGGAAGGCGACCGAGACGCTGGAGATTTACGCGCCGCTCGCGCACCGTCTGGGGATCCAGGCCATCAAGTGGGAGCTTGAAGACCTCTCGTTCGCGGTGCTGTACCCCAAGCTCTACGCCGAGATCGACAGTCTTGTCAAGCAGCGCACTCCGCAGCGAGAAGAGTTCGTACAGCACGTCATCGACTCGATCGTCGACGACCTGAAGGCCGCCCGCATTCGGGGCAAGGTCGCCGGCCGGCCCAAGCAGTACTACTCGATCTACCAGAAGATGGTCGTGCGCGGGCGCGAGTTCGACGACATCTACGATCTGGTCGGCATTCGAGTGCTCGTCAACTCGGTGCGGGACTGCTACGCGGTTCTCGGTGCAATCCACGCCCGGTGGACGCCGCTTCCCGGCCGGTTCAAGGACTACATCGCCACCCCCAAATTCAACCTGTACCAGTCGCTGCACACCACGGTTCTCGGCCCGAGCGGGCGCGCCGTGGAAATCCAGATCCGCACCCAGGAAATGCACCAGCGCGCCGAATTCGGCGTGGCCTCGCACTGGAAGTACAAGGAGCAGACCACAGGAAAGAGTTCCGGTCCGGGCCCGCAGAGCGACACCGACATGGCTTGGCTCGCCCACATCTCCGACTGGCAAGCCGAAACGGCCGACCCGGGGGAGTTCCTCGACTCGCTGCGCTACGAGATCGGTGCCAAAGAGGTCTACGTCTTCACCCCCAAGGGCCGGGTGATCGGTCTGCCGGCCGACGCCACCCCGGTCGACTTCGCCTACGCCGTGCACACCGAGGTCGGCCATCGCACCATGGGCGCCAAGGTCAACGGGCGCCTCGTCCCGCTGGAGAGCCCTCTCGTCACCGGTGACGTCGTCGAGGTCTTCACGTCGAAGAATCCCGACTCCGGCCCGAGCAAGGACTGGCTGAACTTCGTCAAGAGCCCCCGGGCCCGCAACAAGATCCGCCAGTGGTTCACCAAGGAGCGCCGCGACGAGGCGATCGAGCAAGGCCGCGACGCCATCGCGCGCGCTATGCGCAAGCAGAACCTGCCGCTGCAGAAACTGATGAACCAGGACTCCTTCGCCGAAGTTGCCGCGGTGATGAAGTATGAAGACGTCTCTGCGCTGTACGCCGCTGTCGGCGAGGGGCATGTGTCGACGCAGTCGGTGCTGGAGAAGGTGGTCGCCACCCTGCAGAGCGTCGAGGAGAGCGATGCCACGGACCTGCCGTTCGCGCTCCACGGCCGCACCCAGACGCTCCGCAACAGCGACTCGGGCATCCTCGTGCGCGGCGCCCCCGACATCCTGGTGAAGCTTGCCCGCTGCTGCACTCCCGTGCCGGGTGACAGGGTCGTGGGGTATATCACGCGCGGCGCCGGGGTATCGGTGCACCAGGCATCCTGTCGCAACGTGCAGTCCCTCCTCAAGGAACCCGAGCGCATGATCGACGTCGATTGGGCGCCCACTTCCAAGAGCCTGTTCCTGGTGCAGATCCAGATCGAGGCTCTCGACCGCTCCGGGTTGCTCTCCGACGTCACCCGAGTGCTGTCGGAGCATCACGTCAACATCCTGTCGGCGACGGTGCACACCTCCTCCGACCGACTCGCGATCAGCCGGTTCGTCTTCGAGATGGGCGACACCACTCACCTCGATCGCGTGCTCAATGCGGTGCGCCGTATCGACGCCGTTTATGACGTCTACCGCGTCAACGAGGGCTGAGCGGCCATTCAGCTCGCATTGGCCTCCCGGTAGAGACATCAGGTGGGGCGCGGATGCTCGTCGAGGTACCGTTGCACCTCCCGCAGTCGGGTCCGGGCAGGAGCCTTGAACGGCAGGTTGGGTGCCGCGCATAGGCGGCTGGCCGGGTCGGTGCTGGTGCAGCCGGCCAGGCGCAGCAGGGCGGCGATCAGGGCGACGCGGTCACCGTCGGTGGGCGCGTCGTGCCAGCGGACGAGGTCGACGGCGGTGCGCAGGGGCAGCGTAACCCGGAGGCCGGAGATCGCCTGAAGCTGGTCGGACGGGCAGTTGACCTCGCGGATCTGCATTCGGGGCGATGGGACCAGTTTCATTCGGGCGGAACTCTGCACGCAGAAGTGGTGGCGGCGAGGTTCCGGCGCCAGACCGTAGATCCAGGCCGCGGTCATCCGCTCGGCGATGGCCCGTGGGGACGCAAGCAGCAACCCGACGGCCCGGGCGCGTCGCACCCGGTCATCGACCTCGTCGACCGGGCACCAGAAGTCGCCCAGGGTGAAGAGTTCCCCGTCGAGACGGGCGCCGCACAGCTCCGCGAGCGGCAGGTCGTGGGCGGAGAGCACCACGGGAAGGCGTGAGTTCATCGACTGTGGGTTCATCGACTCAGCGTGCGGCCGGGTGCGTTCTCCCGCCCACAAAAAGCGGGGATCTGTGGACAGATCCCCGCTCGTCGTGCTGTGGACGGCCGGGCTACTGGCCGATGGCCTTCAGCCACGCCTTGCGGGCCTCGAGAGCCTCGGTGGCTTCCGTGATCGCCGCGGCATCCCCGCCGGCCTGCGCCGCGGCCAGTTCGGCCTCGAGCTTGACGATGGCATCGTGCAGCTGGCCGGCCAGACCCTCGGCGCGAGCCTTGGTCTCCGGGTTGTTGCGCTTCCAGTGGTCGTCGTCGAGCTTGCGCACGGCCGCCTCGACCTTGCGCATGCGGTCCTCGATGGACTTGACCGAGTCGCGCGGAACCTTGCCGATGGCGTCCCACCGGCGCTGGATGGAGCTCAGCGCGCTGCGCGCCTTGGCGCGGTCCGTCTCGGCCAGCAGAAGTTCGGCTTCGGTGAGCAACTCGACCTTGAGAGTCAGGTTGCCCGCGAACTCCTCGTCATCGTGCGCGTCGATTTCGGACTTGACCGAGTAGAGCACGTCGCCGGCTGCCTTGAACTTGGCCCACATGGCGTCGTCCTGCTTCTTGCCGCTGCGACCCGCGAGCTTCCACTCGTCGAGCAGAGTGCGGTACCCCGGGATGCCATCGGCGCCCTTGAGGGCGAGGGCCTCGGCCTGCTCGATCAGGTGCTGCTTGCGGTTGCGAACGTCCTTGTGGGCGCTGTCCAGCTCGGCGAAGAACGCCTTACGGTTCTGCTCGATCGTGGTGCGGGCCGCGCGGAACCGCTTCCACAGGTCATTGGCCTCGCCCTTGGGAATGCGCGGAGCATCGTGCTGGTGGGCCTGCCACTTCGCGAACAGGACCTCCAGGGCAGCGCTGGTCTGCTTCCACTGTGTCTTGGCCGGGTCTTCGGCGGCGAGAGCCTCGGCTTCGGCGACGATCGCGGCACGCTCGGCGACGGCGGCGGTCGCTGCGGCCTTCGCCTCGGCGCCCTGCTGCTCGGTGAGCTCGGTCACCGCGCCGCCGAGGGCACCCAGGCGGGTGGCCAAGGCTGCCAGGTTGCCGACCGCGTTGGCGTTCGCCACGGCCTCCGTCAGATGTTTGACGGACTTCGCGATATCTGCGGCAGGTGCCCCACCCTTGGCGCGCTGTTCGAGAAGCGTGACCTGGCCGTTGAGCTCAACGTATTTCCGTTCGAAGTAGGCAAGCGCCTCTTCCGGCGTCGCGTCGGGATACTGTCCCACGGCGCGCTCGCCTGTCGCTTCGCGCACGTAAACCGTGCCGGTATCGTCTACGCGACCCCATGGTTGCTGATCTGTCGCAGTCAAGAGCCTCACCTTATTGATGTCGTTGTGTGCTCACAAGTGAGCCAATACCCGGTCAAGCCTATTGCAAGCCCGCGCGCTGTTCGTCTGTTCTACTGAACTGATACCTGAGTGATGCTGGTCGGCACCTGAGGGGTGCCGTCCGAAGAGCCGTCGGCGACGCCGGCAGCCGTGATCTGCGCTTTGATTTCGTCCAGTCCATCGGTCACCCGGCCGAGCACCGTGTAGCCGCCGACCGCGTCGGCGGGGATGGTCGTGTCGTCGTAGACGATGAAGAACTGGCTGCCCATACTGTAGGCGTTGCCGCCCTGGCGGGCCATGGCCAGTGTGCCGGCTGGGTACACATCGTCGGCCGGGGCGTTTTCAATCGGTCCATAGCTGTAGCCGGGGCCACCCGATCCCGTTCCGGTCGGGTCCCCGCACTGCAGCACGAAGAAACCGCCGTCGGTGAGCCGGTGGCAGGTCACGTCCTGGTAGAAGCCGGTGGTGATCAGGTTGATGGTCGAGGACACCGCCTGAGGGGCGAGGGCTCCGTCGAGCTCGATCTCAAGCGGAATGCCGTTGAGGGCCAGCGTGCCGGTCCAGGTGCGGTCTTCCGCCAGGGTGCTGGGCGGCACCTCGCCGCTGTTCGCGCTGTCGGACGGTGCGGCCGACGCGGAGGGGGAAGCGGTGTCGGCGGCGGAGGGTGCCGGGCTGCCGGAGCCTCCGGTGACGAACAGGACCTGCGCGCCGACGGCCAGCGCCACGACCACGGCCACGCTGACACCGGCGATGCGGTTGTCCCGCCGACGCCGCTTCACCTGGTGCGCATTCACCGAACGCCGAGCCTGAAAGGCGCGCACTCGCACGCGCGCCTCGCGGGCTTCACGGTCCTGCTTCTTGTTCGTTACCACGTCGTAGCCTCCAGGCGGCCTCCATCGGAAGGCCCGATCGAACGGGGACGGCTCCAGCGTCTGGCGCCCGAACCATGTTGAACTCTACGCAACCCGGAGAGGGCAGACAAACATCCGCTCCGGGCAGCACCGGTTCAGGATCGGCCCGGTCACCGGCACAAACTACGCTGGACCCATGGTGGATTCACAACCGGGACTGCGCAGCGGGGCCACACCCCTCGCCGTACGGATGCGCCCGACGAGCCTCGAGGAGGTCGCCGGTCAGAAGCATCTGCTCACACCGGGCTCCCCGCTGGTCAGCCTGGCCAGTGACAAGACCGGGGAGCAGGGCGCGGTCTCCGTCATCCTGTGGGGCCCGCCCGGCACCGGCAAGACCACCCTGGCCCAGGCCATCGCGCGCAGCTCGGGCCGTCGGTTCGTCGAGCTGTCCGCGGTGTCGGCCGGAGTGCGGGACGTGCGCCAGGTAATGGACGAGGCGCGCACCAGCCGGGACCTCTACGGACTCTCTACCGTGCTCTTCCTGGACGAGATCCACCGGTTCAGCAAGGCGCAGCAGGACGCTCTCCTGCCCGGGGTGGAGAACGGTGTCATCATCCTCGTGGCCGCGACCACCGAGAACCCGTCCTTCTCCGTGATCTCGCCGCTGCTGTCCCGCTCCCTGCTGCTCACCCTCGAAACGCTCAGCGACGACGATCTCGGTGTCGTTGTCGACCGGGCCGTGGTCGACCCGCGCGGCCTGGCCGACCGGTTCGTGCTCGACCCCGAAGCCAGGGCCGCGATCATCCGGCTCGCGTCGGGTGACGCCCGACGGGCGCTGACCGCCCTGGAGGCCGGTTCGGTGGCGGCGGCGTCCTCCGTCGACGCCGAGTCCGACGCGAAGCCGGTCATCACCACCGAGGTCGTCGCCCTCGCTGTCGACCGTGCGCTTCTGCGCTACGACCGCAACGGCGATGAGCACTACGACGTCATCAGCGCCTTCATCAAATCGGTGCGCGGCTCGGATGTCGACGCGTCCCTCCACTATCTCGCGCGCATGATCGAGGCCGGCGAAGATCCCCGGTTCATCTGCCGCCGCATCATCGTGCTGGCCTCCGAAGACATCGGCATGGCCGACCCTCAGGCGCTGGTGATCGCCATCGCCGCCGCCGACGCCGTGCAATACATCGGCATGCCCGAGGGCCGCATCCCGCTCGCCCAGGCCGTCGTACACCTGGCCACCGCACCCAAGTCCAACGCGGCCTACATGGCCCTGGATGCGGCGATCGCCGACGTGCGGAACGGCAAGACCGGCCGGGTGCCCAAACCGTTGCGGGATGCGCACTACCCAGGCGCCAAACGCCTCGGCCACGGCAAGGGCTACAAGTATCCCCACGACGTTGCCCTCGGCGTGCTGGCCCAGCAGTACCCGCCGGACGAGCTCGCCGAGGTGCGCTATTACGAGCCCACCGAGCACGGCCATGAGCGCGAGATCTCGGCCCGCCTCGCCAAGTTGCGCAAGATCATCCGTGCCCGCTGAACGGAACGGCCGAAGGACCCGATGTGCTAACCTGAACGCTGCCTACAAATGGAATCGGCATGCGGCTGCGTCCGATTCCGGATTGGATGGTTTCGCCCTGTAGCCGGGCGTGCCATGGCACCACCCCTCTGAACTCCCATGACGTTGAGGCTGTGCTGTCTGACTGCGCGGCCCCCGCCCTGGTTTCCCCTTGTTTGCAGTTCCATCGAAAGGACACCGTGTCTACCAAGTCACGTACCCGCAGTAAGACCCGCCTCTCGCGGGCCCTGGGCATCGCCCTGACCCCGAAGGCCGCTCGCTACCTGGAGAAGCGTCCGTACGCACCGGGCGAGCACGGTCGCACCAAGCGCAAGACCGACTCCGACTACGCCGTTCGCCTCCGCGAAAAGCAGCGCTTACGTGCCCAGTACGGCATCCGCGAAGCCCAGCTCAAGATCGCGTTCGAGGAAGCTCGCCGCGCCCAGGGACTGACCGGTGAGAACCTCGTCGAGATCCTCGAGACCCGTCTCGACGCTCTTCTCGTTCGCTCCGCGATCGCCCGCACCACCGCCCAGGCCCGTCAGATGATCGTGCACCGTCACATCCTGATCGACGGCCAGCTGGTCGACCGTCCCTCCTTCCGCGTGAAGCCGGGACAGCTCATCCACGTCAAGCCCAAGAGCGAGGCCATGGAGCCGTTCCAGGTCGCAGCCGCCGGCGGTCACGTCGACGTCCTGCCCAAGCTCCCCGCCTACCTTGAGGTCGAGATCGACAAGCTGCAGGCCCGCCTCGTGCGCCGCCCGAAGCGCATCGAAATCCCCGTGACCTGCGAAGTCCAGCTCGTCGTCGAGTACTACGCGGCCCGCTAGGCTCCTTTTCACCCGCAGCGCCGTCAGGCGCTGCAACTGAACTACGCTGGAGAGCGGATCACCCTGGGGTGGTCCGCTCTTTGCGTACGCGCACCTGGCTCGTGAATGTCGAATCTGGAATGGATGGTTGGTCAATGTCTGGTGGAGATATTGTCGGGCTCGTATTCGCCGCTGCCTTCGTGATGCTGGTCGGGTTCCTGGCCCTGCCCCTGGTCAAGCTCGGTCGCGTCTTCGACGAGACGACCGCGGCCATCCGCGACCTGACCCACACCGTCACCCCACTGCTCGAGGAATCCACCAAGACGATTCAGGAGACCAACGCGCAGTTGGCCCGGGTGGACACCATCACCTCGAACGTGGCGGATGTCACGGGCAACGTCTCCGCTCTGGTCGCCCTCGTCTCGGCGACCGTCGGCGGCCCGCTGGTCAAACTGGCCGGCTTCTCCGCGGGGGTTCGCGCGGCTCTCGGGGCTGCCCGCCCGGGCGGCACCCGCCGCCGCCGCCACAGGTAGTCGGGTACTCTGGAACGGAGCCGGCCCGTCTGGGATTCGCCGGTCAGACGGTCGTTCCAGACGTTCAACCGCCGTGAACCGACCTTTTCACCACTTTTCAGGGTCTGCACACATATTCAGGGAGCATCGCTATGAAGAATTTCATCTGGTTTGTCGTCGGCGTCACCACCGGGCTGCTCATCGCCCGCGAAGCCGGCAAGACGCGTCAGGGGAAGCAATTCTTCGCCGATCTGGACACCAAGGCGCGCGAATTCGGTGAGGCCATCTCGGACGGCTACCGCAAGCGTGAGGCCGAGCTGCGGGACGCCATCGGCGACATCGCGTCGGAGACCGAAGTCACGATCGAAAAACTCGCCCAGTAAGTACTCGGCCAGTACGTGCTCGCCAGGTAGGAATCATCCATATCTTTTTCACTACAACGAACTACGGAACTAATGCAGACTGCTGAAATTCGCGGGCGCTGGCTCGACTTCTTTGCCGATCGCGGTCACACCGTCGTCCCCTCCGCTTCGCTTGTCAGCGACGACCCCACACTCCTGTTCACGGTGGCCGGGATGGTCCCGTTCGTACCGTATTTGACCGGTCTCGTGCCGCCCCCCTACCCGCGAGCGACGAGTGTTCAGAAATGCATCCGCACCAACGACATCGAAGAGGTCGGCAAGACCCCGCGTCACGGCACCTTCTTCCAGATGAACGGTAACTTCTCGTTCGGCGACTACTTCAAGGAACAGGCGATCGGTTACGCCTGGGAACTGCTCACCAGCTCGGATGCCGATGGCGGCTACGGCTTCGCCGAGAAGGACCTCTGGGTCACCGTCTACGAGGACGACGACGAGGCCTTCCGGTACTGGCGCGCCCTCGGCCTGCCCGAGCACCGCATCCAGCGTCTCGGCATGGACACAAACTACTGGTCGACCGGTCAGCCCGGGCCTGCCGGGCCCTGCTCCGAGATCTTCTTCGACCGCGGCCCGGCCTACGGCATCGACGGCGGCCCGGCCACCGACGACGACCGGTACGTCGAAATCTGGAACCTCGTCTTCATGCAGTACCTCCGCGGCGAGGGCACCAGCAAGAACGACTTTGTCATCCTCGGCGACCTGCCGAAGAAGAACATCGACACCGGCATGGGGCTCGAACGTGTCGCCTTCCTCAAACAGGGCGTTCAGAACATGTACGAGATCGACCAGGTGCGCCCGGTCCTCGACCGGGCCGCGGAACTGTCCGGTCGCCGCTACGGGGCCGGTCACGACGACGACGTGCGGATGCGCATCGTCGCTGACCATGTGCGGTCGTCCCTGATGCTGATGAGCGACGGAGTGATGCCGTCCAACGAGGGCCGCGGGTACATCCTGCGCCGCCTGATGCGCCGCAGCGTGCGTGCCATGCGCCTCCTCGGCGTCGACGCCGCGACCTTTCCCGAATTGTTTCCGGCCTCGCGCGACGCCATGGCCGGCGCGTACCCCGAGGTCAAGGCCGACTACGCCCGCATCAGCCAGGCCGCTTATGCCGAAGAGGAGACCTTCCTGCGCACCCTCGCCAGTGGCAGCGCCGTGCTCGACCTCGCCGTCGCGAAGACCAAAAAAGCGGACCAGGTCGTTCTGCCGGGCGACACCGCGTTCCTCCTGCATGACACCTACGGCTTCCCGATCGAGATCACCCTCGAGATGGCCGAGGAGGCCGGGCTCAGCGTCAACCGCGAGGCCTTCGACACACTGATGGCCAAGCAGCGCGCGATGGCCAAGGCCGACGCCAAGGCCAAGAAGACGCACCTCGCCGACCTGTCGGTCTACAGCGCATTCCGCGCGGCGGGGGAGACCGTCTTCACGGGCTACGACGCCCTGCAGACCGAATCCAGCGTGCTCGGGATCATCGTCAACGGTCTCTCCGTCGACCGCGCCGTCTCCGGTGACATCGCCGAGGTGATCCTCGCCGAGACGGCCCTGTACGCGGAGTCCGGCGGGCAAGAGGCCGATGCCGGTTTGATCGTGGGCACCGGCTACGAGCTCGAGGTGCTCGACGTGCAGAAGCCCGTCAAGGGCCTGATCAGCCACAAGGTGCAGGTGCGGTCCGGCGAGGTCGGCGTCGGGGACTCCGCCACCAGCGTCGTCGACCCCGACTGGCGCCGCGGTGCCCGGCAGGCGCACTCCGGCACGCACGTGCTGCATGCCGCCCTCCGCCAGGTGCTCGGCCCGAACGCCCACCAGTCCGGCTCGTACAACAAGGCCGGTTTCTTCCGCCTCGACTTCTCCTGGAACCAGGCACTTTCCCCGGCAACCCGAAGCGAGATCGAAGAGATCTCCAACAACGCCATCCGGGACAACCTGCCCGTGCTCACCCGGGAGCTGCCCCTGGCCGAGGCGAAGGCTCTCGGAGCGATGGCCCTGTTCAGCGAGAAGTACGGCGATCGAGTCCGCGTCGTCGATATCGGCGGCCCCTGGTCTCGCGAACTCTGCGCGGGAACCCACGTAGCCTCCAGCGCCGAGATCGGCATGATCAACCTGGTCAGCGAGGGTTCTGTCGGTTCCACGAACCGCCGGGTGGAGTCGTTGGTCGGCCTCGAGGCCTTCCGCGACCTGGCCGCCGAGCGCGCCCTTGTCTCCCAGCTGACCTCACACCTGAAGACGCCGCGGGAGCAGTTGCCAGAGCGCATCAACGAGCTCGTGCAGAGCCTCAAGGCCGCCGAGAAGAAGATCGCCGCGTTCGAGGCGCGGGCCCTCTCCGACAGGGTGCCTGCCCTCGTCGCCTCGGCAAAGCTGGTCGGTTCCGTCACTGTCGTGGCCGAGCAGGTCGGCACGCTGGGCTCCGCTGACGACCTGCGGATGCTGGTCACGGCCACCCGCACGCAGCTCGGCAGCACCCCGGCGGTCGTGGCCCTCGCGGCCGTGGTCGCCGACAAGCCCGTCGTCATCGTGGCCACCAACCCCGCGGCCCGGGAGGCCGGGCAGCGTGCGGGAGCCCTGGCGAAGCAGGTCGCCGGCATCCTCGGCGGCGGCGGCGGCGGCAAGGACGACCTCGCCCAGGGCGGCGGCACCGACGCAGCAGCCATCCCGAACGCCCTCGCGGCCGTTCGATCCGCCGTAGCAGGCTGAACCATGCGTCACGGTGTGCGGGTCGGAGTCGACGTCGGGAAAGCCCGGATCGGCCTGGCCCGCAGCGACGCGCACGGCCTGCTGGCGACCCCGGTCGAGACCGTCCACCGCGACCACTCCGGCAGCCTGGACGTGGCCCGGATCGTGGCCGTGGTGGCCGAGCTCGACGCCGTTGAGGTGGTGGTCGGGTTGCCGCTCGCGCTCTCCGGCAACCGCACGGCGTCGACCAACGATGCGGTTGGATTCGCCGAACTGCTGGCCCGGTCCCTGACCGTTCCGGTTCGCCTGGTCGATGAGCGTCTCTCCACCGTCGCGGCGCAGTCGGTCCTGCGCTCTGCGGGGCGGAAGGCCAAAACCCAGAAACCCGTGATCGACCAAGTCGCCGCGGTCATCATCCTCCAGCACGCCCTCGACACCGAACGCACCCTCGGCACGCCCGCCGGCACCGCCGTCGAACTCGTGCGCGACCAGCTTCCAGCCGGGCCCCCACCAGCTGCCGCACCGAATGAAGGGCAGCCTCAACGATGACACCCCCTCCCGCCGACAGCACCGGAGCCCCGGCCGAGCCGGGCGACCCGACAAGCCCCATCGACCCGGCGGACCCTCTCAGTTCGCGTCGGGCCATCCGTGAGTCACGGGGCGAAGGCACCCGGTCCAGTCGTCGCGCCCTGCTGGACTCCGCTCCGGTGCCGCAGAAGAAGGGCCGCCGGGGCGCCTGGGGCTGCCTGATCGTCTTCCTGATCCTGGCCGGACTCGCCGGTGCCGCCGCCGTCCTGCTCCAGGAGCCGATCGGTGCCGTGATCGGCATGGTGCAGGGCCCGGCGGACTACGACGGCGCCGGAGACGACGAGGTCATCGTGATGATCCACGACGGTGAAACCGGTCAGGACGTCGCGAACTCCCTCGTCGCCCAGGACGTGGTGAAGAGCTACGACGCGTTCTACGAGGTGCTCCGCGCGGAGAGCCCGGCACCCGTCTTCCAGCCCGGCGCCTACCGTTTGGCCGGCAAGATGAGCGGCCGAGCCGCCCTCGACGCCCTGCTCGACCCGGACAACAAGCTAGAACAGACCGTGGTGATACCCGAGGGGACCACGACCGCCTCGGTGCTCCAGCTGATCAGCGAGGGCACCAGCATTCCCTTGGCCGATCTCGAGGCTGCGGCCGCCGACGTCGAGCCCTACGGCCTGCCGGGCGAGGCAACCACCCTCGAGGGGTTCCTGTTCCCGGCCACCTACACGTTCCCCCCGGAGACCACGGCGCCCGAGGCCATCCGCACGCTCGTCGACCGACAGTTCGAGGCTCTCGACGCTGCCGGGGTCGCGCCCGAGAACCGCTGGAAGACCATCGTTCTCGCGGCCCTGATCCAACGCGAAGCGGGGCTGACGGAGGATTTCTACAAGGTCTCGCGCGTGTTCCTGAACCGGCTCGACCCGGCGCAGTGGCAGAGCGGGCTCCTGCAGTCCGACGCTACCGTGGCCTACGGGACCGGGGCGACCGACCGGGTGAAGACAACGGATGCCGAACGCGTCGACGCCGTCAACGCCTTCAACACTTATGTGCACCCCGGGCTTCCCGTGGGGCCGATCTCGAACCCCGGCGACATCGCGATCGACGCCGCCGTGAACCCCGCCGACGGTACCTGGCTGTACTTCGTGTCCTGGAACCTCGACACGGGGGAGACAATCTTCTCCACCACGATCGCGGAACACGACGCCGCCGTGAACAAATGGCTGGCCTGGATGGAAGAGAACCCCGAATATGGTTGAGCCCGAAGCATCCGTGCCGGCCCCCACCCTTGACCCTGTCCGCGTGCGTCGCCTTGCGGTGCTGGGCTCGCCCATCGATCATTCCCTCTCCCCGGCACTGCACCGGGCCGCGTACCAGGCGCTCGGCCTGGACTGGCGCTACGACGCCGTGCGGGTGCCGGCGGGCGGACTGCCGGACTTCCTCGCGTCCCTGGGCGCAGACTGGCGCGGCCTCTCCCTCACGATGCCCCTCAAGCACGAGGTCCAGGCGCAGCTCGACGGCATCGACCGGGTCGCCGCTCAGACCGGCTCCGTCAACACGGTGCTATTCGGTGAAGTCGACGGCCGGCGCACGTTGCAGGGTTTCAACACGGACGTCACCGGCCTGGTGCGTGCCCTCGCCGAAGCCGGAGTGCACCGCGCGGTGCACGTGTGCCTGCTCGGCGCCGGAGCCACCGCGGCATCCGCCCTGGTCGCAGCGGCTGAGCTGGGGGCGGAGCTGGTCGACGTGCTCGTGCGCACCCCGGCGAAGGCGGCCGATCTGGTCGAACTGGGGCAGAGCCTCGGGGTCGTGGTACGGGCCTACCCGCTCACCGACCTGCCCGACCCTGCCCGCGTCAGCGAGCTGGTGATCAGCACCCTGCCCGGGGGCAGCGACCCGGGCGCCGAGTTTCCCGCCGGGCTGCGCCGGCAGGCGCTCCTGTTCGACGTGAGTTATTCCCCCTGGCCCAGCGCCCTCGCCCGGTCCTGGTCGTCGGCGGGCGGCACCGCGGTGTCCGGAGAGGGGATGCTGCTGCACCAGGCCCTGATCCAGGTGCGCATCTTCGTCTCCGGCGACCCGTTCGAACCGCTGCCGAACGAGGACGTGGTGCTGCACGCCATGCGCGGCGCCCTGACCGGGAAGGCTGTGACAGGATAGTGGTCATGCTTCGTTGGCTCACCGCCGGAGAGTCCCACGGCCCCGAACTCATCGCCATTGTCGAAGGTTTGCCCGCTGGAATCCCGGTCACCCTAGATGCGATCCGCCGTGATCTTGCGCGCCGCAAACTCGGCTACGGCCGAGGCGCGCGCCAGAAGTTCGAGCAGGACGAACTGAATATTTCCGGCGGCGTGCGCCACGGCCTCACCATGGGCGGACCGGTTGCCCTGCGGATCGGCAACACCGAATGGCCCAAGTGGGCCGAGGTGATGAGCCCCGCACCGGTGGAGACCGCGTCCGCGCGCGGCCGCGGCGCCCCCCTGACCCGTCCCCGGCCCGGCCACGCCGATCTGGTCGGCATGCAGAAGTACGGCTTCGGCGAGGCCCGCCCGGTACTGGAGCGCGCCAGCGCCCGGGAGACCGCGGCACGTGTCGCGCTCGGTGCCGTCGCCCGGTCGTTCCTGGCCGAGCTCGGCATCACCCTCGTCAGCCACACCCTGTCGATCGGGGCGGTTCGCGTGCCCGTCGACGCCCCGCTGCCGCTGCCCGGCGACGTCGACGCTCTCGACGCCGACCCGCTGCGCTGCTTCGACGCCGTCACCTCCGCCCGGATGGTGGCCGAGGTCGACCTGGCCCACAAGGAGGGCGACACCCTCGGAGGGGTCGTCGAGGTGCTGGCCTACAACCTTCCTCCCGGACTCGGGTCGTTCGTGCACTGGGACCGCCGCCTCGATTCGCAGCTGGCGGCCGCGCTGATGGGCATCCAGGCCATCAAGGGGGTCGAGGTCGGGGACGGTTTCCTGTCCACCACCCGGCGCGGCTCGGAGGCGCACGACGAGCTTGTGCAGGCCGACGGTCGCATCCAGCGGGTCAGCGACCGGGCCGGCGGCACCGAAGGCGGCATGAGCACCGGAACAGTGTTGCGCGTGCGCGCCGGCATGAAGCCCATCTCCACCATCCCGCGCGCCCTCCGCACGGTTGACGTGGCCACGAGCGAGGCTGCCCCCGCGCACCACCAACGGTCGGATGTCTGTGCAGTGCCGGCCGCCGGCGTGGTCGCGGAGGCCATGGTCGCTCTGGTGCTCGCGAACTCGGTCCTGGAGAAGTTCGGTGGTGACTCCATCGTGGAAACGCGCCGCAACCTGGATTCCTACCTGGCCGACATTCCGGCGAATCTCCAGACGGGCGCGTCCAGCGACGCTTCCCTGTAGAGGCGCCGGAGAACCACAATGGCCGCGCCGTCGCATCCTATCCTGCCCCTCGTCTTCATCGGTCCCATGGCCGCCGGCAAGACCAAGATCGGCCGGAGAGTGGCGAAGTCCCTCGAGGTGCCGTTCATCGACACCGACCACCGCATCATCGCCCTGCACGGGCCGATCACGGACATTTTCGCGCAGCACGGTGAAGAGCACTTCCGGGTGCTTGAACGCCAGGCCGTGGTGCAGGCCCTCACCGAGCAGGCCGTGGTCTCGCTCGGCGGGGGAGCCGTGCTCGACGCGGAGACCCAGGCCGACCTTGCCGGGTGCTCCGTGGTGTACCTGAGCGTGTCCGCTCGAGCCGTCGGCGCCCGGATCGGCGGGGCGAAACGGCCGCTGCTCACGGGCGGCATCGCCGATTGGAAGCGCATCTACGGCCTCCGGCGCCCGATCTATGAGGCGCTGGCCGGCATCCGTTTCGACACCTCGCACCGTCCCCTGGACGCCATCGCTGATGACGTCGTGAAATGGACCAAGAAAAGATCATGACCGGAGCACCTGTGCCTGATTCCACCGAGCCCGCAACCGAGACCACCACCGAGCCCAACCGCGAGCCCGCCACCGAGCCCGCCACCACCATCATCACGGTTGCCGGCGCCGACAGCTACCCCGTTCTGATCGGTCGCGGCCTCGTCGACGACGTCGTCGAACAGCTCGGCCCGAAGGTGGCGAAGGTGCTCATCGTGCACACCTCACACCTGGGCGCCCGCGCCGTCGCCCTGCGCGAGAGCCTGCTCGGCAGGTTCGAGGTGCTGATCGCCGAGGTGCCCGACGCCGAGGCTGCCAAGCGGGTCGAGGTGGCCGCGTTCTGCTGGCAGGTCATGGGCCAGGCGGACTTCAGTCGAACGGATGCCGTGATCGGCTTCGGCGGCGGCGCCGTCACCGACCTGGCCGGCTTCGTCGCCGCGACCTGGCTCCGCGGTGTGCGCCTGGTGCAGATCCCGACCAGCGTGCTCGGCATGGTCGACGCCGCCGTCGGCGGCAAGAACGGCATCAACACCGCCGAGGGCAAGAACCTTGTCGGCACCTTCTACGCGCCCGCCGCCGTCATCTGCGACCTGGACGTGCTCGACGACCTGCCGCGCAACGAGATCCTGGCCGGCTTCGCCGAGATCGTGAAGGCCGGGTTCATCCAGCTGCCCGAGATCCTGGACATCGTCGAAGCGGATGTCACGGCCGTCACCGACCCGCACTCCCCGCAGTTCCGGCGCGTGCTCGAACTCGCGATCGGGATGAAGGCCCGGGTCGTGGGGGAAGACTTCAGGGAGTCCGGCCTGCGTGAGATTCTGAACTACGGGCACACCCTCGGCCACGCCGTCGAGCACGCCGAACGCTACGGCTGGCGGCACGGGGCGGCCGTCGCCGTCGGCATGATGTTCGCGGCGGAGGTCGCCAGGCTGAGCGGTCGGCTCTCGGACGAGGCCGTCGACCGGCACCGTCGCATCCTCGAATCGCTCACCCTGCCCACCACCTACCCGGTCGGCCGCTGGAGCACCCTGCTCGCCACCATGCAGCGCGACAAGAAGACCCGAAGCGGCATGCTGCGATTTATCGTGCTCGACGACATCGGGAAGCCGACCGTGCTCGAAGGACCGGACTCGTCGTTGCTGTTCGCCGCCTACCAGGAGATCGGCTCCTAACCATTCGCGCCGCATCGGTGGGCCTAGACTAATTCCCAGACCGGGGCAGCCGATCGCCGCTGACCGGACCTGTTCGGAGGTTACATGACGAGTCCGTGGATCGTCCGTGCGGCCGGCGAGAGCGGCGGCGGAGACTTGCGGACCTGGCGGCGGCCCATGAGGCGGCAGTCACGGAACGGTTCATCGGTCCGGGCGTGCGCAAACTGGTGCAGGAGTCCTGGCAACGGTCGCTCGCCCTCGCCCTCAGCCTTGATCCGCTGAGGCTCGTCCCCGAACACGAACTCAGCTCCGACGAGCTACGCGAGCTGCGCGACCGGCATCCGCTGGCCGCCGTGCTCCCGGTCGTACACAACCTGCTCATCCGGCACGCCTTCCACTCCGGCCTGATCGTGGCCATCGGTGACGCGTTCGGCCGTCTGCTCTGGATCGACGGTGACCGAACCGTGCGGAGCAAGGCGGAGGGGATGCTGTTCGTCGAGGGGTCGGACTGGTCCGAGCGCCGGGTCGGCACGAGCGCGCCGGGCACGGCCCTGGCCCTCGATCACGGAATCCAGATTCAGCGGGCCGAGCAGTTCAACCAGTTGGCGCATCCGTGGAGTTGCACGGCCGTGACCACGGTCGGCTCGACAACGCCGGTGGCCCGGTGGAGATCAGCCCCCGGCACGCCGAGATCCTCACCCTGCTGGCGTGGAACCGGGACGGGCTCTCCGCCGACCGGCTCTCGCTGCTGCTCACCGACCAAACCACCGCGGTCGACAACCTGCGGGCCGAGATGGTGCGGCTGCGCAGGGTGCTCGAGCAGACCAGCCCCCGTATCGGCATCGCCTCCCGGCCCTACCGGCTCGAGACGTCCGTCGAACTGGACGCCCAGCGGGTGCTGGCATCCCTGGAGCGCGGCGCGCACCGAGTGGCGTTGGGGGCTTACCGGGGGCCCGTGCTACCGAGCTCGACCGCGCCCGGAATCGTCCAGATCCGCGCCGAGATCTCTGCGCGGCTGCGGCAGGCCATGCTCAGCGACGCGTCCGCTGAACTCCTGCTGGAATACGCCCGCACCGACGAGGCCACCTACGACGCTGAGGTCTGGCGCGCGTGCCTCGAACTGCTACCGGCGCGGTCGCCGAAGCGGGCATCCGTGGTCGCCCGGTTGAACCGGATCGAGGACGAGCTGCGCCCTGACGGCTCCGCGGCCCCCGCCCGCAATATCCCGCAACGCTGAGGCAACGTTCTCCTTCCTAGGATCAAGGTCCAGGTCCGCGTCCCGCGGTTCCGCACCGACAACGTCGTCGACGAGGAGACATCATGACCGTCTATTCCAACCCCGGAACACCGGGCGCCCTAGTCACCTTCAAACCCCGCTACGAGAACTGGATCGGCGGCGAGTGGGTCAAGCCCGTCAGGGGCCAGTACTTCGAAGACATCTCGCCCGTCAACGGGAAGCCGTTCGCCGAGGTGGCCCGCGGCACCGCGGAGGATATCGAACAGGCCCTGGACGCCGCGCACAGGGCAGCGCCGGGGTGGGGCAAGACCTCGTCGACCGAGCGCGCGGCCGTGCTCAACAAGATCGCCGACATCATCGATGCGAACCTCGACCTGCTCTCGGTCGCCGAGACCTGGGAGAACGGCAAGCCGGTGCGCGAGACGTTGAACGCGGACATCCCGCTCTGTTCCGACCACTTCCGCTATTTCGCTGCCGCCATCCGCGCCCAGGATGGCGACCAAGCCGAGCTGGGCGGCGACATGGTCTCCTACCAGTTCCACGAGCCGCTCGGCGTCGTCGGGCAGATCATTCCGTGGAACTTTCCGCTCCTGATGGCCGTCTGGAAGCTGGCCCCGGCCCTCGCCGCCGGCAACGCGATCGTGCTGAAACCGGCCGAACAGACCCCGGTGTCGATCCTCGTGCTGATCGAACTGATCGGCGACGTGCTGCCGCCGGGAGTGCTCAACGTCGTCAACGGTTTCGGCATCGAGGCCGGCAAGCCGCTCGCATCGTCCAATCGTATCCGCAAGATCGCGTTCACGGGAGAGACCTCGACCGGGCGTCTGATCATGCAGTACGCGAGCTCCAACATCATCCCGTCGACCATGGAGCTCGGCGGGAAGAGCCCCAACATCTTCTTCAGCGACGTCGCCCAGGAGAAGGACGCGTTCTACGACAAGGCCCTGGAAGGGTTCGTGCTCTTCGCGTTCAACCAGGGCGAGGTGTGCACCGCGCCCAGCCGGGCGTTGCTGCAGAAGCCGATCTACGATGATTTCCTGAGCGACGCCGTCGAGCGCACCCGCAAGG
Organism: Cryobacterium sp. TMT2-18-2; assembly: GCF_004402245.1. NCBI lineage: Bacteria > Bacillati > Actinomycetota > Actinomycetes > Micrococcales > Microbacteriaceae > Cryobacterium > Cryobacterium sp. TMT2-18-2. Next base: position 37,384 of record NZ_SOFU01000021.1, read on the forward strand.
TCATCCAGGGCAACCCACTCGACACCGCGACCCAGGTCGGCGCGCAATCCAGTAACGACCAGCTTGAGAAAATCCTGTCCTACATCGACATCGGCAAGCAGGAGGGTGCGAAGCTGGCGATCGGCGGCGAGCGGGTCGACCTCGGCGGTGAGCTGAGCGGAGGCTACTATGTGCAGCCCACCATCTTCGAGGGACACAACAAGATGCGCCTGTTCCAGGAGGAGATCTTCGGCCCGGTGCTCGCGGTCACGAGCTTCACCGACTACGACGACGCCATCTCGATCGCCAACGACACGCTCTACGGTCTCGGGGCCGGGGTCTGGTCCCGCAACGGCAACATCGCCTACCGGGCCGGGCGGGACATTTAGGCTGGCCGCGTCTGGGTGAACAACTACCACGCCTACCCGGCGGGGGCGTCGTTCGGTGGCTACAAGAGCTCGGGCATCGGCCGGGAGAACAACAAGCTCGCGCTGAGCGCCTACCAGCAGACGAAGAACCTGCTCGTGTCCTACAGCGAGAACGCCCTGGGCTTCTTTTAAACTCCGGCGCCGGTCCGGCCCGCGCTGGAGCACAGGCCGGACCACACGAAGCGCGTCACCGGGGTCGAGGCCCAGGGGCCGTCGAGACACGAATCCTCGGCGGCCCCCGGGCCCGGCCCTCAACCAGAAGGGAACGGCCATGCCGGAGAAAGGCGTCACCGCATCGATCACCATCCCGGGGGAGATGATTCCGCGGGTGGCGCTCACCGCCGTCGCGGTCGAGCTGCTCCGCAGCCTCTGGGACGAACACGGTCCACTGATGTTCCACCAGTCCGGGGGCTGCTGCGACGGCTCCTCGCCCATGTGCTATCCGGACGGCGAATTCATCACCTCGGACCGGGACGTACTCCTCGGCCGCCTCGACATCGCCTCACCGGGAGAGGCCGCGCAGCCGCTCGACTTCTGGATGTCGGCCGAACAGTTCGACTACTGGAGCCACACCTTCCTCACGGTCGACGTCGTAACCGGCCGCGGCGGCGGATTCTCCGTCGAAGCGCCGCGCGGTGTGCGGTTCCTGCTGCGCTCCCGGCTGATGGACTCGTCCGAGTAGTCCGTGCCCACGGAGTCCTCTCCTCCACCGCTCCCTCCCGGGCCCGGCCTCGTGGACGGGGACCGCGACGGATGTCCGCGCGTCCAGTCTGGGTGGCATGACAACCCCTCTGCGCGTCGAAGACGCTGCCCCAGTGACCACGACCGAGCAGGCGCAAGTCCGGGTGGCCGACCTCGTCGGCCACGCGATTAGCCGCCAGCTCTGGTTCATGCTGCTCGACGCCTGCGGGCGGCAGATTCCCCTGCTGATCCCGGTCGACGACATCCCGCTCCGTCCGAAACCCGGCGGTGCCGCCGACATGGCCGCGGCGGTCGTCCGGCTCCTGTCCGAGCACGGCCCGGGCGGCAGCGTCATCCTCACCCTCGAGCGACCGGGCACCGCGGCGCTGACCGCGCCCGACCGGGCCTGGGCCCGGGAACTCGTCGAATCATTCGGCAAAGTGGTGCGCATCACGGGCATGTTCGTCGCCCACGACGAGGGCGTCTGCGAACTGCCGGCCACCGTCGCGGATGCAGTGGCAGACTGACAGGATGATGATCAGCGGTGAGCGATTCGAAAGTGTCAACGCCTGTGTTGCCGGCCGGGTGGACGCGGGGCCGGTCGATGTCTGAACGCACCCTGATCCTGTTGCGGCACGCCAAGTCGGACTGGGCGGGCGGCCAGGCCGACGTCGACCGGCCGCTGGCAAAACGTGGGGTACGGCAGGCGCCGCTCACCGGAGCGTGGCTGTCCCACGGCGGCTACCGTATCGATCTCGCGGTCGTGTCACCGGCGGAGCGCGCTCGGGCCACCTGGGACCTCGTGGCGGCCGAGTTCGAGAGCGCTCCGCCGATCCGTATCGACCAAGCCGTGTACGCCACCTCGGCCGGCGAACTGCAGAGCATTATTCGGGCGCTGCCGGGCTCCGCGCACACCGTCGTCCTGGTGGGCCACAATCCCGGCCTCGAGGATCTGGCCACCGCTCTCGCCGGCACGACCGTGTCCCTGCCGACCTCGGCTTTCGCCGTGATCGGATGGGAGGGACCCTGGTCGTCCGCCGGAGAGTCCCCGGCGGCACTCCTGGCCCAGGGCCGGCCGCCCAAGGTGAACGCGCCTCCTCGCTAGCGGCGCAGGGCTGCCATGAACGCGCCGAGGACGAGGACGACCGCGGCGGCGACCGATCCCGTGGTCAGGCCGCGGGGCGGGGGCGGCGGGTCAGCCGCCGAGCCAGGACCAGTGGCTGAGCGGCCAGTTGATCACGAACGCTCGGCCGACCACATCAGAGACGGGCACGAATCCGTTGCCGGGTGTGTCCGTGTGCAGCCGGCTGTCCGCCGAGTGGTAACGGTTGTCGCCCTCGACCCAGAGACCGCCGGCCGGCACGGTCACGGAAAAGTCGTAGTCCGACGTTCGGATGGCCCCGGGCGGCAGCTTGAGGTAGGGCTCGGTGATCGGCTCGCCGTTGACGGTGGTGCTGCCCGCGCGTCGCAACAGGCCACATCGTCGCCGGGGAGGCCGATGACGCGTTTGACGAGGTGGTCATCGGAATCAGGAACCCGGAGGCCAACCTCACCGGCGAGCCACTGGATGCCGTCGACAACGGTGTTCCCTGCTTCGATCGGGGCCGGCTCGACCGGACCGAGCCATCCGCCGGGATCCCTGAAAACGACGATGTCGCCGCGATCGATGTCGACGACGTCGGGGACGAGCTCGTTCACGATGATGCGGTCGTCGATCTGCAGGGTGTCCTGCATCGATCCGGTCGGGATATAGAACGTGCGGATCAGGAAGGCTTCGGTCAGAAACGAGACGACCAGGGCGGTGACCAGGATGACGAGCAGGTCCCGGAGGACGCGACGCCTCCGTGGTGTGCGGGCGTTGGCGCTACCCGACGCAGATCCGCGCCAGGCGGCGCGGGGCCGACGACCCGCGCTCTCGTGGTCTGTCAATTTCTCCCCTGACGTGACGCGTGATGGGCCAATTCGACCGCTGCTGGGCGGCTGCAGGGCCAGGGTGAGCTGAACACGGATGCACCCCTGTCGCCACGAGGATGACGTCGCGGAGACAGGTGCTGGCCTCAGTGCGTGCGGCGGCTGCGTGGGCTGACGTTGGAGCGCAGAGAATCAACCTTTTTCCGTGCCTCGTCCTCCGTGCGATAGGTCTCCGGCGACGGGATGCTCTGCCCGTTGTCCGCTGAGAAACAGAATCGGTAGTTGCCCGACTGGTCCCGATAGATTGTGAATCTTCCGGCCATGTCACACCCTTGTCCTAGGCCTGGCGCCGACCAAACGACCGGCTTCGACACCCTACCGCCCGGGATCAGCGCCGGATAGAGGAACCTCGGCGCGTGCCAGTGTGAATCGGCCGGAACGGGTCGCGCACAGATTCGGCGGCATATGATTGACCACGACCGACGACCCGATGGGAACCCTTTCCGCATGACTGCGCGCGTACCATTCTTCGTTCGCAATCGGGTGGACGGCACCGACGGGGCTCTCGCCGGCCGGGCCGACGGCACGGGCATCCGTGACACGATCACGCGGTACTACTCCCTGACCAAACCCGGCGTTCTCTACGGCAACGCGTTGACAGCCGCGGCGGGCTTTCTGCTCGCGGCCCGAGGCCAGGTGGATCTTTTCCTGTTCGCGGCGCTCTGCCTGGGTACCACGCTCGTGATTGCGTCGGCCACCGTGCTCAACAACGTGCTCGACCGCGACATCGACACGGTGATGGAACGCACGAAGAAGCGGGCCACGGTCACCGGCCGCATCGGCGTGCGGAACGCGGTCATCTTCTCAAGCCTGCTGTTCGTTTTCGGCATGGCGACGCTCATCGCCTGGACGAACTGGCTCGTCGTCGCCGTCGGCCTGGGCGGCTTCCTCGTCTATGTCGTGCTGTACGGCATGCTGTCCAAGCGCATGTCGATCCACGGCACCCTGGTCGGCAGCGTCTCGGGCGCAGCGCCCATCCTGGCCGGCTACGTCGCCGTCACCGGCGCCATCGACATCGCAGCCGTGCTCGCCTTCCTGGCCGTGTTCCTCTGGCAGATGCCTGAGTTCTACTCCATCGCCATCTACCGCCACGACGAATATGCCCGCGCCGGCGTCCCCGTCATCTCCGTGGTGCGGGGCGTCCCGAACACCACAGTTCAGATCCTCGTCTACACGGTCGGATTCGTTGTCTCCACCCTCCTCTTGTCGGTATTCGGCTACGTGGGCTACGCCTACACGGCGGTCATGGGCGTGCTCGGCGCATATTGGATCTGGCTGGGTGTCATCGGCCTGCGCGCCGCCGATCCCGCCACCTGGGCCAGGCGGATGTTCCGCTACTCGCTGGTGATGATCCTGGTGTACTGCGTGATGATCTCGGTCGGGCCGATCCTGCCCTGATCCTGCCCTGGCCCTCGGCGTCCGCGTCCTCCCTTAGGCTGTGGGAATGAGTACAGTTCTCGTTCTGAACGGCCCGAACCTGGGGCGGCTCGGCAGTCGCGAACCCGACGTTTACGGGTCGGCCGACCTCGATCAGCTGCGCACGATGCTGACGCGGGCCGCCCCGGCGGGGATGACGGTCGACGTGCGCCAGACGGATGACGAGGCCGAGCTCATCCATTGGCTGTACGAGGCCGTCGACGAGCGCCTTCCTGTCATCCTGAACCCGGCGGCGTTCACGCACTACAGTTACGCGCTGCGGGATGCCGCCGCTCTCGTGACGAAGGCCGGCGTCACCCTGGTCGAGGTACACCTGTCCAACCCGCACGCCCGGGAAACGTTCCGCCACACGAGCGTCGTCAGCGCCGTGGCCACCGGGGTGATCGCCGGGTTCGGCTTCGATTCCTACCGTCTGGCCCTGGACTTCATCGCGAGGTCGGTGCCGGCGACCGCCTGACCGGCCGGGTCTCGCGCCTTTGGTGCGCGGGCTGCGGGCAACTACACTCGTTGATGGCCGATTCGGCCGCGCACCTTTCTAATTGAACCCAGTGAACGGAACACATTTTCATGGCATCAACCGCCGATATCCGGAATGGCGTCGTGCTCAACATCGATGGCCAGTTGTGGGCAGTCACCGATTTCCAGCACGTCAAGCCGGGCAAGGGCGGCGCCTTCGTCCGCACCAAGCTGAAGAACGTCGTGACGGGCAAGACCGTCGACCGCACCTTCAACGCCGGCGCGAAGATCGAGACCGAGAACGTCGACCGCCAGGACTTCCAGTATCTGTACGCGGACGGCGACTCCTACGTCTTCATGGACGTGTCCGATTTCGATCAGCTGCACGTACCGGCCGTCGTTGTGGGCGACGCCGTCAACTTCATGCTTGAGAACCAGAACGTGACGATCGCCCTGCACAACGACAACCCCCTCTACGTCGAGCTGCCGGCCTCCGTCGTTCTCGAAATCACCTACACCGAGCCGGGCCTTCAGGGCGACCGCTCAACCGGCGGTACCAAGCCGGCCACCGTCGAAACGGGCTTCCAGATCCAGGTTCCCCTGTTCCTCGAGCAGGGCACCCGAGTCAAGGTCGACACCCGCACCGGGGATTACCTGGGCCGCGTCAACTAGTGAGCGCTCGAACCAAGGCGCGCAAGCGTGCGATCGACATCCTGTATGCCGCAGACGTGCGGCAGAGCACCATCCCGGAGTCGCTCGCCCTCGAGGCGCAGCGCGCCGCGAGCGAGCCGGCCCGGATGGCCTCCTGGCTCTACGCCCGGGACATCATCGACGGCGTCGTGGATCACCGCGAGGAGATCGACGAACTCATCGAGACGTACTCGCAGGGCTGGACGCTGGCTCGCATGCCCGTCCTCGATCGCGCCATCCTGCGCATCGGTATCTGGGAGATCCTCTTCAACGACGCCGTTCCGCACGCTGTCGCCATCGACGAGGCGGTCGAGGCCGCCAAAATCCTGTCGACGGATGACTCGGCGGGCTTCGTGAACGGACTCCTCGGGCGCATCGCCCAAACCGCACCATCCGCGTAATCCGTTCTGCCAGGGGGATCGCATGACCAACACCGAGCCCGCACCGCCCCGCGACCCGGAGCCGTATCCGCCAGCCTACGGACAGGCGCCCTTCCCGGCGGCGCCGAAGACGAACACACTGGCGATCATCTCCCTGGTGTCGGCGTTCTTCGTCTCCCTGGCGGCCGTGATCACCGGGCACCTTGCCCTGGGGCAGATCAGGCGTACCCATGAAGGCGGCCGGGGTCTGGCGATCACCGGGCTCGTTCTCGGCTACGTGGGCATCGCCGCCACCACCCTGGCGCTCGTGATCGCCGTCGTCGTCGCCGCGACCGTGATTCCGCTCATCGCGGCGGCCGTGAACGGAGCCGTGGGCGACCAGCCGTGGAGTTCGTCCACGAGCGAGCCGCAGACGGATGAAGCGAACGCGGATGCGTCGCAGGAAGCCCTGCCCACCGGCACCGTCGGCGCGGCCCACTTCGACGACGGCTACCTGTCGGTCGGCACCGGCGCCGCGCTCGTCGACGTCTACTTCGACCCGATGTGCCCGTACTGCCGGCAGTTTGAGGAGACGAACGGCGGCGAGCTGGCTGTCCTCGCCACTGACGGGACCATCACCTTGCGGCTGCACTCGCTCACTTTCCTCGACCGGGTCTCGCAGGGAACGGCCTACTCGACGAGGGCATCCGCCGCCCTGACCTGCCAGGCCACTCTCAACCCGGAGAACCTGCTCGCCTTCCAGGCGGCCCTGTTCGCGAACCAGCCCGCCGAGAACTCCGCGGGGCTCGGCGACTCGGAGCTCGCGGCCCTCGTCGACAACCCCGTCGACATCGACGACTGCCTCGCGGCCGGCGAGTACCAGGCCTGGTCCCGGGCCAACACCGAGCAGGCCCTGAACGGCATGATTGCGGATGCCGAGGTCACCCGGATCCGGGGCACGCCGACCGTGCTCGTGAACGGCAGCGTCTACGACGGCGGACTGACCGACCCGGCGGAATTCCTGGGCTTCCTCAGTAGCAACTCGGTCGGCTGAGCTCAGCCGCCGTGGTCTCAGGTGGAGACCGTGATGCCGGCAACGGTGCCGGCGACCAAGGATGGCCAGGCCGAGCGCAGAAAGTGGTGCCCTGCAGCTGCAGGTAACATCGAGGTCCGTGAATGCCCACCGCCGGCTGCTGACGGCCGCGGCGCTCAGCTCGGACGCGGACGGGGCCGGGCCCGGGCACCTCTCGATGTTCTTTCGCTGCCCTGGGGTGACCTGGCGCCGTCCTCCCTCACCTGGGGCCGGCAACCGATCCATGACGGCAGCCACATCGGCGCCCCTGGGGGTGGTGAGGCCCAGCACAGGGGAGCCCGCGTCGGGTGCTAGGGTGAAACCCGGAAATGACATCCTTTAACAGCCGTCCGGTGAGGCGGGGAAGGAGGTCGGGTTGATGGCACGCACCGTGCTGAACCAGGCTGATATCGCTCGAGCGTTGACTCGGATCTCCCACGAGATCCTGGAGTCCAATCGAGGTGCCGAGAACCTCGTGATCCTCGGCATCCCCACTCGCGGGGTCGTTCTGGCCCGGCGCATCGCCGAGACCATCGCGCGTATCGAGCCCACAGCGACGGATGTCCGGGTCGGCTCCCTCGACGTCACCATGTACCGCGACGACCTCGGCCACACCCGCACTCGCACGCCGTCCCGCACCCTGGTTCCCGGCAGCGTCGACGGCGTCACGGTGGTGCTCGTCGACGACGTGCTCTACTCGGGCCGCACCATCCGCGCCGCCCTCGACGCCCTCGGCGACCACGGGCGGCCGACCGTCGTGCGCCTGGCCGTGCTCGTGGACCGCGGCCACCGCGAACTGCCGATCCGGGCCGACTTCGTGGGCAAGAACCTGCCCAGCTCCACCGCGGAACGCATCAACCTGCACCTGCTCGAGGTCGACGGCGACGAGTTCGTCAGCATCGACGGCGGACCGCTCGAAGGCGACGCGGGGGTGGCGTCATGAGGCACCTCCTCTCGACCAAGGGCATGAGCCAGGGCGAGGCGATCCTGCTGCTCGACATCGCCGAGGACATGGCTGATGTCGCCAACCGCGAGGTGAAGAAGCTGCCCACCCTGCGCGGCAAGACCGTGGTCAACCTGTTCTTCGAGGATTCGACGCGTACCCGGATCTCCTTCGAGGCCGCCGCGAAACGGCTGAGCGCGGACGTGATCAACTTCAGCGCCAAGGGCTCGAGCGTGTCGAAGGGCGAAAGCCTCAAGGACACCGCCCAAACCCTCGCCGCGATGGGTGCCGACGGGGTCGTCATCCGCCACCCCGCCTCCGGGGCACCCCATGTGCTGGCCGAAAGCGGCTGGATCGACGCCGGCATCATCAACGCGGGCGACGGCACCCATGAGCATCCGACCCAGGCGCTGCTGGACGCGTTCACCATCCGGCGCCGGCTGCACCGGGGCGCCGCGCGCGGTCGGGGCCTGGACGGCGTCACGGTCACCATCGTCGGTGACATCCTGCATTCCCGGGTGGCCCGCTCGAACCTGTGGCTGCTCACCACGCTCGGCGCGCATGTGAGCCTGATCGCGCCGCCCACCCTGTTGCCGATGGATATGAGCGGGTGGCCGGCGGAGTCGGGCTTCGACCTGGATGCGGCCATCGACGCCGGGCCCGACGTGGTGATGATGCTGCGCATCCAGCAGGAACGCATGGACGCCGCCTTCTTCCCGAACAGCCGCGAGTACTCGCGCCACTGGGGGCTGGACGATGAGCGCTTCGGCCGTCTGCCCCCGACTACCATTGTGATGCACCCCGGCCCCATGAATCGCGGCCTGGAAATATCTTCAGCGGCGGCCGATTCGGCCGGCTCGACCGTGCGCGAACAGGTCGCAAACGGGGTTTCAGTGCGGATGGCGGCACTGTACCTGCTGTTGTCCGGCGATCGGGAGGATTCATAGATGTCCAGCGACAGCGCGGCCAGCACGCCGTACCTGATTCGAGGCGCGACCCTCGCGGACGGCACCCGCACCGACTTTATCCTCGCCGACGGCATGATTCGCGAGATCGGTTCCGGGCTTTCTGGTGCCGGCGCAACCGTCGTCGACGCGGCCGGACTGATCGCTCTGCCCGGCCTGGTCGACCTGCACACGCACCTGCGCGAGCCGGGCTTCGAACAGAGTGAAACCATTCTGACCGGCAGTCAGGCCGCGGCCGTGGGCGGCTTCACCAGCGTGTTTGCGATGGCCAACACCTCGCCCGTGCAGGACACCGCCGGCGTCGTCGACCAGGTTCTCGCCCTCGGTGAGCGCGCCGGCTATGTCACCGTGCAGCCGATCGGCGCCGTCACCGTCGGGCTTGCGGGGGAGCGCCTGGCCGAACTGGGCGCCATGGCCACCAGTCGAGCCCAAGTGCGGGTCTTCTCCGACGACGGCTTCTGCGTCTCCGACCCGCTGTTGATGCGCCGGGCCCTCGAGTATGTGAAGGCGTTCGACGGCGTCGTCGCCCAGCATTCCCAGGAACCACGCCTGACCGAGAAGGCGCAGATGAACGAGGGGGCACTCTCCAGCGAACTCGGGATGGTCGGCTGGCCCGCGGTCGCCGAGGAGTCGATCATCGCACGCGATGTGCTGCTCGCCGAGCACGTCGGGTCGCGTCTGCACGTGTGCCACGTGTCGACGGCCGGCTCGGTCGACGTCATCCGCTGGGCCAAGGCCCGCGGCATCCAGGTGACCGCCGAGGCCACCCCGCATCACCTGCTGCTCACCGAGGACCTGGTCGTCGGCTACGACGCGCGGTTCAAGGTCAACCCGCCGCTGCGCCGCCGCGAAGACGTCGAAGCACTGCGCGCCGGCCTCGCCGACGGCACCATCGACATCGTTGCCACCGACCACGCCCCGCACCCGGTCGAGGCGAAGGACTGCGAGTGGGACGCCGCGGCGAACGGCATGGTCGGCCTCGAATCCGCCCTCTCCGTGGTGCACGCGGCCGTCGTCAACACCGGGCTGCTCGACTGGAAGGACATCGCTCGCGTGCTCTCCAGCAGCCCCGCCCGGATCGGCCGGCTCGCCGGCCAGGGCCAGGGTCTTCTGGTCGGGGCTCCCGCCGAGCTCACCCTCTACGATCCCGCCGCGAGCCGCGTCTTCGAGCGCGGCAACCTGGCCGGCAGGAGCGCCAACTCGCCCTACCTGGCGATGACCCTGCCGGGTCGGGTGCTGGCCACATTCCACCGGGGCTACGCCACGGTTCTGGACGGTGCGCTGCGGCCCGCCGAGGAGATCGCGGCACTCGAGGAGCGCACCCATGGCTAGGACCATCGCCACCGTCATCACCGTCGCCGTGCTGCTCGGCCTGCTCGGCCTCATGCTACGCAGTTGGCGGGGCCGTAGCCGCCGCGATGCCGCCCTGCCGGCCGGCTACCCGCTGCCCGTCGACGCGGCACTCGAGCTGGCCTCCGCCGCCGTGTTCTACGTTGCCACGACCCTCCGCGCCCAGCCGCTCGAGCGCCTGAACATCCCTGGCCTGGGTTTCCGGGCCCGGGCCCGCCTGACCGTGACCGACGCGGGCGTGATCCTGGCCCTGGCCGGCGAGGAGGCGGTGTTCATCCCTGCCTCGGCCATCGCCGTGCTGGAAGACGCCACCGTGGCCATCGACCGCGCCGTCGAGACCGACGGCCTGCTGCTGCTCGGCTGGCGGCTGCCCGGCACCGACAGTCAGATCGTCGACAGCTACTTCCGAATCCTTGACCCATCCGACCGCGTCAGCGTGAACGACGCCATCCGAACTATTGCGGCCGACGCCCGGCGCCCGGCCGCGCGCGATGAAAGCGAGGCCTAGCGTGAGCAACGCAACGACCCCCGACCGACCGACTCCTGCTGTGCTCGTACTCGAAGACGGCCGCCGCTACGAAGGCCGTTCTTACGGCAGCGTGGGGCAGACCCTCGGCGAGATCGTCTTCGCCACCGGCATGACCGGATACCAGGAGACCCTCACCGACCCGTCCTACGCCGGGCAGATCGTGCTGATGACGGCGCCGCACATCGGCAACACGGGCGCCAACGACGAGGACATGGAGTCCCGCCGTATTTGGGTCTCCGGCTTCGTTGTGCGCGAGCCTGCCCGCATCGCCTCCAACTTCCGGTCCACCCGCAGCCTCGATGACGACCTGACGGGCGGGGGAGTGGTCGGGATCAGTGGTGTCGACACGCGTGCGATCACCCGCCACATCCGCTCGTCCGGGGCCATGAAGAGCGGGATCTTCTCCGGCGACCGTTTCGGCCTCTCCGATGGCGAGCAGCTCGAGCTGGTGCGTGCCGGGGCCGGCATGCGCGGCCGCAACCTGTCCGATGAGGTATCCACGGTCGAACCGTTCTCGGTGCCCGCCCAGGGCGAGCGCATCGGCTCGGTCGCCGTGCTCGACCTCGGGGTCAAGACCTCCACTCTGGGCCACCTCGCCGCGCGCGGCTTCGAGGTGCTGGTGCTGCCCCAGTCGGTCACCGCCGAGCACGTGCTGTCCCTCACCCCGTCGGCCCTGTTCTTTTCCAACGGCCCCGGCGACCCGGCAGCCTCCGACCTGCACGTGAACCTCCTCCAGGAGATGCTGCGAGCCGGTGTGCCCTACTTCGGGATCTGCTTCGGCAACCAGCTGCTCGGCCGCGCCCTCGGCTTCCGAACCTACAAGCTGCCCTTCGGGCACCGGGGAATCAACCAGCCCGTGCTCGATAAGACCACCGGCCGGGTAGAGATCACCTCGCAGAACCACGGGTTCGCCGTGGACATGCCCATCGAGGGAGTGCATGAGTCCCGCACCGGTTTCGGCCGGGTGGAGGTGAGCCACTACAGCCTCAACGACCAGGTGGTCGAGGGCATCCGCTGCCTCGATATCCCCGCTTTCTCGGTGCAGTACCACCCGGAGTCGGCGGCCGGCCCACACGACGCCGAGTACCTTTTCGATCGGTTCAGGGATGTGGTGGTCGCGCATCGTGCGGCCACCGGAGCAGGAGACGCCAAGTAATGCCCAAGCGCGACGACATTAACAGCGTTCTCGTCATCGGATCGGGTCCGATCGTGATCGGCCAGGCCTGCGAGTTCGACTATTCCGGAACTCAGGCCTGCCGGGTGCTGCGGGCCGAGGGGGTCAGGGTCATCCTGGTCAACTCCAACCCGGCCACGATCATGACCGACCCCGACTTCGCCGACGCCACCTACATCGAGCCGATCACCCCGGAGATCCTCGAGACGATCATCGCCAAGGAACGCCCCGACGCGATTCTGCCGACCCTCGGCGGGCAGACCGCGCTGAACGCCGCCATCCAGCTTCACGAGCGCGGCATCCTGGCCAAGTATGATGTCGAACTCATCGGCGCCTCCTTCGACGCCATCCAGAAGGGTGAGGACCGCCAGATCTTCAAGCAGCTGGTGCTGGATGCAGGCGCCGGCGTCGCCCGGTCCTACATCGCTCACACGGTCGAGGAGGCAGTCGGCTTCGCAGGCGACCTCGGCTACCCGCTCGTCGTTCGCCCCTCCTTCACCATGGGCGGCCTCGGCTCCGGCTTCGCCTACACCGAGTCGGAACTGCGCCGCATCGTCGGTGACGGGCTGCACCAGAGCCCCACCAGCGAGGTCCTGCTGGAGGAATCCATCCTTGGCTGGAAGGAATTCGAGCTCGAGATGATGCGCGACACGGCCGACAACACGGTCGTCGTCTGCTCGATCGAGAACGTCGACCCGGTCGGCGTACACACCGGCGACTCGATCACCGTCGCCCCGGCGCTGACTTTGACCGACCGCGAGTACCAGAAGCTGCGCGACATCAGCATCGACATCATCCGCGCCGTGGGGGTGGATACCGGCGGCTGCAACATCCAGTTCGCGATCAACCCGGCCGACGGTCGCATCATCGTGATCGAGATGAACCCGCGCGTGTCCCGCTCCTCCGCCCTGGCGAGCAAGGCGACGGGCTTTCCGATCGCCAAAATCGCCGCGAAACTCGCGCTCGGCTACCGGCTCGACGAGATCCCGAACGACATCACCGGTGTCACCCCGGCCAGCTTCGAACCCACCCTGGACTACGTCGTGGTCAAGGTGCCCCGGTTCGCGTTCGAGAAGTTCCCCGCCGCCGACCAGCGTCTGACCACCACCATGAAGTCCGTGGGGGAGGCGATGGCCATCGGCCGCAGTTACGCCTCCGCGCTGCAGAAGGCGCTCCGCTCGCTCGAGAAGCGCGGTTCGTCGTTCCACTGGGGAGCCGAGACTCGCACGGTCGACGAGTTGCTCACGGTCGCCGAAGTACCCACCGACGGCCGGATCGTCACCGTTCAGCAGGCGCTCCGCAAGGGTGCCACCACCGAGCAGGTTTTCAACGCCACCAAGATCGATCCGTGGTTCATCGACCAGATCGTGTTGATCAACGAGATCGCGGACGAGATCGCCGCCGCCGAGCGCCTCGACACGGACATCCTCCGCACCGCCAAAGACCACGGCTTCTCCGACGCCCAGATCGGCGAGCTGCGCGGCTTCGGCGAAGCGGATGTGCGCACGGTGCGCCACATCCTCGGCGTGCGCCCCGTCTTCAAGACCGTCGACACCTGCGCGGGGGAGTTCCCCGCACTCACGCCGTACCACTACTCCAGCTACGACCAGGAGACCGAGGTCGTGCCCAGCGACCGCAAGAAGGTCGTCATCATCGGCTCCGGCCCGAACCGCATCGGCCAGGGCGTCGAGTTCGACTACTCCTGCGTGCACGCGTCGTTTGCCCTCTCCGAGGCCGGCTACGAGACCATCATGATCAACTGCAACCCGGAGACGGTCTCGACCGACTACGACACCTCAGACCGGCTCTACTTCGAGCCGCTCACCCTCGAGGACGTGCTCGAGGTCATTCACGCAGAAAGCCAGAGCGGCGAGCTCGTCGGCGTGGTCGTGCAGCTGGGAGGCCAGACCGCGCTCGGCCTCGCCAAGGGCCTCGAGGCCGAGGGCATCCCGATACTCGGCACCACCCCGGAGGCCATCGACCTGGCGGAGGAGCGCGGACTCTTCTCCGGCATCCTCGAGCAGGCCGGCCTGCTCGCCCCCCGCAACGGCGTCGCCACCGACTACGCCGGCGCTGTGGTCGTCGCCGAGGAGATCGGCTATCCCGTGCTCGTGCGCCCGAGCTACGTGCTCGGCGGCCGCGGCATGGAGATCGTCTACGACTCGGCAGCGTTGGCCGACTACTTCAACCGGATGGCCGGACAGGGCATCATCGGCCCGTCGCATCCGCTGCTCGTGGACCGGTTTCTCGACGACGCCATCGAGATCGACGTGGACGCCATCTACGACGGCACCGAGCTCTACATCGGCGGCGTGATGGAGCACATCGAGGAGGCCGGGATCCACTCCGGCGACTCGAGCTGCACCCTGCCGCCGGTCACCCTCGGCCGTGCGGAGATCGACCGAGTGCGCGAGGCGACGCTGGGCATCGCCCGCGGCATCGGCGTGCGCGGCCTGCTCAACGTGCAGTTCGCGATCGGCGCCGGCGTGCTCTACGTGCTCGAAGCGAACCCGCGCGCCTCGCGTACGGTGCCGTTCGTGGCCAAGGCCCTCGGCATCACCCTGGCCAAGGCCGCAGCGCTGATCATGGTCGGCAAGACCATCGCCGAACTCAAGGCCGAGGGCAAGCTGCCTCTGATCGACGGCTCGCGGGTGCCGATGGATGCCCCGGTCGCCGTGAAGGAAGCCGTGCTGCCGTTCAACCGGTTCCGCACGCCCGAGGGTCTCGTCGTGGACTCCGTGCTCGGCCCGGAGATGCGCTCGACCGGTGAGGTCATGGGCATCGACCGCGACTTCCCGCGGGCCTTCGCCAAGAGCCAGCTCGCCGCCTACGGCGGAATCCCGCTCACCGGCACCGTATTCGTGTCGGTCTCCGACCGGGACAAGCGCGCGATCATCCTGCCCATGCTGCGCTTGCAGCAGCTCGGCTACTCGATCACCGCCACGGAGGGTACCGCCGAAGTTCTGCAACGCAACGGCATCCGCGCCGCCATCGTCACCAAGTTCAGTGAGAAGACCGACGAGGCGGACGTGTCGATCGTGGAACTGATCCGCCGCGAAGAGGTGCAGATCGTCATCAACACCCCCGGCGGTCGCACCGCCCGAGCCGACGGCTACGAGATCCGCGCGGCCGCGGTCGCCGCGGACCTGCCGCTGTTCACAACCATCGCCGAGTTGAGCGCCGCAGTGGCCTCGATCGACGCGATTCGCGGCGGCTTCGAGGTGACCTCGCTGCAGGAATACGCCCTCACCCGGACGGCGGCACTGTGAGCCGCGCGCACGAACAGGACGGGTCGACCGCAGCGGTCGGCCCGGCCGCACCGGCCGCCTTCGGCGAGCGGTTGGGTAATGTCTTCTCGGTCCGGGGACAAGTCTGCGTCGGCATCGACCCGCACGCCTGGCTCCTGACCGACTGGGGTCTGCCGGACACGGCCGCCGGGGCGGAGTCTTTCGGCCGCCAGGTCGTGGCCGCCGCCGCTGGCCAGGTCGGCCTGGTGAAGCCCCAGGTGGCCTTCTACGAGCGTTTCGGCTCCGCCGGGTACCTTGCCCTGGAACGGGTGCTGGCGGATGCCCGCGCCGCCGGGCTGCTCACGATCGCGGACGTCAAGCGCGGCGACCTCGGCACCAGCGTGGAGGCGTACGGCCAGGCTTGGCTGAGCGAGGAGTCCCCCCTGGAGGTCGACGCCATCACCGTGAACGCGTATATGGGCGTCGGGTCGCTGGAACCGGTGTTCAGCCTTGCCGCCCAGACCGGCAAGGGGATCTTCGTGCTGGCCGCCACCTCGAACCCCGAGGCGGCGGCGCTCCAGCGGGCCGTGATCGCCGAGGGGAATCAGATCGGCCAAAGTGTCGCCCAATCCGTCTTCGGCGCCGTGACCGAGCGGAATGCCCGGTCCGGGGCTTCCTCCCTCGGCTCGGTCGGGGTGGTGCTCGGCGCCACACTGGACCTGGCCACGTTCGGACTGGACCTCTCCGTGGCGCCCGCCCGGGGGCTCACCCCCATCCTCGCTCCTGGCTTCGGTCACCAGGGCGCGCAGGTCGTTGATCTGAAGAACTTGTACGGGGGGTACGCGGAAGGCGTTATCGTGAGTGAATCGCGCAGCGTTCTAGCGGTCGGCCCCGACCGAATCAAACAAGCGATTGCGCGCCGAGTAGTTGAAGCAGGAGCTGCCCGTGGCTGAGAATCGCCCCACCCCACCCGACGTCGATCGGGTTGCCGCCTCGCGCGCCGCCGTGGCGGCTCGCCGTGCACGCGCCGCAGTTAAAGGCCAGATTGCGCACGGAAAACGTAGCGCGCTAGACGTGTTGTTCGCCGCGACCGAGAGCCCGGACGGCATCGAAGGGCGCCTGCGGGTGACCGAGTTCCTGATCAGCATTCCGGCGATCGGCGTCACCAAGATGCACCGCATCATGGAGAGGCTCGAGATCTCGCCGTCGAAGCGATTGGGAGGGCTGGGCAAGCACCAACGCGATCGGTTGCGAGATTTTCTCACCACCCGCACCGCCGCGAAGCGCGACGATTCCTCCGCGAAGCTTGTCGTGCTGGCCGGTCCCACCGCGGTCGGCAAGGGAACCGTCGCGGCGCACATCCGTCAGCATTACCCGGGCGTGCACCTGTCGGTGTCGGCCACGACCCGGGCACCTCGCCCAGGCGAGACCGAGGGCGTGAGCTACTTCTTCGTCGACGACGCCGAATTCGACCGGATGGTCGCGGCCGGCGACCTGCTCGAGTGGGCGACCGTGCACAACGCGCACCGCTACGGCACCCCGCGAGGTCCGGTCACGGAGGCGTTGAACGAGGGCCACAGCGTGCTCCTCGAGATCGACATCCAAGGAGCCCGGGCCGTTCGCCGGGCCATGCCGGAGTCCAGACTGGTCTTCCTGCTTCCGCCGAGCTGGGACGAACTGGTGCGCCGGCTGATCGGCCGGGACACCGAGGCGCCCGCCGAACAGGCCCGCCGGCTCGAGACGGCCAAACTCGAATTGGCCGCCCAGGGGGAGTTCGATTACCGGGTCGTGAACCACGACGTGGGCGAAGCGGCGCGCGAGGTCATAGACTTGATGAATCTGCGTACGGCACCGTTGCTGCCGTAGCGCCCGTTTTCCGTGATTCTGCGCGTCCCGCAGCACAAACCGCTCTGAAGGAGTGACACCAATGGCTACCAAGCTCACTGGCATCATTGACCCGCCCATCGACGACCTGCTCACCAAGGTCGACTCCAAGTACGCCCTCGTGGTCTTCGCCTCCAAGCGCGCGCGTCAGATCAACGACTACTATGCGGACCTGCACGAAGGCAGCCTGTTCGACAATGTCGGCCCGCTCGTCGACTCGACCGTCGACGACAAGCCGCTGTCCGTCGCCCTCCGCGAGATCAACGAAGACAAGCTCACCTCCCGCCCCATCGCCGAGTAACGCACCCACAAGCGCGCAGGATGTCGTCAGGTCGCACGATTGTCGTCGGGATAACCGGCGGCATCGCTGCCTACAAGGCCGTGAACGTCGTGCGCGCTTTCGTGTTGCGGGGGGACTGCGTGCACGTCGTGGCGACGCCGGCGGCGCTGCGATTCGTCGGCCGGCCCACCCTGGAGGCCATCTCCCGCAACCCCGTGCACACGGACCTCTATGAGGGCGTCGCCGAGGTGCGGCACGTGGCCATCGGCCAATCCGCCGATCTGATCGTCGTGGCCCCGGCCACCGCGAACACCATCGCGAAGCTCGCCGCCGGCCTCGCCGACGACCTGCTCGGCAACACCATCCTGGCCAGCACCGCCCCGCTCGTGATCGCCCCGGCGATGCACACGGAGATGTGGAACAACGCGGCCACGGTCGCCAATGTGGCCACCCTCCGCACCCGCGGCGTCATCGTCGTCGGGCCGGGGGTCGGCCAGCTCACCGGCGCCGACACCGGAGCCGGCCGGATGGAAGAGCCCGACACCATCGTCGCCGCGGCCCTCGCCGCCCTTACCGCGGCCAACCGCACCGAGGGGCCAGGCGCCGACCTGGTCGGAAAGCACGTCGTGATCACCGCTGGCGGCACTCGCGAGCCCCTCGACCCCGTGCGCTTCCTCGGCAACCGTTCCAGCGGCAAGCAGGGGGTCGCCCTGGCGCAGGCCGCCCTGGCTCGGGGTGCGTCCGTGACCCTGATCGCCGCGAACCTCGAGGTTGCAGCACCAACCGCGGTGGAACTCCGGCTCGTGGGCACCGCGCTCGAGCTCGAGGCGGCCGTCACGGATGCCGCCGCCGGGGCCGACGCCGTGATCATGGCGGCCGCGGTCGCCGACTACCGGCCGCTGCAGGTGAGCGCCGGCAAGATCAAGAAAGACGAGACCGGCGACACCCTGCTGCTCGAACTGACCCGCAACCCCGACATCCTCGCCGGGCTCGCCCGGACCAAGCGGACGGGCCAGGTCCTGATCGGGTTCGCCGCCGAGACGGAGCCGGATCCGGTTCGCCTGCGAGAACTCGGCCGCGAGAAAATGGCGCGCAAGGGCTGCGACTTCCTGGTGGTCAACCGCGTGGGCTGGGCGGAGGGTTTCGCCTCGGACCGTAACGCGATCACGGTGCTCGATCACGACGGAGATATAGTGTGTGAGGTCTCCGGCACCAAATTGTCGGTGGCCGGGCGCATCCTTGACCTGATCGCCTGAGATTTCCCGGGCCTCCGGTCACCGGGGTTGCCGATGCCGTCGCCCGGTCTCAGCGGGGTTTTTTTTCACGTTCATTTCTTCTACACGTTGTTCTGCAACAGAGACGGGCCAGATGCGCGATCTACGCCTTTTCACTTCGGAGTCGGTAACCGAAGGTCACCCCGACAAGATCTGCGACCAGATCTCCGACAGTATTCTGGACGCGCTCCTGACGGAAGACCCGCACAGCCGGGTCGCCGTCGAGACCCTCGTCACCACCGGTCTCGTGCACGTAGCCGGCGAGGTCACCACCGAGGCCTACGTCGAGATCCCCTCAATCGTGCGCAAGTGCATCACCGATATCGGCTACGACTCTTCGGACGTCTGGTTCGACGGCCGTTCCTGCGGTGTGGAGATCTCCATCGGCGGCCAGTCGCCCGACATCGCGCAGGGCGTGGACAACGCCTTCGAGCGTCGGGAAGAGTCCAGCGTCGAGGACTTCGACCGCCAGGGCGCCGGCGACCAGGGCATCATGTTCGGATACGCCACCCGGGAGACTCCCCAGCTGATGCCGATCCCGATCTGGATCGCACACCGCCTCGCCGAACGCCTCGCCGAGGTGCGCAAGTCAGGCGAACTCGACTATCTCCGTCCCGACGGCAAGACCCAGGTCACCATCGGCTACGACGGCATCACGCCGCGCTCGGTCGAGACCGTCGTGCTGTCGACCCAGCACTCGCCGAAGGTGTCCAACGAGCAGCTGCGCGCGGAGGTCGAGGAACTCGTCATCCGACCGGTGCTCGCCCGCGTGGAACTGGACTCGTCCGAACTGAACACGCTGATCAACCCGACCGGGCGGTTCGAGATCGGCGGCCCTCAGGGCGACGCCGGCCTCACCGGGCGAAAGATCATCATCGACACCTACGGCGGTTCCAGCCGGCACGGCGGGGGCGCGTTCAGCGGCAAGGACCCGTCGAAGGTCGACCGCTCCGCAGCGTACGCGATGCGCTGGGTGGCCAAGAACGCCGTGGCGGCCGGGCTGGCCGACCGGCTCGAGATTCAGGTGGCCTACGCCATCGGCAAGGCCTCGCCCGTCGGGCTCTACGTGGAGACCTTCGGCACCGGGGTGATGGCCGACCGGGACATCACCGCGGCGATCCGCGCGGTCTTCGACCTGCGCCCGGCCGCGATCATCCATTCCCTCGACCTGCTGCGCCCGATCTACGCGCAGACCGCCACCTACGGCCACTTCGGCCGCGAGCTTCCCGACTTCACCTGGGAGCGCCTCGACCGGGTCGACGAGCTGAGAAGCGCTGCCGGACTGTGACCGGGCAGGCGCGGCGCCGATGACCCGCTCCGGCCTCGTGGCCCGGGTGCTCATCGACTCGCCGCTGCCGCAGCTCGACCACCTGTTCGATTACAGCATTCCCGACGAGCTCGCCGGCACCGCCCGACCCGGCGTGCGCGTGCGGGTGCCGCTGCGCTCGGCCGGTCGCGTCGCCGACGGATACCTGATCGAGGTGCTGGGTGCGGCCGAGGGGCGCGGTGCGGTCGGACCGGCCGCAGGCCCGGAGGTGCTGCCGGGTCTGGAGGCCGGCACCGACTTCCGGGGCGCGCTCAGCCCGATCGAGAGCGTGGTCTCCGCCGCCCAGGTGCTCACCCCCGAGGTCTGGGAGCTCGCCCGTCGGGTCGCAGACCGGGCCTCCGGGAACGCGAGCGACATCATCCGTCTGGCTGTGCCCCCGCGCCAGGTGCGGGTGGAGAAGGCCTGGCTGGCGGCGCGAACAGCGGATCCGTCCGCCCCGGCCGACGGGACGGCGGGTGCTGCTACCGTGGCCGAGCCTGGCACTGTGGCCGACCCCGCCACCCCCGCCGGGCCGGCCTGTGCCGACTACCCGGCCGGTACCCTCGACACGGCCGTCGCCACAGGGGCGCGCCTCTGCGTGGCCGCGGTGCCCGAGCTGCAACGGCTGCCGGACGGGCAGACCATCGGGAAATGGGCGCTCACCCTGGCCGAGCTCGCGGTGGCCGGCCTGGCCGCCGGGCGAAGCGCCATCCTCGTCGTGCCGGACTACCGCGACCAGGACCAGCTTCAGGCCGCCCTCGACCTGCTGGCCCCGGCCGGCTCGGTCAGCCGGGTCGATGCACGCCAGCCCAACCCGGAACGCTATCGGGCCTTCCTGGCCGCCCTCGCCCCGGAACCCCGGATCGTGCTCGGCAATCGGTCGGCCGTCTACGCGCCGGCCCACGACCTCGGTCTGATCGCGCTCTTCGACGACGGCGACCCGCTGCACGGCGAACCGCTCAGCCCCTACGCGCACTCCCGCGACGCCGCGCTCGTGCGCCAGGGCCAGTCCGGCTGTGCCCTCGTCTTCCTCGGCCACACCCGCACCGTCGAGGTGCAGCGCCTGGTCGAGCTGGGCTGGCTCACTGCCGTGCACCCCGCGCAGAACCGGCATCCGCGGATCATTCCCACCGACTTCCAATCCGAGCCCGACCAGCAGGCCCGCGCCGCGCGCATCCCGACGGCCGCGTGGCGGGCCGCCAAGGAGGCGCTGGCCCACGGCCCCGTGCTGGTGCAGGTGGCCAGCCCCGGCTACGCCCCGATGCTCGCCTGCCAGAGTTGCAAGAAGGCCGCCCGCTGCACCACCTGCCAGGGGCCGCTCGGTTTGGCCTCCAAGGACTCCACCCCGTCGTGTCGCTGGTGCGGGGCGCTGGCCGCCAACTGGAACTGCACGCACTGCGAAGGGCGCGCCCTGCGGGTCGTCACCCTGGGAACCGGGCGAACCGCCGAAGAACTCGGCCGGGCGTTCCCCGGCGCGCGCATTATCGTCGCCGACGGCGACCATCCGCTGCAGCACCTCGGCGACGCCCCGGCCCTGGTGATCGCCACCCGCGGCGCGGAACCCATCCCGACGGGTGGGTACCGGGCCATCCTGCTGCTCGACGGCGAACGGATGCTCGCCCGGGAATCCCTGCGGGTCGGGGAGGACTGCCTGCGCTGGTGGTCCAACGCCGCGGCACTGGCGGCCCCGGGGGCCGCTGTGGTACTGGTCGGCGTGGGCGGGCTCGTCGCCCGGGCGCTGAACTCCTGGCAGCCCGAGATGCTCGCCGCGTCGGAACTGGCCGATCGCCGCCAACTGCGATTCCCGCCCGCGGTGCGGGCGGCATCCGTCACCGGCTCCGACGCCGACGTCGCCGTGGCCCTGGCAGAGCTGGCCGGGATGGACGGCGTGGATGTACTCGGCCCGGTCACCACGGAGGACCCCCTGGTGCGTGCGATCGTACGGCTGCCCTATGCCAGCGGTGACGACGTGGCCCGTGCGCTCAAGGCCGCGATCGTAAGGAATGCCGCCCGCCGCCGGCGCCCGAAGGGGGCGGCCTTCCGCCCCGCGCCTACACTCAAAGTACGATTCGACGACCCGGAGCTGCTCTAAATGAAACTCGTCTTCGCCGGCACGCCGCAGGCGGCCGTGCCCAGCCTGGTCGCCCTGGCTCAGTCCCACCACGACCTCGCGGCCGTGATCACCCGGGCGGATGCCCCGTTCGGCCGCAAACGCGTGCTCACCCCCTCGCCGCTCGCGCGAGCCGCCGTCGAGAACGGGCTGCACGTGATCAAGGCCAATCGCCTCGACGAGGCCGCGACCGTGGAGATCGCCGCACTGCGACCCGACCTCGGCGTCATCGTCGCCTACGGCGGGCTCGTGCGCGAACCGCTGCTGTCGGTGCCCCGGCTCGGTTGGATCAACCTGCACTTCTCCCTGCTCCCGCGCTGGCGCGGCGCCGCTCCCGTGCAGCACGCACTTATGGCCGGCGATGAGCAGACTGGCGCCGCCGTGTTCCAGCTGGTTCCGGAACTCGACGCGGGCGCCGTGTTCGCGCAACTGACGCGGGCGATCGTCGAGGACGACACCGCGGGCAGCGTGTTGCGGGCGCTCAGCGACAGCGGCGCGCGCCTGCTGCTTCAGGTGATCGACGCCCTTGAAGCCGGCGGCGCGCAGGCGAACCCGCAGTCCGGTCCGGTCACCCTGGCCCCCAAACTGACTCTCGCCGATGCCCGTATCGACTGGTCCGAACCGGCCGTCTCGGTGCGCAACCGGGTGCGCGGGGTCACCCCGGAGCCGGGCGCGTTCACGGTGCTCGGCGACGCCCGCCTCAAACTCCAGGGCGTTGCCCTGACCCAGGGAGCCGAGCCGCAACCGGCCGGCCTGATCCGTGAGATCGACAAGAAAGTGCTGATTGGGACGGGGACCGAGCCGCTCGAGCTGGTCACCGTGCAACCGGCCGGAAAGACGCAGATGAAGGCAATCGACTGGTGGCGCGGAGTGAATTGGACGGAGGTGGTCGCCTCATGAGCGACGATCGTCGCCAGGGGCGAAAGAACGACGTCCGTGCTCAGGGCGGACACGGCCTGGAGCGCCCGCAGACCGACTTCGTGCAGCCGGCCCGGCGGGTGGCCTACGAGGTCATCGCCGCCGTGCGGGAATCAGACGCCTACGCGAACCTGCTGCTGCCCAGCCGCATCAAACGGGCGGCGCTCAGCACCGCGGATGCCGCATTGGCCACCGAGCTGACCTACGGCACCCTGCGCATGCAGGGCTTCTATGACCGGGTGATCGCCGACGCGGCCGGTCGGCCCGTCACCGCGATCGACCCGGCCATCCTGGACGTGCTGCGTCTCGGTGCGCACCAGTTGCTCGCCACCCGGGTGGCCACCCACGCCGCCGTGAACGAGTCCGTCGAACTCGCCCGTCAGGTGGGCTCCCGCGCCGCCACCGGCTTCACCAACGGTGTGCTGCGCACCATCTCCCGCTCCAGCGCCGACGAGTGGCGCGAACGCGTGCTCACCGAAGCCACCAGTGATGATGACCGCCTTGCCGCGGAGCACTCACACCCGGTCTGGGTGGTGCGGGCGTTCCGGCAGTCGCTGCGCCTTGAGGGCCGTGAGGCCGAGCTCGAGGAGCTGCTGTCGGCCGACAATGCCGCGCCCAAGGTGAACATGGTCATTCTGCCCGGACTCAGCAACACCGAAGACACCGACGGTCTCGGCGTTGCCAACGACTTCTCGCCCATCGGTTTTGTGCTGGCCGGCGGCGACCCCGTGCACCTGATGCAGGACAGCGGCGGACGCCTCCGCGTGCAGGACGAGGGATCTCAGCTGGCGGCCCTCACGCTCAGTCGCGCCCGCCCGGTCGCGCCGGGGGAGCGTTGGCTCGACCTGTGCGCGGGCCCCGGCGGCAAGGCCTCCCTGCTTGCCGCCGAGGCGCTGGCCGGCGGGGCCAGCCTCGTCGCCAACGAGCTCGTCCCGGCCCGGGCCACCCTCGTGCGTAAGGCGCTGGCCGCCGTGCCCGGCGAGGTGCCCGTCTGGGAGGAGGACGGCACCCGGTTCGGAGACGAACATCCGAAGGAATTCGACCGGATCCTGCTGGATGCTCCCTGCACCGGGCTCGGCGCGCTACGTCGGCGCCCGGAGGCCCGTTGGCGCAAGCAGCCCAAGGACGTCGCCGAACTCTCCGACCTGCAGTCCGGGCTGATCCACGCGGCCCTCGGCGCGCTCAAGCCGGGTGGGGTGCTGGCCTACGTCACCTGCTCACCGCACATCGCGGAGACTCGCGGGATCGTGGCCACCGCGCTCAAGAAATGGGAGGGCCATGTGCGCACTCTCGACACGGCATCCGTGCTGCAGGGGCTGAGCAGCTCCGAGCTCGACCTGCCCGGCGACGGGGGCAGTGTGCAACTGTGGCCGCATCGGCACGGCACCGACGCTATGTTCATCACCCTGCTCGAGCGCACGGAGTAGTCCGCGACCCGGGCCCGTGCTTTCGTGTCCCTGCGCATTCGGGCCCCTGCCTTCGGGCCCGCGTATTCGGGCCCCTGCCTCGACCCGATCTGACGGAGATTCTGGCTCCCCTGGTTTTTCCGGGGGCATGGCCCGGCCGAGCCCGCGCGTCGCGTGGCCAACTCAGGACATCCGTCGGCCGGGCTGCCCAGCCGCCGCGAATCAGTGCGGAACCGGGATAGATATCCGACCCGGCCGGCGGGATCTCCTGAGTTGACCACGACACTCGCGAATGCGCAGCGTGACTTGTGCGGGCGGGGCGGCGTCGCGTGGCCGCGCCCGCGCGTCGCGTGGCCAACTCAGGACATCCGTCGGCCGGGCTGCCCAGCCGCCGCGCACCAGTCCGGGACCACTGCGGATGCCGCTGCAGCCGGCCGGATCTCCTGAGTAAGCCACAACGCGCACCCGATCCGCGGCAGGGCTTGCGAGCTCCAGGCACCCAAGTCCCTTTCCGTCGCAGCCCGAATGAAGTCGACGGAAAGTCTGGTTGAAAACAACTTTTGTGAAAGGTTCTGGACCCATTTCGGCGAAATCTCCGTCGCCTTCGTTCGGGACGGCATCGCTCCAGGGCCGTGGACTCGACCGGCATGGGACTTTCGAGCCGCCGGGGCTCGCCGCAGTAGGGTGAAGGCATGGTCACACGGATTAACCCCAGCATCCTCGCCGCCGACTTCGCCAATCTCGAACGGGACCTGGGGCGCATCCGCACCGCCGACCTGGTGCACGTCGACATCATGGACAACCATTTCGTACCGAATCTGACGTTCGGACCGCCCGTCGTCGACCGCCTCGCCCAGGTCTCCCCGTTGCCCTTCGACCTGCACCTGATGATCGAGAATCCGGAGCGTTGGGCGCTCGGCTACGCCGAAGCCGGCGCGTTCTCGGTCACCTTCCACGCGGAGGCCACGACCAACCCGGTCGGCCTGGCCCGCAAGCTGCGCTCGATCGGCGCCCGGGCCGGCATCGCGCTCAAGCCCGGCACGGCCATCGAGCCCTACCTCGAGCTACTGCCCGAATTCGACCAGGTGCTCGTGATGACCGTCGAACCCGGCTTCGGGGGGCAGAGCTTCATGCCCTCCACCATGCGCAAGCTTCGCACCCTGTCGGAGGCCGTGAAGAAGTCCGGCCTGGACGTCTGGCTGCAGGTCGACGGCGGCATCACCGAGGACACCATCGTCATCGCCGCCGAGGCCGGGGCGAACACGTTCGTCGCCGGCTCCAGCGTGTTCAACGCTGCGGACCCGGCGAAGCAGATCGCCCTGTTGCGCGCCGCAGCGACCGAACACCAGCATGCGCACTAGTACCCTAGTCAGGTGAAGACTTTTGACAACCTGTTCGCTGAACTGAGCGACAAGGCACGGACCCGCCCCGACGGCTCGGGAACCGTGCGCGAACTCGACGCCGGCGTACATGCCATCGGCAAGAAGATCGTCGAAGAGGCCGCCGAGGTCTGGATGGCCGCCGAGTTCCAGAGCGACGACGAAACCGCCGCCGAGATGAGCCAGCTGCTGTACCACGTGCAGGTGATGATGCTGGCGAAGGGGCTGACCCCCGCCGATCTGTATCGCCATCTGTGACGCGCCATCAGAGAGACTCCACCCGGTTGACCCCGTGAGACCTGTTCGCCAGAACGTGAAGACGCAGAGAGTGCCCAAATGCTGAGAATTGCCGTGCCCAATAAGGGCTCCTTGTCCGAAACCGCCGCGCAGATGCTGTTCGAGGCCGGCTACACGGGCCGCCGCGACCCGCGCGACCTCGTCGTGGCCGACCCCCGCAACGACGTGGAGTTCTTCTACTTGCGTCCCCGCGACATCGCCACCTATGTGGGCTCCGGAGCCCTCGACGTGGGAATCACCGGGCGCGACCTGCTGCTCGACTCGGGCTCCACCGCCCAGGAGATCGCCAGCCTCGACTTCGGCGACTCCACCTTCCGCTTCGCCGGCCCCGCAGGCCGCTTCACCGACCTGGCCGACCTATCCGGCCTTCGCGTCGCCACCAGCTACCCCGGACTGGTCGAGGCCTTCCTCGCCGAGCACGACGTCAGCGTGACTCTGGTCACCCTCGACGGCGCGGTCGAGTCCGCCGTCCAGCTCGGCGTTGCGGATGCCGTCGCCGACGTCGTCTCCACCGGCTCCACTCTGCGCAAGGCCGGCCTCGAGATCTTCGGCCCGGTCATCCTGCAGTCAACAGCCGTGCTGATCAGCTCCGAAAACGACAAGCCCGGCATCGCGACCCTCCTGCGCCGCTTGCAGGGCGTGCTCGTGGCCCGCCAGTACGTGCTGATGGACTACGACATCCCGCAGACGCTCCTCGACGACGCCTGCCTGCTGGCGCCCGGCATCGAGTCGCCCACCGTATCGTCCCTGCACGACCCGGAATGGGTTGCCGTGCGTGTGATGATCCCGCGCCTGAACACGAACCACGTCATGGACGCCCTCTACGAGCTCGGGGCGCGCGCCATCCTGATCAGCTCCATTCACAACGCCCGCTTGTAACGGGCTGACCGGCGGTACCCAGATGCGGCGACACACAATGGAGGCACAATCGTGAGTCTTTCGGTGCGGGTCATACCCTGTCTCGACGTGGCCGACGGCCGCGTGGTCAAGGGAGTGAACTTCCAGAATCTGCGAGACGCGGGCGATCCGGTCGAACTCGCCCGCCGGTACTACGAGCAGGGAGCCGACGAACTCACCTTCCTCGATGTGACCGCCACGGTGGACAACCGTGCCACCACCTATGACGTCGTGCGCGCCACCGCAGAGCAGGTCTTCATCCCGCTTACGGTGGGCGGCGGCATCCGCACGGTCGAGGACGTGTCCCGGCTGCAGGCCAGTGGTGCCGACAAGGTCGGAGTCAACAGCGCCGCCATCACGCGGCCCGCCCTGATCGGCGAGATCGCCGACCGGTTCGGCTCCCAGGTTCTCGTGCTTTCTCTTGACGTGAAGCGCAGCGGGCGCACCGAGTCCGGCTTCGTCGTCACTACCCACGGTGGCCGCACCGAAACCGACCTGGACGCTCTCGCCTGGGCGCAGACGGCCATCGGGCTGGGGGTCGGCGAGCTGCTCGTCAACTCCATCGACGCCGACGGAACGAAGGCGGGCTTCGACGTCGAACTCATCACGCTGATGCGCGCCCTGAGCACCGTTCCGGTGATCGCCTCCGGCGGCGCCGGCCGGGTCGAGGATTTTCCCCCGGCCATCGCCGCGGGGGCGGATGCCGTGCTTGCGGCATCCGTGTTCCACAGCGGCCAGCTGACCGTCGGCGACGTCAAGGCGGAGCTCAGGCGCGCCGGAATGCCCGTGCGCTGATGATGCTGTGCCTTACCCGACCCGAAACGGCTCCGTAAATGACCGATGTGCTCTCCACCCTCGACGACGCCCTGGCCAGGGCCGTCTTCAACTCCGACGGCCTGTTACCGGCGGTGATCCAGCAGTGGGACACCGGTGAGGTGCTCATGCTCGGCTGGATGAACCGGGAAGCGCTGCGCCGCACGCTCACCGAGGGGCGCGTGACGTTTTGGTCGCGCAGTCGCCAGGAATTCTGGCGCAAGGGCGACACCTCCGGCCACGGCCAGTATGTGAAGTCCGCCGCGCTCGACTGTGACGCGGACACCCTCCTGGTGCAGGCGGACCAGATCGGAGCAGCCTGCCACACCGGCTCCCGCACCTGCTTCGACGGGCGCGGCATCGAGGTCGTGACCGGCGCCCGCCCCGCGGCACCCGACGTGGCAGCAGACCGGGCAACCACCCAAAAACCGAGGGACTGACCATGGCACCGAACAGCTCCGGCACAGCCCCGTCGACCACCGCCGGGCAGTTCGCGCGTCAGATCGACGACCACCGGGTGTTCCCCGTGGTGCGCGAACTCTTCGCCGACGGCGAAACCCCGGTGGGCATCTACCGCAAGCTTGCTGCCGGCCAGCCCGGTAGCTTCCTGCTCGAGTCCGCCGAGCAGGGCGGCATTTGGTCGCGGTTCTCGTTCGTGGGCGTGTCCTCGTTCGGCGTGTTGACCCAGCAGGGCGACGAGACCCGCTGGCTCGACTACGGCCTCTCGGCCGAGCGCGCCCTCGGCGACGCCGCCGGCCTAGGCCCGCTGGCGGCTCTCGCGGCCCTCCACGAACGCTGGGAAACCCCGCGCATGCCCGGCCACCCACCCCTGACCGGCGGCCTCGTCGGATTCATCGGCTGGGAGGCGATCCGCCAGATCGAGCGCCTGCCGAATCGCCCGCCGGCGGACTACGACGTGCCGGGCCAGGCCTTCAGCTTCGTGGCCGACCTCGTCGTGATTGACCACAAATACGGCACCGTGCAGCTCATCGCCAACGTTCTCAACGACGGCCACGACGAACCGGGCGCCCTCTGGGAGGCCGCCCAGGACCGGCTCGACGCCCTGCAGGCTCGCCTGGCCGAGCCGTCCGAGACCTGGCTCGCCGAGGTCGACCTCGCCACGCCCGCCTCCCCGGCGAACCGCACCCGGCGTGAGGACTTCCTCGCCGCGGTCGACATCGCCAAGGAGCACATCGTCGACGGCGACGTGTTCCAGGTGGTCGTCTCCCAGCGGTTCGACCAGGAGTGCACGGCGGACCCCATCGACGTCTACCGGGTGCTGCGCAGCCTCAACCCGTCGCCCTACATGTACCTGCTGAGCCTGGAATCGCCGGAGAAGGAGACCTACTGGATCGTGGGCTCCTCCCCGGAGGCCTTGGTGAAGGTGCAGAACGACCGCGTGTTCACGCATCCGATCGCGGGCTCGAAGCCGCGCGGCACGACCCCGGAGGCCGACGCCGACTTCGAAGCCGAGCTCGCGGGCGACGCCAAGGAACGCGCCGAGCATCTGATGCTCGTGGACCTGGCCCGCAACGACCTGCTCAAGGTGTGTGCACCAGGCTCGGTCGAGGTGACCGAGTTCATGCGCATCGAGCGGTTCAGCCACATCATGCACCTCGTCTCGTCGGTGGAGGGGAACCTGCTGCCGGGCCGGTCCGCTATCGACGTCTTCCGCGCCACGTTCCCGGCCGGCACTCTCTCCGGGGCCCCGAAACCGCGCGCCCTCGAGATCATCGACGCGCTCGAGCCCGCGCAGCGCGGCGTGTACGGGGGAGTGGTCGGCTACTTCGGGTTCGCCGGGGACGCGGACCTGGCCATCGCCATCCGGACCGCCACGATTATGAATGGCGTCGCCCGCGTGCAGGCAGGCGGCGGCCTCGTCGCGGACTCCGACCCGGCGTCGGAATACCTGGAGTCACAGAACAAGGCCGCGGCGCCCCTCCGCGCGGTCGCGGTCGCGAACGCCATGAAACGGGTGCGCTAGGTGGCATCCGCACGGCGCCTCAAGCTCGGGCACATCCTCGTGGTGCTGGCGGCCAGCGGTCTGGCCCTGCTGGCCTGGACCCAAGTCTGGGTGAACGTCATCGTGGGGCAGTCCGGCTCGGCCGTGCACAGTCTCGAGGTGGCCGGCTCCACGGCCGCCCCCGGGGTGACAGCCCTCGCCCTCGCCGGACTGGCCCTCGCCGGTGCCCTGAGCATCGCCGGTCCCGTCATCCGGGTGGTCCTCGGCCTGCTGGAGGTTCTGCTCGGCTTCTCCGTATGCCTCTCGGCTTTTTTGGCCGTCACCGATCCGGCGGCAGCCAGTGCCGGCGCGGTCACCGATGCCACCGGGATCTCTGGCGCAGGCTCGGTCGTCGACGCCGTCGCCTCGGCGGCCGTGACGCCATGGCCGTTCATCGCGCTGTTCGCCGGCGTGGTCATGGGCGGCGCCGGGGTCGGGGTGCTCGTCACCTCCAGGCGTTGGCCCGGACCGACGTCCCGCTACCAGGCCGTGCGATTCGAAGCGGCCGAGTCGGCCGAGGCGACGGATGCCGACGGTCCCGACGCCGCGGACGTTTCCGCACCCGAACGTGACGCCGTCGACGACTGGGACGGGCTGAGCCGCGGCGAAGACCCCACCACCCCGCACTGAATCGAGACCAGATTCCCGGTTGCACCTGGTGCGCTGGGGAGGCCGGGGAACCGTGGGGCCGCTAGACTTGGCTAGCCCGTCAACGCACAAAAGGAGAACCATGAGCTTCGAATCGGTAGACCCAGGTGAAGGCCATTCGATCGCGGCCTGGACCGCCGTCACCATCATGCTTCTCGCCGTCGCGATCGGCACCGTCGCCTTCTTTCTGGTGATCCCATGGCTCGTCTGGGCATCCGTCGGCCTGCTGGTGGTTGGCCTGCTGGTCGGCTGGATCCTCGCCAAAATCGGCTACGGCGTAGCCGATACGGCTCACCTGGACCACTAGTCGAGTGCTGTCTGATCTTCTAGCCGGGGCCGTCGCCGACGCTGAACTTCGTCGGGCCGCCCGTCCGTTCTCCATCGTCGAGGCAACCGCTCTCGATCAAACTCCGGCGATCGATGCCCTGGCGGTGCTCGCACCCGCGGATCAGGTCAAGATCATCGCGGAGGTCAAGCGCGCCAGCCCGTCTCGGGGCACCCTGGCCGAGATCTCGGACCCTGCCGCCCTCGCCGTCTCCTACGAGTTCGGCGGCGCCAGCGCGATCAGCGTGCTCACCGAAGGCCGCAAGTTCCTCGGCTCCCTGTCAGACCTCGAGCAGGTTCGATCCGCCGTGCGCATCCCGGTGCTGCGTAAAGACTTCATCGGTCTGCCGTACCAGGTCTTCGAGGCCAGGGCGGCAGGTGCCGACATGGTTCTGCTCATCGTCGCCGCACTTGACCAGACCACCCTGGTCTCCCTGCACGACCTCGTGCGCCAGCTCGGCATGACCGCGCTGGTCGAGACCCACAGCGCCGAGGAGGTCGACCGTGCCCTGGCCATCGGCGCAAGCCTCGTCGGGGTGAACGCCCGCGACCTGTCCACGTTTCAACTCGATCAGGACCTGTTCGGCCGGCTCGCGGACCGGATCCCCTCGGGTGTCGTCCGCGTCGCCGAGTCGGCGGTCAAGACCGCCGCCGACGTGGCGCACTACCGCGCCGCCGGCGCCGACATCGTGCTCGTCGGCGAGGCCCTCGTCACAAGCGATCCCATCCGAACCCTCTCCGAATTCCTGGCGGTTTAAATGTCAACGTCCCTCAGAACAGAAGCAGGCCCGTACTTCGGCGACTTCGGCGGGAGGTTCGTGCCGGAGTCCCTCGTGGCTGCCCTCGACGAGCTGACCGACGAGTACGCGCTGGCACGGCAGGACCCGGCCTTCGCGGCCGAGTTGATGGAATTGCACCGGAGTTACACCGGGCGCCCGTCCATCATTACCGAGGTGCCCCGGTTCGCCGCGCACGCCGGCGGTGCCCGCATCATCCTCAAGCGGGAAGACCTCAACCACACCGGCTCGCACAAAATCAACAATGTGCTCGGCCAGGCACTTCTCACCAAGCGCATCGGCAAGTCTCGCGTCATCGCCGAGACGGGCGCCGGGCAGCACGGCGTGGCGGCCGCGACGGCGGCCGCCCTGTTCGGGCTCGACTGCGTCGTCTACATGGGCGAGGTCGACACGGAGCGCCAGGCCCTGAACGTGGCCCGGATGCGACTGCTCGGCGCCGAGGTCGTGCCGGTCAAGACCGGCTCCCGCACCCTGAAAGACGCC
Organism: Cryobacterium sp. TMT2-18-2; assembly: GCF_004402245.1. Taxonomy (NCBI): domain Bacteria; kingdom Bacillati; phylum Actinomycetota; class Actinomycetes; order Micrococcales; family Microbacteriaceae; genus Cryobacterium; species Cryobacterium sp. TMT2-18-2. The sequence continues at coordinate 69,463 of NZ_SOFU01000021.1, forward strand.
ATCAACGACGCCATGCGTGACTGGGTCACCAACGTCGAGACCACCAACTACATCTTCGGTACCGTCGCCGGGCCGCATCCGTTTCCGGCCATGGTGCGCGACTTCCAGAAAATAATCGGCGAGGAGGCCCGCCAGCAGGTTCTGGACCTCACCGGCCGCCTCCCCGACGCGGTCACCGCCTGCGTCGGCGGTGGTTCGAACGCCATGGGTATCTTCCACGCGTTCCTCGACGACCCGGAGGTGGCTCTGGTCGGCTACGAGGCCGGCGGTGACGGCGCGGAGACCCTGCGCCATGCGGCGACGATCACCAAGGGGCGCCCCGGCATCCTGCACGGCGCCCGCAGCTTCCTGCTGCAGGACGAAGACGGTCAGACCGTGGAGTCGCACTCCATCTCTGCGGGTCTGGACTACCCGGGGGTGGGCCCGGAACATGCGTGGCTCGCCAGTATCGGCCGGGCCACCTACCTGCCGGTCACCGATGACGAGGCGATGAGCGCCCTCCGGCTGCTCAGTCGCACGGAGGGCATCATCCCCGCCATCGAGTCGGCGCACGCCCTCGCCGGCACCTTGGACCTCGGCAAGAAGCTCGGACGCGACGCCACCATCCTGGTAAACCTCAGCGGACGCGGCGACAAGGACATGGAAACCGCGGGTCGGTACTTCGACCTGCTCGACAAGGGTGCGGAACAGTCATGAGCACGGAAACAGGTACGGGCCCCAGGACCGGAACGACGAGCACGGTCGAGGCGACAATCGCCCGGCGCCGCTCCGAGGGCGGCGGGGCTCTGATCGGCTACCTGCCCGTCGGGTTCCCCACCCTGACCGAGAGCATCGACGCGGCCGTGGCACTCGCGCAGAACGGTGTCGACGTCATCGAGCTGGGCCTGCCGTACACCGATCCCGTCATGGACGGGCCAGTGATCCAGGCGGCCACCCAGCAGGCTCTGGCCAACGGCTTCCGGCTGCGGCACGGGATCGAGGCCGTCGCGGCGATCACCGCCCAGGTGAACGTGCCCGTTCTGGTCATGACCTACTGGAACCCGATCATGCAGTACGGCGTGGACCGGTTCGCCGACGACCTGCTCGCGGCGGGAGGCGCCGGGCTGATCACGCCCGACCTCATCCCCGACGACGCGGCCGCCTGGGTGGGAGCCAGCACGCGAACCGGACTCGACCGTGTCTTCCTCGCCGCCCCGTCGTCGTCCGACGCCCGGCTGCGTCAGGCAGTGGACGCCAGCCGCGGTTTCGTCTACGCGGTCTCCACCATGGGAATCACCGGCGCCCGCGCCGACGTGGACTCCGCCGCGCGGGTGCTCATCGACCGCCTCCGCGCCGTCGGGTCCACCAGCGCGTGCGTCGGGCTCGGCATCTCCACCCCGGAGCAGGTGCGGGAGATCCTCGCCTACGCCGATGGTGCCATCGTCGGTTCCGCCCTGGTCAAGGCACTGTCCGACGGGGGAGTGCCGGCCCTGGCCGCCCTCACCCGTGACCTCGCGGCCGGTGCCCGGGATCTGCGCCCCGCCGTCTGATACCCGCCATCGCAGCACCCAAAAGCTAAGGTAAGTTGTCCGAGGCGGTCACGGGGCCTCCCCGGCGCCACGATGAAAGGTAGTCCCCAGGTGTCTTTTCTTCTGAGCATCCCGAGCCCGAGCCCCGAATGGAGCTCCTTCACCCTCGGCCCGTTCACCATCCACGCCTACGCCCTCTGCATTCTGGCAGGGATCATCGCCGCCACCGTCATGACGAGCCGCCGACTGTCTGCGCGCGGAGGCGAGCCGGGCGTGGTGCTGGACATCATCCTGTGGGCCGTTCCGCTCGGCATCGTCGGCGCGCGCTTCTACCATGTGTTCACTCACCCGTCCGACTACTTCTTCGAGGGTGCCAACCCTCTCGAGGTGTTCGCCATTTGGAACGGCGGCAACGCCATCTTCGGAGCACTTCTGGGCGGGGCCGTCGGCGCGTACATCGGCTGCCGCATCTCGGGCATCCGGTTCTGGGCCTTCGCGGACGCCCTGGCACCGGGAATGCTGGTGGCGCAGGCCATGGGCCGTCTCGGCAACTGGTTCAACGAGGAGCTCTTCGGTCTGCCGACCGACCTGCCCTGGGGCCTCGAGGTTTCCGCGGCGAACCCGGCCCTCCCGATCGGACTTCCCCCCGAAACGCTGTTTCACCCCACCTTCCTCTACGAGATGATCTGGAACGTGGTCGGCGTCGTCCTGATCCTCGCGATCGAACGCAAGGTTGCGCTCCGCTGGGGCAAGGCCTTCGGCGTCTACCTGATCTGGTATGGCCTCGGCCGCAGCTTCTTCGAGTCGATCCGGGTCGACCCGAGCGAGATGTTCTTCGGCCTCCGCACCAATGTGTGGGCCGCCTTTGCCGCCATCCTGCTGGGCATCATCCTGATCGTCGTGCAGAGCAAGCGCCACACGGGCCTGCCCGCGAGCGTGTACGTTCCCGGCCGCGAGTGGAAGGGGCCCGACGCTGAGGTAGAATCTGATGAGTTTGATTCGGACCCCGAGGATCACGGTGATGAGGCCGTCGGTCCCGCCGGATCAGTCGACGTTGCAGCCACAAGCACCAGCAACTCGCGCCTCTAGGCTCAGGTTGACATCAACCTGTTCCACGGCTTGTGACCCGGTATGACGGGCCGCCGCGCACATGTCTACCTGAGCGGGCCAGCGTCGTCCCCACTCGCCAGTTACTTTCGTGAGGACGGTCCAATGCCGCAAACACCCCTCTTCTCGCGCTTCAGCGCAGTGCCGAAGCCGCAGGGCCTGTACAACCCGGCCGATGAGCGCGATGCCTGCGGCCTCGCCATGGTCGCCACGCTTCGGGGCACCGCCGGGCACGACATCATCACCCTCGCCCTCGACGCGCTCCGCAACCTCGAGCACCGCGGTGCGGTCGGATCGGATGCCGGAACCGGAGACGGCGCGGGCATCATCACTCAGGTTCCCGACGAGTTCCTGCGGGCGGTCGCCGATTTCGCCCTGCCCGCGGCGGGCCGCTACGCCGTCGGCAATGTGTTCCTGCCGGTCGATCCCACCAAGCGCAGCGGCATCAAGCGCCAAATCAACCGGATCGCCCTCGAAGAGGGACTGGTGATCCTCGGCTGGCGCGAAGTTCCCGTGCGCCCCGACGAGGTCGGCACCCTGGCGCGCGCAGCCATGCCCGCCATCCAACAACTGTTCGTGCAGAGCGTCCGCACGACTGAGGCCGGCGACACGCTCGGCAACATCGCGCTGGACCGCCAGGCCGTCAGGCTGCGGAAGCGCGCCGAACGCGAGCTGGAGATCTACTTCGCCTCACTGTCCTGTCGCACCGTGGTCTACAAGGGAATGGTCACGACGCTTCAGCTGGAGCCGTTCTACCCGGACCTGTCCGATCCGCGCTTCGTCTCCAAGCTCGCCCTTGTGCACTCCCGCTACTCCACCAACACGTTCCCGTCCTGGCCGCTCGCGCAGCCGTTCCGCATGATCGCGCACAACGGCGAGATCAACACGGTTCAGGGCAATCGCAACTGGATGCAGGCGCGCCAGTCCCAGCTCGAATCCGACCTGCTCGGCGATCTGGCGCCGCTGCTCCCGATCGTCACCCCCGGCGGCAGCGATTCGGCCTCGTTCGATGAGGTCGTTGAGCTGCTCAGCCTGTCGGGGCGTTCGCTCCCGCACGCCGTCATGATGATGGTGCCGGAGGCCTGGGAAAACCAGACCGACCTCGACGCCGAACGCCGCGCGTTCTACGAGTACCATTCCATGCTGATGGAGCCGTGGGACGGCCCGGCCGCGATCGTGTTCACCGACGGATCCCTCGTCGGCGCCACCCTCGACCGCAACGGGCTGCGCCCCGGCCGCTACCTCATCACCGACGACGGTCTCGTCGTGCTCGCCAGCGAGATCGGAGTGCTCGACATCGACCCCAACCGGGTGGTGCGCAAGGGCCGCCTGCGTCCCGGCAAGATGTTTCTGGTCGACACGGTCGCCGGACGCCTGATCGAAGACGACGAGATCAAGGCCGACCTCGCGGCGAGCGAGCCGTGGGGAACCTGGCTGGACGCCGGGCGCATCAACCTCAAGGATCTGCCCGAGCGGGAGCACATCGTGCACCCGCCGGCATCCGTCGTGCGCCGCCAGCGCACCTTCGGCTACACCGAGGAGGAGGTGCGCATCCTGCTCGCGCCGATGGCTCGCCTCGGCGGGGAACCGCTCGGCGCGATGGGCTCCGACACCCCTATCGCCGTGCTCAGCGACCGACCCCGGCTGCTCTTCGACTACTTCACGCAGCAGTTCGCCCAGGTGACCAACCCACCGCTCGACTCGATCCGCGAGGAAGTTGTCACTTCCCTCAAACTCGGGCTCGGTCCGGAACGCAACCTCCTCTCGGTGGGCCCCGAGCACGCCCGGCAGGTCGTGCTCGACTTCCCCGTGATCGACAACGACGAGTTGGCGAAGATCCAGCACATCGACACCGCGCCGGGCAGCCGCACCACCAGGACCATTCGCGGGCTCTACCGGTTCGAAGACGGGCCGGACGCCCTCGAGGCCCGCATCAAGGAGATGTGCGCCGAGGCCGACGCCGCCATCGACGACGGCGCGATGTTCCTCGTTCTCTCCGACCGGGATTCCAACAAGGACCTGGCACCGATCCCGTCGCTGCTGATGATTGCCGCGGTTCACCACCACCTGATCCGCACCGAGAACCGCATGAAGGTCGGCATCGTGGTCGAGACCGGCGATGTGCGCGAGGTGCACCACGTCGCCCTCCTGATCGGCTACGGCGCATCCGCCGTGAACCCGTACCTTGCGATGGAAACGTGCGAGGATTTGGTGCGCAGCGGCTACATCACGACCGGCACGCCCGAACAGGCCGTGCGCAACGTGATCAAGGCCCTCGGCAAGGGCGTGCTCAAGATCATGTCCAAGATGGGGATCTCGACCGTCTCCTCCTACGCCGGTGCGCAGACCTTCGAGGCCGTGGGACTGAGCCAGGAATTCATCGACCAGTACTTCACCGGCACCACGAGCAAGCTCGGCGGCATCGGCATCGAGGTGGTTGCGGCCGAGAATGAGGCCCGGCACCGGGCCGCCTACCCCGAGGATGCCGCCGTCACCGCGCACGAACGCCTCGCGACCGGAGGTGAGTACCAGTGGCGCCGCGACGGGTCTCCGCACCTGTTCAACCCGGACACCATTTTCCGGCTCCAGCACTCCACCCGCACGCGCAGCTACGACATCTTCCGCGAGTACACGAAACTCGTCGACGACCAGGCGTCGAGCCTGATGACGCTGCGCGGCATGTTCACCTTCACCACCGGCAAGCGCCACCCCGTACCGCTGGACGAGGTGGAACCGATCTCCTCGATCGTGAAGCGCTTCGCGACGGGGGCGATGAGCTACGGCTCGATCTCCGCCGAGGCGCACGAGACCCTCGCCATCGCAATGAACCGCCTCGGCGGCAAGTCGAACACCGGTGAGGGTGGAGAAGACCTTGACCGTCTGCTCGACCCGGAGCGACGCAGCGCCGTCAAGCAGGTGGCTTCCGGCCGGTTCGGTGTGACCAGCATGTACTTGTCCCACGCCGACGACATCCAGATCAAGCTGGCGCAGGGAGCCAAGCCCGGCGAGGGCGGCCAGCTGCCGCCCACGAAGGTCTACCCGTGGATCGCCCGCACCCGGCACGCGACCGCCGGCGTCGGCCTGATCTCGCCGCCCCCGCATCACGATATCTACTCGATCGAAGACCTCAAACAGTTGATCTTCGACCTGAAGCGGGCGAATCCGACCGCGCGCATCCACACCAAGCTGGTCAGCCAGTCCGGTATCGGCGCGGTCGCCGCCGGAGTGGCCAAGGCACTGTCCGACGTCATTCTCATCTCCGGTCACGACGGCGGAACCGGCGCGAGCCCGCTCAACTCCCTCAAGCACGCGGGGACTCCCTGGGAACTCGGCCTGGCCGAAACGCAGCAGACCCTGATGCTCAACGGGATGCGCGACCGGGTCGTGCTGCAGGTCGACGGCCAGTTGAAGACCGGCCGTGACGTCATCATCGGAGCGTTGCTCGGCGCCGAGGAGTTCGGCTTCGCGACCGCCCCGCTGATCGTGGAGGGCTGCGTCATGATGCGTGTCTGCCACTTGGACACCTGCCCCGTCGGGGTGGCCACCCAGAATCCCGAGCTGCGCAAACGTTTCACCGGCAAGGCCGAGCACGTGATCAACTTCTTCGAGTTCATCGCTCAGGAGGTGCGCGAGTACCTCGCCGAGCTCGGATTCCGCAGCCTCGACGAGGCCATCGGCCACCGGGAGGTGCTCGACGTCAACGGGGCGCTGACGCACTGGAAGGCCTCCGGACTCGATCTGTCGCCCGTCCTCGTCGGTCCGGACTTCTCCGCGGGGGAGCCCCGGCAGTCCGGTCGCCCTCAGGAGCACGAGCTCGAGCTCCACTTCGACAACGAACTGATCCGGCAGAGCGCCAGTGTGCTTGAACACGGTGGGCAGGTCTCGATCTCCCTGCCCATCCGCAACACCGAGCGGGCCGTGGGCACCATGCTCGGTCACGAGGTCACCGTGCGTCACGGCGAGAACGGGCTGCCGTCCGGTTCCATCGACGTCACCCTCACCGGCAGCGCCGGACAGTCCTTCGGCGCGTTCCTGCCGAGCGGCATCATCCTGCGGCTCGAGGGTGACTCCAACGACTACGTCGGCAAGGGTCTCTCCGGTGGGCAGATCACCGTGCGACCCGACCGGGGCAGCCTGTTCCCGGCCGAGCAGAACGTGATCGCCGGTAACGTCATCGGCTACGGCGCGACCCAGGGCAGCATGTTCATCCGCGGCATCGTGGGCGAACGTTTCCTGGTGCGCAACTCCGGCGCCACCGCCGTCGTCGAGGGCGTCGGTGATCACGCCCTCGAGTACATGACCGGGGGACTGGCGGTCATCCTGGGCGAAACGGGGCGCAACCTGGGTGCCGGCATGTCTGGCGGAACCGCCTACGTCTACGGTCTCCGTACCGAGGATGTCAACCGGCAGGCCCTCGACTCCGGCGAACTCACACTTCTGCCGCTCGGCGGCGCGGACCGCGAGATCGTGCGTGACTTGCTCGAACAGCATCATGACCAAACCGAATCCGCCCTGGCGGCCCGGCTGCTGGCCGATTTCGAGACCACCATGTCCACATTCGTCAAGGTGCTACCGCGCGACTACGCGGCCGTCCTGGCAACCAGGCAGGCCGCTGTCACCGAGGGCCTCGACCCCGATGGCGTCGTCGTTTGGAACCGCATTCTGGAGGCAACCAATGGCTGATCCGAAGGGATTCCTGAAGACCACGGACCGGGAGCTTCCGGCCCGCCGTCCCGTATCCGTTCGTCTGATGGACTGGAAAGAGGTCTACGAGCAGGGCGACGCGACGCAACTGAAACGCCAAGCCGGCCGCTGTATGGACTGCGGTGTGCCGTTCTGCCAGCAGGGCTGCCCGCTCGGCAACATCATCCCGGAGTGGAACGACCTCACCTGGCGGGACGAGGGCCGTCAGGCCATCGAACGTCTCCATGTCACCAACAACTTCCCGGAGTTCACCGGGCGTCTCTGCCCGGCACCCTGTGAGTCGGCCTGCGTTCTCGGAATCAGTCAGCCGCCGGTCACGATCAAGCAGGTTGAGGTCTCCATCATCGACCAGGCCTTCGCCAACGGATGGGTTCAGCCCCAGCCGCCCGGACGCCTCACCGGCAAGACGGTCGCGGTCGTCGGCTCGGGCCCGGCCGGCCTCGCGGCCGCGCAGCAGCTCACGCGGGCCGGTCACACGGTGGCGGTCTTCGAGCGCGACGACCGGATCGGTGGGCTTCTGCGTTACGGCATCCCGGACTTCAAGATGGAGAAGAAGCACCTCGAGACCCGACTCGGCCAGATGACGGCCGAGGGCACCCGCTTCCGCGCAGGCGTCACCATCGGCGTCGACATCACCTGGGATGACCTCCGGGCCCGCTATGACGCTGTGGTGGTCGCCACGGGTGCCCTGGTACCCCGCGACCTGCCGATCCCCGGGCGCGACCTGCCCGGAGTGCACTTCGCCATGGAATACCTCGTGCAGCAGAACAGGGTCGGCGCCGGCGACACGGTCGACCAGCAGATCACCGCCGAGGGCAAGCACGTGGTCGTACTCGGCGGCGGCGACACCGGCGCCGACTGCATCGGTACCGCTCACCGCCAGGCCGCGGCATCCGTCACGAATCTCGCCATCGGCCGCCAACCGGGCACGGAACGGGCGGAACACCAGCCGTGGCCGCTGTCTCCGACGCTGTTCGAGGTGTCGAGCGCCCACGAAGAGGGCGGCAACCGCGAGTACCTGGTGTCGACGGTGGAGTTCCTGGCCAACGAGGTGGGCGAGGTGCGCGCCATCCGCGTGGCCGAGACCGAATTCCGGGGCGGACGCCGGGTGCCCAAGGCCGGAACGGAGCGCGAGATCCCTGCGGATCTGGTTCTCCTGGCCATGGGCTTCACCGGACCTGAATCGCGCGAGCTGACGGACCAGCTGCACGTGCCGGTCGATGGGCGGAGTAATGTCGAACGTGACGTTAATTACCAGACCAGCCATGAAGGCGTGTTCGTTGCTGGTGATGCCGGCCGTGGCCAGTCGCTCATCGTCTGGGCGATCGCCGAAGGTCGGGCTGCTGCGGCAGCCGTCGACAAATTCCTCGAAGGCGAGACACAACTGCCTGCACCGGTCAAACCGACCGATCATGCCTTCGCAATCTGATTGGTCACTGATCCAGTGATTCGATTCCAAGAGATCCACCACCCCGTGGTCTCCCGACCATCAACAGAGAATATGCGCCGAAACAGCGCGGAAACCGGAGTTTTTTCAGTATGAGACGCGCCAAAATTGTCGCCACGCTCGGGCCGGCAGCAGCCAGCTACGATCAAATTCGTGCCCTTATCGATGCCGGTGTCGACGTCTGCCGGATGAACCTGAGCCACGGGGACTACCAGGTCCACGAGGGTGTTTATGCGAATGTACGCAAAGCAGCGAACGACTCCGGCCGTGCCGTCGCCGTAATGGTCGACCTGCAGGGACCGAAGATCCGTCTCGGGAAATTCGAAGGTGGCCCTTACGAACTGGCCTTCGGAGACATTTTTAAGATCACCACAGAAGAAATCCTCGGTACCAAGGAACTCTCCGGCACCACCTACAAGGGCCTGCCCCAGGACGTCAGGCCCGGCGACTTCCTGCTGATCGACGACGGCAAGGTCAAGGTCGAGGTGGTGGCCACGAACGACACCGTCGTGACGACCAAGGTGATCGTCGCCGGTCCCGTGTCGAACAACAAGGGCATCAACCTGCCCGGTGTCGCCGTGAACGTGCCGGCCCTGTCCGAAAAGGACGAGGCCGACCTGCGCTGGGGTCTCCGCCTCGGCACGGACCTGATCGCGCTGTCGTTCGTTCGGGATGCCGCCGACATCACCCGCGTGCACGAGATCATGGCCGAAGAAGGACGCCGCGTTCCCGTGATCGCGAAGATCGAGAAGCCGCAGGCCGTGGAGAACCTCGAGGGCATCGTCGACGCGTTCGACGCCATCATGGTGGCCCGTGGCGACCTGGGCGTGGAGCTGCCGCTCGAGGCCGTTCCGATCGTGCAGAAGCATGCGGTCGAGCTCGCTCGTCGCATGGCCAAGCCGGTCATCGTGGCGACCCAGATGCTCGAGTCCATGATCCACAGCCCGGTGCCGACCCGCGCGGAGACGTCTGACGTCGCCAATGCCGTGCTCGACGGCGCGGATGCGGTCATGCTCAGTGGCGAGACCAGCGTCGGCGAGTACCCCGTCGTCACGGTCCAGACGATGGCGCGGATTGTCGCGTCGACCGAGGACCACGGCCTGGAGCGTATCGTTCCGCTGACGAACAAGCCGCGTACCCAGGGCGGTGCCATCACCCTGGCCGCCATCGAGGTCGCCGAATTCGTCGAAGCGAAGTTCCTGTGCATCTTCACGGAGTCCGGTGACTCGGCCCGACGGATGTCCCGGCTGCGGTCGAAGATCCCCATGCTGGCCTTCACCCCGGAGCCCGGTATCCGTCGCCGACTGGCCCTCACCTGGGGAATCCAGACCTACCTGGTCGACCGGGTCACCCACACGGACGCCATGTTCGGACAGGTGGATGACATCCTGCTGGGCCAGGGTCTGGCCCAGCTCGGAGACAAGGTCGTCGTTATCAGCGGTTCCCCTCCCGGAATCGCGGGTTCCACGAACGACATCCGTGTGCACCGCGTCGGCGATGCCCACAATGAAGTTCACCCGGCGTACGCGAAGAAGTAGCGCCGCGACGAAGAAAGCCCCGCCGCCCGGCTTCGGGTGGCGGGGCTTTCTCGAGCTGTCCAGATCTGCGCGGCACAGCCCAGCACCGGGAATCTGTGACCCACCGCCCCCGGGCGACACCCTGTTCCCCTTCAGTGTCGCCCATGAGGCTGTGCGCGTGAACACTCCGAGCCGGAGCACGACTGGACGGTCCGTGGCGTGCGCGGGTCCCCCGACCCGGTAGCGTGGACATGTCCAACCATATTTCAGGCTAGCACCTGTTGGACATGTCTAATGTCACGGTCCGGCACCACGGGGCAGCGGCGCACAGGGGGGAGCGGGACGTGAACTACGGAGCACGCACGGAGCGGGCGCGCGAACTGGTGGCCACCCTCACCCTCCCGCGTCCGCTGACCGCCGCGACGCTGCACCGGTACATGGAAGGTCTGCGCGGCAAGGCGATCATGATTCGTGCGGCGAGTCCGCGGCTCGTGGAATTCGGAGTCTGCGGGCTGTGGATCGAGGTCGCCGGAGAGAATTTCGAGCGCATCCACCATGCACCGACGACCTCCGCCGTGCACCGCCAGCAGTTCATCAACCATGAGTTCGGCCACATGATCCTGCGGCATGAGAAGCAGCTGATTCCGGCCTTGCGGGTCGCGTTGCTCGCACCCCTGATCCCGCTCGACTCGATCGCGTACGCGCTGTCCCGCAGCAACTTCACCGACGAGCAGGAAGCCCTCGCCGAGGCGATCGGCGACCGGCTGGCCCTGATCATGCTCGGAGACAGCGCCGACACGGCCAACGGCCCCCGAACCGGTTTCGGCCGGGTGCTGTAGTGCAGATCATCCTGCTATCGGTGTCGGCGTTGATCTGGATCGCCACAATATCGTGCGTGCCGTCAGTCCTTCGCGGTCGTCGTCGCCGTCTCTTCTGGGTCCTCGTTGCTTTCGGGACGACAATGAGCCTGCAGCCTTACGTCGTGTACAACGCCGTCGACGGACTGCTGGGTGGGGACAACGTCGCCTACTTCAGCTTTCATGCAACGGCGATCGTTACCATTGGTCTCCTGGACGGCATCGTGCAGGAGGCCGTGTCCGTGGGCGGTCTCACGCGGCGTAGGAATCAGGTGACCGCACTCGTCACGGGCGCAATTGTCACCGCCCAAGCTGTCCTATTCTTCGGCGGCGACTGGCGTTTTCGAGAGCAGATCCACGAGGCTTTTCCGAATCGTTGGGATTTCGCCGCCTACTCGTCCACCACGTGGATTGCGATGGCCCTCTTCTCCGTGTCGGTCGGTGCGGCATGCGTGTCCGATCTGCGCCATCAGCATCGGTTGATCACTCGGGCGTCTCTCGCTCTCGTTGTGCTCGGTTGCCTCGGGGCGCTGGTCTACACGATCGTCAGCTTCGCGAGCGTGACCGCAGCCCTTCTCAGTCCGGACTTCTCCTTCGACGGGTGGCCCTACACCGCTTACCACATCGCCCTCGCCACCGCTCCCGTCTGCCTCGGCCTGGGTTTGGGTCTGACTGCCATGGAAGCGGGTATCCGGGCCCTGGCGAAGACCAGCCGCGACCGGGTGCTGCTGTGGCGGATCACTCCGTTGTGGGAGCGCCTGCTGGCCGGGTCTCCGGAGCTGAGCATCGAGCGCGACCTCTCGCGCGCCGGGCTACTCCTCGTGCGGGCTCCCGGCGCTCACCTGTACCGGCGTTACGTCGAGGTGCGGGATAGCCTGTTCCTCGACCCAGACCAGAGCCTGACGGTATCCGAACGGGTACTGATCGACGCCACCGAGGACCACGTGCGGGCCATCCCCGCCGCAGCTTCGATCGTCACCACCCTTGCCCGCCCCGTGACACCCCGACAGGACCACACATCGTGATTGACCCGCGAGCAGCCGACGACAGGCGCAGCATCCCCGGCGAACCGATCAGTCCGCAGCGGGAACTGGCACGCAAGCTCAACCTCCTGCTTGACGTGGTCGTCGCCGAGGGCAACACGCCGCATACTTACAAGCAGATCGCCGCTGGACTGCAGGCGCGGGGCCTGTCACTGTCCCGAGCACGGTGGGCCTACATGATCACCGGGGACGGACCTCTCGTGACAGACGTCGACCTGCTCACGGGCATCGGCGAGTTCTTCCGTATCCCGCCGGAGTACCTGCTGGGCTCTGACGGCGACCTCCCGGACCGCGTCGACTCCCAGCTCGCGTTCGTGAAAAGCCTGCGCGCCCAGCGCGTGGTGAACTTCGCGGCACGCACGCTCGGGGATGTGTCCCCGGAGACGCTGCGGTCGATCACCGCGCTCCTTGAAGAGGACATGCAGCGCGGCGAAGCCGCGCGACCCGCTGAGGGCTGACGGACTGACGGGCTGGCCGACGCGCCGACGGGCGCTGACGCCCCGGCAGAGCCGAAGCGGCCCGTCGCGGCGGGAATTTCTGCCTGGGGGTGTTGGTACCGGTGGTGGGACTCGAACCCACACGTCCTTGCGAACAAAGCATTTTGAGTGCTCCGCGTCTGCCATTCCGCCACACCGGCTCACAACACCTGCATCAGAATACCGTAGGCTTTCCCCCGTGACCGACCAAGACTCCACCCCAGTACCTCCTCGCCGCGTTGTCGTTGCCGAGGATGAGTCCCTCATCCGCCTCGACATCGTCGAAATCCTTCGTGACGCCGGATTCGAGGTGGTCGGTGAAGCCGGCGACGGAGAAACCGCTGTCGCCCTGGCCACCGAGCTGCGGCCCGACCTGGTCATCATGGACGTGAAGATGCCACACCTCGACGGAATTTCCGCGGCCGAGCGCATCACCAAGGCGCACATCGCCCCCGTCGTTCTGCTGACCGCGTTCAGCCAGAAAGAACTCGTCGAGCGCGCCACGGAAGCCGGCGCGCTGGCCTACGTGGTCAAGCCGTTCACCCCGAACGACCTGCTGCCCGCGATCGAGATCGCCCTCTCGCGCTACAGCCAGATCATCACCCTCGAAGCCGAGGTGGCCGACCTCGTCGAGCGCTTCGAGACCCGCAAACTCGTCGACCGCGCCAAGGGCCTGCTCAACGAGAAGATGGGCCTCACCGAGCCGGAGGCGTTCCGTTGGATCCAGAAAGCGTCCATGGACCGCCGGCTCACCATGCACGACGTCGCCCAGGCGATCATCGAGCAACTCAGCGCCAAAAAATAACCGTCGGCGGCCGGGCAGATCACCCGTCGGGGTTGATGCCCGGCCGTTTTTCGCGCTGGGGTCTTACGCCTCGGGCCGGTTCGGCAGTTCCTTGATCAGATTGGTGATCCGGATCGTCGAGCAGCGACGACCCTGATCATCCGTGACCGCGATCTCGTGCGTCGTGAGCGTACGACCCAGGTGCACCGGCGTGCAGACGCCCGTGACGAAGCCCGACGTCGCCGACCGGGTATGCGTGGCATTGATCTCGATCCCCACCGCCAGGCGGCCGGGACCGGCATGCAGATTGGCGGCCATCGAGCCCAGCGACTCGCCGAGGACCACGTAGGCCCCGCCGTGCAGGAGCATCGCGGGCTGCGTGTTGCCCTCGACCGGCATCCGTGCTACGGCCCGCTCAATCGTGAACTCCACGAACTCGATGCCCATCTTTTCGGCCAGGGAGCCGGCTCCGCGCTGCTGGACCCACTCGAGGGCGTCCGTGGTCTGCTGGATCATAGTCACCTTCGGTCGCTGCACCTGCCCGCGCCGGATGACGCTTGTAGGCTGTCTCTGTGTCAGATTCCGAAAAGCCTACCCTGATGATCATCGACGGCCATTCCCTCGCCTACCGGGCGTTCCACGCCCTCCCCGTGGACAGTTTCCAGACCCACGACGGGCAGCACACCAACGCCATCCACGGGTTCCTGTCCATGCTGCTCAGTCTGCTGCGCAACGAGAAGCCCACGCACATCGCCGTGGCGTTCGACATCTCGCGGTTCTCCTTTCGCACTCGCGAATACGCCGACTACAAGGGCACGCGGGCCAGCACGCCGAGCGAATTCATCGGGCAGGTGCCGTTGCTGCAGGAGGCCCTGGCCGCGATGAACATCACGACGCTGACCAAGGAAGACTTCGAGGCCGACGACATCCTCGCCACCCTGTCCGTGCGCGGCAACCAGGAAGGCTTCCATGTCCTGGTGGTCTCGGGGGACCGGGACACGATCCAACTCGTCAACGAAAACGTCACCCTGCTCTACCCGGCCAGCCAGGGCGTCTCGGCGCTCACCCGCTACGACCCGGCCCGGGTGCGCGAGAAATACGGCATCGAGCCGGCACAATACCCGGATGTCGCGGCCCTGGTCGGCGAGACCAGCGACAACCTGATCGGGATCTCCAAGGTGGGGGAGAAGACCGCCGTGAAGTGGCTCGGCCTCTACGGCAGCCTCGCCGGCATCCTGGATCACGCCGAGGAGATCAAGGGCGTCGTCGGCAACAACCTGCGCGAGCAGAAAGAGAACGCGATCCGCAATCGGCGGCTCAACCACCTCGTCACCGACCTCGACCTCCCGGTGGAGCTCCCCGACCTCGTGCGGTGCCCCATCGACGAACCGGCCGTGCGCGCCGTGTTCGGCCGGCTCGAGTTCCGCACCCTGCTTGACCGCGTGATCAAGCTTGAGGGCGCCGGCGCGACCGAAGGCGTCGCCGTGGTCGTGCCGGAGGAAGTGCTGGTCGCCGCGCCTCAGGCCCCCGCCGCCCAGGACCTGCTCGACGAGGAGCTGGCCGCGTGGATCGCCCGGGCCGCGGTCGCCTCCCCGCAGGGCCTCGCTCTCTCCGTAGAAGTACACGAGGGCAAGGCCATTGGCTTCGGAGTGTCCGGACCGACCGAGTCGGTCAACCTGCCCTGGCAGCCCGGACGCGCGGACTACCTCGCATTCGAGGCCTGGCTGGCCAGCGACTCGCCCAAGATCATGCACGACGCCAAGAGCCAGATCAAGGCGCTCCGCCGCAGCAACCTGGACTTTTCGGGGCTGGTGTTCGACAGCCTGATCGCGGGCTGGCTACTGCGCCCCGGGGTACCGGACAAAACCCTCGCCACCCTCGTCTTGCGATACCTGGGCGAAACCGTGCCGCTGACCGACCCCAACCAGCTGATCCCGGCCGAGAACGAGGCCGGGGGCGTGCCGGTGGAGTCCTGGTACACGTTCCGGGTGGCCGCGGCCATCGACGCACTGCTCGACGACGGGTCCCGCGAAGTGCTCACCACCATCGAGATGCCCACCCTGCTGGCCCTCTCCGACATGGAACTGGCCGGCGTGGCCGTCTCCCATGACCAGTTGTCGGCACTGTCCGGCCAGCTGGGCGAGCGCGCCGCCGGGTTGGCCGCCGGCGCCTACGCCGAGATCGGCCGCGAGGTGAACCTCGGTTCACCCAAGCAGTTGCAGGAGGTACTGTTCGATCAACTCGGCATGCCTAAGACCCGGGCGAACAAGACCGGGTTCTCCACGGATGCCGGGGCTCTGGCTGACCTGCAGACCAGCAACCCACATCCGTTCCTTGACATGCTGTTGCAGCACCGCGACGCCACCAAGCTGCGCCAGATCGTGGAGACCCTGGACAAGGCCATCGACGAGACGGGCCGTATCCACACCACGTACGTGCAGATCGGCACGGCCACCGGTCGGATCTCCTCCACCGACCCCAACCTGCAGAACATCCCGGTGCGCACCGAAGAGGGCCGCCGCATCCGGGCCGCATTCCACGCGGCCAACGGGGCCGAATGCCTACTCACCGCCGACTACTCGCAGATCGAGATGCGCATCATGGCGCACCTGTCCGGCGACGCGGGACTGATCGAGGCCTTCAACGCCGGCGAGGACCTGCACCGGTTCGTCGGCGCCAGCGTGTTCGGCGTGGCGCCGGAAGACGTCACGAACGAGATGCGCTCCAAGGTCAAGGCCATGTCCTACGGCCTGGCCTACGGGCTGAGCGCCTTCGGGCTGTCCCGGCAGCTGCGCATCGAGACGAAGGAGGCCAAGCAGCTCATCACAGACTACTTCGCCCGGTTCGGCGCGGTGCGGGACTACCTGCGCAATGTCGTCGAGCAGGCCAAAATGGATGGCTACACGGCCACCATATTCGGCCGCCGCCGCCCGTTCCCCGAGCTGCACAGCGCCAACCGGGTCGTGCGCGAGAACGCGGAGCGCGCGGCCCTCAACGCACCGATCCAGGGGTCGGCCGCCGACATCATGAAGATCGCGATGAACGGGATCGCCGTGGACCTGGTCGACCGCAATTTGGAGTCGCGCATGCTGCTTCAGGTACACGACGAACTGATCTTTGAGGTCGCCCCGGGGGAGTGGGATGCGCTCCGCCAGATCGTGACGCACCGGATGGAGACCGCAGCGGACCTGTTGGTGCCGCTTGACGTGCAGGTCGGCCGAGGCGACAACTGGGATGCCGCCGCCCACTAGGCAGCGACTGCCAGCCGCCCGAATGCGAGGTCCGGCGCTCCGCCCACGGTCGAGCGCGTGTTCTAGGCTCGGGTCATGACATCCGACAAGCAGCGCACCCCCACGGCGATCGACCGGATCGCCGAGGACTGGGTGGACACCCTCGTCGACATCGACCCGACCGTGGGCACGTACATCGGCCGCACCGAGGTTGACGGCCGCTTCGGCGACTACTCCCCGGACGGCCTGGACCGCAGGGTCGACGCGGCCCGATCCTTCATCACCCGCCTCGACGCGGCCACGGCCGTCGACGACGTCGACGTCGTCACCCGCACCGACCTGCGCAGCTCGCTCGCCCTCGACGTCGAGAGCGCCGAAGCCGGACTGCCGCTGCGCGACCTGAACGTGATCGCGTCGCCGGCCCAGGGCATCCGGGAGGTCTTCGACCTGATGCCCACCGCCACCGTCGGCGACTGGGACACCGTTTCCGCCCGCCTGCGCGCCCTGCCCGGGGCCATCGACGGCTACATCCAGACCCTGCGTCTCGGCATCGAGCGCGGCAGTATGCCTGCCCGGCGTCAGGTGCAGGAAGTCATCCTGCAGGCGCGGCGCCACGCGGCGAAGGACGGCTTCTTCGCCGAGTTCGCCGCCAACGCCGGCCATGGCACGGGATCCCTCCCGGCCTCGCTGGCCAAGGATCTCGACACCCGGGCGCGCGCCGCGGCCGCGGCCTACGGAACGCTGGCGGATTTCCTCGGCACCGAGCTCGAGGGCAGGGCCCCCACCCGCGACGCCATCGGTCGCGACCTCTACCTCCTGCAGTCCCGCCGTTTCCTCGGCGCGACCATCGACCTCGACGAAACCTATGAGTGGGGCGTGGAGGAGCTGGCTCGGATGGTCGCCGAGCAGGAGAGCATCGCCGACCTGATCAAGCCGGGCGCGAGCGTGCACGAGGCCATTGCGTTCCTCGACACCGAACCCAGCCGCAAGCTGCACGGAACCGACGCCTTGCAGAAATGGATGCAGGAGACCAGCGACCGAGCCGTCGCCGAGCTTTCCGAGACCCAGTTCGACATCCCTGACGAGATCAAACGCCTCGAGTGCCTGATCGCCCCCACCCAGGAAGGCGGCATCTACTACACCGGGCCTACGGACGATTTCTCCCGCCCGGGCCGGATGTGGTGGTCGGTGCCGGCCGGGATCACCGAATTCGACACCTGGCGCGAATTGACCACCGTCTACCACGAGGGCGTGCCCGGCCACCATCTGCAGATCGGCCAGGCCGTCTACAACCGGGCCAAGCTGAACACCTGGCGCCGCCAGCTGGCCGGCACCTCGGGTCACGCCGAGGGCTGGGCGCTCTACGCGGAACGTCTGATGGAGCAGCTGGGCTACCTCGACGACCCGGCCGACCGTCTCGGAATGCTGGACGGGCAGCGGATGCGCGCCGCCCGCGTCGTCCTCGACATCGGCGTGCACCTCGAGAAGCAGCTGCCCGACGGTTCGGGCCCCTGGACCGCCGACTACGCCCTGGAGTTCCTGGGTCGGAACGTGAACATGAACGCGAGCTTCGTCAAGTTCGAGGTGAACCGGTACCTCGGCTGGCCGGGGCAGGCCCCGTCCTACAAGGTCGGCCAGCGCATTTGGGAGCAGCTGCGGGACAGGTACAGGGAGCGCGAGGGCGACGCCTTCTCGATCAAGGAGTTTCACCGCAAGGCCCTCGATCTCGGCGGGGTCGGCCTGGACACCCTCCAGGCGGCGATGCTCGGCTAACGTTCGGGGTCGATCGGGGTCGATCGGGGTAGTTTCGGTGGGGGGACGGGCAAGTTGCCGGCCTCTCCCGCAAACAGCTAAGCTTAGCTGTCACGTTTGTGACGAACTGTCCACCGCCATACATGGTGCACGAGAACGAGTTTTTTCCCGTGTGTGGCCCGAACTATGTCCATCCTGGAGCAACTACTACATGACAAACGCAACGACCGAACGGGCACCCAAGCAGG
Organism: Cryobacterium sp. TMT2-18-2; assembly: GCF_004402245.1. Classification (NCBI taxonomy): domain Bacteria; kingdom Bacillati; phylum Actinomycetota; class Actinomycetes; order Micrococcales; family Microbacteriaceae; genus Cryobacterium; species Cryobacterium sp. TMT2-18-2. Next base: position 88,136 of record NZ_SOFU01000021.1, read on the forward strand.
TCGCCATCAACGACATTGGATCTGCTGAAGACTTTCTTGCCGCGGTCGAAAAGACTCTGAAATTCTTCAACGACGGAGACCTCATCGAGGGCACCGTGGTGAAGATCGACCGCGACGAGGTTCTCCTCGACGTGGGTTACAAGACCGAGGGCGTCATTCCCTCCCGCGAACTTTCCATCAAGCACGACGTCGACCCCTCTGAGGTCGTCAAGGTCGGCGACCTGGTTGAGGCCCTCGTTCTTCAGAAGGAAGACAAAGAAGGCCGTCTCATCCTATCCAAGAAGCGCGCTCAGTACGAGCGTGCATGGGGCGACGTTGAGAAGATCAAGGAGTCGGATGGCGTTGTCACCGGTTCGGTCATCGAGGTTGTCAAGGGTGGCCTCATCGTGGACATCGGACTCCGCGGGTTCCTCCCGGCCTCGCTCATCGAGTTGCGACGTGTTCGCGACCTGACCCCGTACCTGGGCCAGGAGATCGAGGCCAAGATCCTCGAACTCGACAAGAACCGCAACAACGTCGTGCTGTCCCGTCGTGCGCTGCTCGAGCAGACCCAGTCCGAGAGCCGCACCACGTTCCTCAACAACCTTCAGAAGGGACAGGTCCGCAAGGGCGTTGTCTCGTCGATCGTCAACTTCGGTGCGTTCGTCGACCTGGGTGGCGTTGACGGTCTGGTTCACGTCTCCGAGCTCAGCTGGAAGCACATCGAACACGCCAGCGAGGTCGTCGAGGTTGGCCAGGAAGTCACCGTCGAGATCCTCGAGGTCGACCTCGAGCGCGAGCGCGTGTCGCTTTCCCTCAAGGCCACGCAGGAAGACCCGTGGCAGGTCTTTGCTCGCACCCACGCCATCGGCCAGGTTGCACCGGGTAAGGTCACCAAGCTCGTTCCGTTCGGCGCGTTCGTTCGCGTTGCCGAGGGCATCGAGGGACTCGTTCACATCTCCGAGCTCTCCGGCAAGCACGTCGAGCTCGCCGAGCAGGTCGTGTCGGTCGGCGACGAGGTCTTCGTCAAGGTCATCGACATCGACCTCGAGCGTCGCCGCATCTCGCTGAGCCTCAAGCAGGCCAACGACGGTGTCGACCCCGAGGGCACCGAGTTCGACCCGGCGCTCTACGGAATGCTCACCGAGTACGACGACCAGGGCAACTACAAGTACCCCGAAGGCTTCGACCCGGAGACCAACGAGTGGCGCGAAGGCTTCGAAACCCAGCGCGAGAAGTGGGAGCAGGACTACGCTGCAGCCCAGGCTCGTTGGGAAGCCCACAAAAAGCAGGTTGCCTCCGCGAACGACGAGATCACCGCCGTCGGCGATGTCCCGTCCGCCGCAGGCAACACCTTCTCGAGCGAGACGGCCGGCGCCGGCACGCTCGCGGACGACGAGGCCCTCGCAGCACTGCGCGAGAAGCTCTCCAGCTCCAACTAGCAACGAGCTGACTGAAGGCCGCACCCTCCGGGGTGCGGCCTTTTTTCGCTTCGCCGGCGGATGCCGGTTCGCCCATCGAGGGCCGTTAGCATGGCACGTGTGTACTTGATTGGACTGACCGGCGGGATCGCATCCGGAAAAAGCACCGTCGCGCGGCGGCTCGTGCAGCACGGGGCCGTGCACATCGACGCCGACCAACTCGCGCGGGTCGTGGTCGCGCCCGCCACCCCGGGGTTGGCCAAGATCGCGGATGCTTTCGGTGACGGGATGCTGCTGCCCGACGGCAGCCTGAACCGGATGGCGCTCGGCGCAGTCGTGTTCCGCGATCCGGAGGCATTGGACCGCCTCAACGCGATCGTGCACCCCGAGGTGCGTGCGCGCTCGAACGCACTGATCCGCGAGGCGGAAGATGCCGACCGCGACGCGATCGTCGTGTACGACGTGCCCCTGCTGGTGGAGGCCCGCGTCGACCATCCTTTCGACCTCGTGGTCGTCACCCAGGCCGACGAGCCGACCCGGGTGCGCCGCATGGTGGAGCTGCGGGCGATGGATGCCGGCGAAGCGGAGCGCCGGATCCGCGCCCAGGCGAGTGACGCCGACCGTCACAGGATCGCCGACGTCGTCATCGACACGGGCGGCACTCTTGAGCAGACCCTGGAGCAGGTCGACGTGCTGTGGGACCAGGTGCGGGGTCAAGGCCAGCAGCGCATTGTCAGAGGCGCTCCGTAGACTGACGAGCATGGAACCCACGCGCTCTGTAAATCCGTTCGAGGTGGTGAGCGAGTACACGCCGAGCGGCGACCAACCCACAGCGATCGCCGAGCTGGCCGGCCGCATCAACGCCGGAGAGACCGACATCGTGCTGCTCGGCGCCACCGGTACGGGCAAATCGGCGACCACGGCCTGGCTGATCGAACAGGTGCAGCGGCCGACCCTGGTGCTCGCCCATAACAAGACCCTCGCCGCGCAGCTCGTGAACGAATTCCGTGAGCTGATGCCCAACAATGCCGTCGAGTACTTCGTGTCATATTACGACTACTACCAGCCCGAGGCCTATGTGCCCCAGACCGACACCTTCATCGAGAAGGACTCCTCGATCAACGCGGAGGTCGAGCGCCTACGGCACTCCACCACGAACTCCCTGCTCAGCCGGCGCGACGTCATCGTGGTCTCCACGGTCTCCTGCATTTACGGCCTCGGCACGCCAGAAGGCTACCTCGAGGCCATGGTCGCTCTACAGGTCGGTCAACAGGTCAACCGGGACTGGCTGATCCGGAAGTTCGTTGCCATGCAGTACCAGCGCAACGACATCGACTTCTCCCGCGGCCACTTTCGGGTGCGCGGCGACACCATCGAGATCATCCCGATGTACGAAGAACTCGCCATCCGCATCGAGATGTTCGGAGACGAGATCGAGGCGCTCTACAGCCTGCATCCGCTCACCGGCGACATTGTGAGGAAGCTCGACTCCGTCGCCGTCTTCCCCGGCTCGCACTACGTGGCCAGCACGGACGTGATGCAGCGCGCCATCGGCACCATTCAGGAGGAGCTCGTCGAACGGCTTGAGCAGCTGGAGCGCGAGGGCAAACTGCTCGAGGCCCAGCGCCTGCGCATGCGCACGCAGTTTGACCTGGAGATGATGGAGCAGATCGGTTTCTGCTCCGGCATCGAGAACTATTCCCGGCACATCGACCAGCGTCAACCGGGTGAGGCGCCGCATTGCCTGCTCGACTATTTTCCCGACGACTTCCTGATGGTCATCGACGAGTCCCACGTCACGGTGCCGCAGATCGGCGCCATGTATGAGGGCGATTCCTCGCGCAAGCGCACACTCGTCGACCACGGCTTCCGGCTCCCGAGCGCCCTCGACAACCGACCGCTCAAATTCGGAGAGTTCAAGGGGCGCGTCGGCCAGACCGTCTACCTCTCCGCCACCCCCGGCAAATACGAGTTGGGCATCGCCGACGGCATCGTTGAACAGATCATCCGTCCCACCGGGCTGATCGACCCGCAGATCATCGTCAAGCCCAGTAAGGGCCAGATCGACGACCTTCTCGAGGAGATCCACAAGCGCGTCGACCGCAACGAACGCGTCCTGGTCACCACGCTCACCAAGAAGATGGCCGAGGAACTCACTGACTTCCTCACCGAGGCCGGCGTGCGGGTGCGCTACCTGCACTCGGATGTCGACACGCTGCGTCGCGTCGAACTCCTCACTGAGTTGCGGGCCGGCGTTTACGACGTACTCGTGGGCATCAACCTGCTCCGCGAGGGGCTTGACCTGCCCGAGGTGTCGCTCGTCGCCATCCTCGACGCCGACAAGGAGGGCTTTCTCCGTTCGGCGACCTCGCTGATCCAGACCATCGGCCGCGCGGCCCGCAACGTCTCCGGCGAGGTGCATATGTACGCCGACCGGCTCACGGCCTCGATGGAGCGCGCGATCGACGAGACCGACCGCCGCCGCGAGAAGCAGGTGGCCTACAACACCCTTCACGGCATCGATCCCACCCCGCTGCGCAAACGAATCGCTGACATCACCGAGGTTCTCGCCCGGGAAGAGGCGGACACCGCCGAGCTCCTGGCCGGCCGCGACACCCGCCGCAAGGGCGTCGCGGCGACTCCGCGCCGCCAGGGACTGGCCGCGAACGGCGCGAACGACCTCGAGTCGATTATCGCCGACCTCAACGGCCAGATGCTCGAGGCGGCAGGGGAGCTCAAGTTCGAGCTCGCGGCCCGGCTCCGCGATGAGGTGTCCGAGCTGAAGCGGGAGCTGCGCCAGATGGAGAAGGCCGGCCACATCTGATCGGATGATCGGACGCGGCTGGGTAAACTTCGAACATTTGTTCGCTTAGGGCGTGCTGATTCGCAGGCTTGGGCGCGTGGCGCTGCATAGAATCAGATGGTGTCAATTTCCAAGGTAGAGACCGGATCAAAACTCAACGTTCGTGGCGCCCGTGTGCACAACCTGCACAACGTGGACCTCGAGATCCCGCGCGATTCACTCGTCGTCTTCACGGGACTGTCCGGCTCGGGCAAATCGTCGCTCGCGTTCGACACCATCTTCGCGGAGGGCCAGCGGCGCTACGTAGAATCGCTGTCCGCGTACGCGAGGCAGTTTCTGGGCCAGGTCGACCGACCCGACGTCGACTTCATCGAGGGCCTGAGCCCTGCCGTCTCCATCGACCAGAGGTCGACCAACCGCAACCCGCGGTCGACCGTGGGCACCATCACCGAGGTCTACGACTACATGCGGCTGCTCTGGGCGCGCATCGGTGTGCCGCACTGCGCCGTCTGCGGCGAAGTCATCCAGGCACAGACCGTGCAGCAGATCGCCGACCAGCTGATGGGACTCGATGAGGGCGTCCGCTACCAAGTGCTCAGCCCGGTCGTATCCCAGAAAAAGGGCGAGTTCGTCGACCTGTTCAAGGAACTGGCAGCCGGCGGCTATTCCCGCGCCATCGTCGACGGCACCCCGATCCAGCTCAACGAGCCGCCCGTTCTGAAGAAGCAGCTCAAGCACGACATCTCCGTGGTCATCGACCGTCTGGTCGCCGGCCCCGACCTGCTGAGCCGGCTCACCGACTCCCTTGAGACGGCGCTCAAGCTGACCGACGGCATCGTGCAGATCAACTACGTCGACCGGGAGGGCGACGAGGCCTGGCAAAGCTACTCGGAGAAGCTCTCCTGTCCCAACAACCACCCCGTGCAGCTCACCGAGATCGAGCCGCGCACGTTCTCCTTCAACGCGCCCTTCGGCTCCTGCCCTGAGTGCTCCGGGCTCGGCACGCGCATGTCGGTCGACGCAGACCTGCTGCTCGGCGACCCCGAGCTCAGCATCGCGGACGGCGTCGTGCTGCCCTGGACCACGCAGGGCAAGGGACTATTCCAGTACTACGAGAAGCTCCTCGACGGGCTCGCCCGCGACCTGGACTTCTCCCTCGACACCCCGTGGGGCGAACTGCCCGCCGAGGTGCAGGACGCCGTTCTGCGCGGCGACAACTTCGAGGTCAAGGTGAAGTGGAAAAACCGCTACGGCCGGGAGATGAGCTACACCTCCGGTTTCGAGGGCGTCGTGCCCTACATTGAACGTCAGTACCTGCAGGCGGAGTCCGACACCCAGCGCGCCCGCTGGGGAGAATACCTGCGCGAAGTGGACTGCCCCGTCTGCTCCGGAACCCGGCTCAAGCCCGAGGTCCTCGCCGTGCTCGTGCACGGGGCCAGCATCGCGGATGTCTGCACCCTCAGTCTCACCGACGCCCGCGATTTCATGAACAAGCTCGAGCTGACCGACCGGGAGGCCGTCATCGCCGCGCAGGTGCTGCGAGAGATCAAGGCGCGCCTGGACTTCCTGATCCGCGTCGGCCTGAACTACCTCAACCTGGCCCGGGCCGCGGCGACCCTGTCCGGCGGCGAGGCGCAGCGCATCCGTCTGGCCACCCAGATCGGGTCCGGCCTGACCGGGGTACTGTATGTGCTCGACGAACCGAGCATCGGCCTGCACCAGCGCGACAACCGGCGACTGATCGAGACCCTGGTTACCCTGCGCGACCTCGGGAACACCCTGATCGTGGTCGAGCACGACGAAGACACCATCAAGACGGCCGACTGGGTCGTCGACATCGGCCCGGGCGCCGGCGTCAACGGCGGCCATGTCGTGCACTCCGGCTCCTACGCCGACCTGCTCACCAACACGGAGTCGCTGACCGGGGACTACCTGGCCGGCCGCAGGTCCATCCCGACCCCGGCCACTCGGCGCGAAATCGACCCGGCGCGCGAAATCTCGGTTATCGGCGCGGAGGCCAACAATCTCAAGAAGGTGTCGGTCAGTTTCCCGCTCGGCACGTTCACGGCCGTGACCGGCGTCAGCGGATCGGGCAAGTCGTCTCTCGTCAACGACATCCTGTACCGGGTACTGGCCAACCGGCTCAACGGCGCCCGCAAACTCCCCGGCCGGCACACCCGCGTCACCGGGCTCGAGCAGCTCGACAAGGTCATCCACGTCGACCAGGCCCCGATCGGGCGCACGCCGCGCTCCAACCCTGCCACCTACACCGGCGTCTTCGACAAGATCCGCACCCTTTTCTCCGAGACGATCGAGGCTAAGGCGCGCGGCTACCTGCCCGGTCGGTTCAGCTTCAACGTCAAGGGCGGCCGCTGCGAAGCCTGCTCCGGCGACGGCACGATCAAAATCGAGATGAACTTCCTGCCCGACGTCTACGTTGCCTGCGAGGTCTGCGGGGGAGCGCGCTACAACCGCGACACCCTGACCGTGCACTACAAGGGCAAAAGCATCGCCGAGGTGCTGGACATGCCGATCAGCGAGGCCGCCGATTTCTTCGAGGCGATCTCGTCCATCCACCGGTTCCTGAACACCCTCGTCGAGGTCGGCCTCGGCTACGTGCGACTCGGCCAGAGCGCCACGACGCTGTCCGGCGGCGAGGCCCAGCGCGTCAAACTGGCCACCGAGCTGCAGCGCCGGTCCAATGGCCGCAGCGTGTACGTGCTCGACGAGCCCACGACCGGCCTGCACTTCGAAGACGTGCGCAAACTGCTGCTCGTGCTGAACAGCCTGGTCGACAAGGGCAACACCGTGATCGTGATCGAGCACAACCTCGACGTGATAAAGTCCGCCGACTGGGTGATCGACCTCGGTCCCGAGGGCGGTTCCGGCGGGGGCCGCGTGCTTGCCACCGGAACCCCGGAGCACGTCGCCACCGTGAAGAAGAGCCACACGGGCATGTTCCTGAAGGAGATCCTGGCGGCACACTGACCGCCTCAGGAACCATCATGTCCGATGCGCTGAGCTACCGTCCCAAGACGGGCGAGATCCCCACGAGTCCCGGGGTGTACCGATTTCGTGACGAGACCGGGCGGGTACTCTATGTCGGCAAGGCCAAGAACCTGCGGGCGCGGCTCGCGAACTACTTCGCCCCGCTGAGCAGCCTGCATGAGCGCACCCGGCGCATGGTCACCACGGCCAGTTCGGTTGAGTGGACGGTCGTCGGCACCGAGGTCGAGGCCCTTCAGCTGGAGTGGACCTGGATCAACGAGTTCGATCCGCCCTTCAACGTGCGGTTCAAGGACGACAAGTCCTACCCGTACCTCGCGGTGACCCTCGCCGACGAGGCGCCGCGGGCTCTCGTCACCCGCACCACCGGCATCCGCGGCGCCCGGTACTTCGGACCGTACCCGAAGGTCTGGGCCGTGCACGAGACAATCGAGCTGATGCTCAAGGCCTTTCCCATCCGCACCTGCAACAACGCCAACTACAAACGTGCCATTCAGTCCGGCAAGCCCTGCTTCGGCGGGCAGATCGGGCGGTGTTTCGGCCCCTGCTCCGGCCTGGTCTCCATCGAGGAGCACCGGGTGATCGTGAATGAGTTCGTCAGCTTCATGGGCAGCCAGGATCGCAAGCTGATCAACCAGCTGACCGCGGAGATGAAGGATGCCGCGGTGGGCCAGAACTACGAGGTCGCCGCCAAACGGCGCGACCAGGTGCGGGCGCTGAACGCCGTTCTGGAGAAGAGCGCCGTCGTGCTTCGCGACAGCGTCGACATCGACCTGTTCGCCATCGACCAGGATGAACTCGCCGCGGCGGTGCAGCTGTTCATCGTGCGGGGCGGCCGCATCCGCGGTGTGCGCGGCTGGATGGTCGACAAGGAACTCGACCTCACGACGAGCGACCTGATCGACTCGATCATGCTGACGGCCTACGGCTCCGGAGCCGTGCCTCCGCGGGAGATCGTTGTGCCGGAGTTGCCCGACGACGCCGCGGCGCTGGAAACCTGGCTGGCCGGCGTCGGCAAACGCAAGGTCCGGCTTGTCGCTGCCCAGCGGGGCGAGAAGGCCGCCCTACTCGCCACGGCGACCCAGAACGCCAAGCATGCCTTGATGCTCTACAAGACCCGGCGGAGCTCCGACTTCGTCGCCCGGTCCAAGGCCCTCGAAGACATCCAGGAGGCGCTGGAGATGCCCTCCGCGCCGCTCAGGATGGAATGCTACGACGTCTCGCACCTGAGCGGCACCAACATCGTCGCCTCCATGGTGGTGTTCGAAGACGGGTTGCCGCGAACCGACGAGTACCGCCGGTTCAGCATCCCCGAGTCCACGGATGACACGGACTCCATCTACCGCACGCTTACCCGCCGCCTGGCCTACCTGATCCCCGACGAGGAAGCGGCGCCGGAGGGCGAGGCCGATGCCACGGTGAAGCGCAAGAAGTTCCGATACCAGCCGAACCTGCTCATCGTCGACGGCGGCCAGCCTCAGGTGGCCGCGGCGGCGCGGGCGCTGCGCGAATCCGGCGTCACCGGTATCCAGCTGTGCGGAATCGCGAAGCGGCTCGAGGAAATCTGGTTGCCGGACTCCGACTACCCGGTGATCCTGCCGCGCAACAGCGACGCCCTGTTCCTGATCCAGCGCATCCGCGACGAGGCACACCGGTTCGCGATCATGCACCAGCGCTCGAGAAGAAAGCGGGATATCACGTCGGTGCTGGGCGAGGTCCCCGGTCTCGGCCCGGCCAGAGTCAAGGTGCTCCTGCAGCATTTCGGCTCCGTCACCCGGCTCAAGGAGGCGCCGGCGGAGGCGATTGCCGACGTTCGCGGCATCGGTCCGGTGCTGGCCGAGGCGATTCATCGCCACTTGCGCGCCTGAACGGTCCGGCTGATCGGTAGGCTGGACACTAAGGTTCCACCCGATCGAAGGCGCAGTCCAGAATGACAACGGAGAACGACAGGCAGGAAATGCTTATCGTGACGGGGATGTCCGGCGCAGGCCGCTCCACCGTGGCCAACGCGCTGGAAGACCTGGGCTGGTACGTCGTCGACAACCTTCCGCCGCAGATGCTGCGCCCACTGGCCGAACTCGTCGGCCGGGCCGGCACCAGCCTGCCCAAGATCGCCTCCGTGGTCGATATCCGCGGCCGGGACTTCTTCACCGATTTCCAGGAAATCGTGCACTCGCTGCGGAAGACGTCCCAAGTGCGGGTCATTTTCCTCGAAGCCCGCGACGACGTGCTCGTGAGACGGTTCGAATCCGTGCGACGACCGCATCCGCTGCAGGGCGACGGCACGATTCTTGACGGCATCGCGGCCGAGCGCGTCAAGCTCAGCGCCGTGCGCGAGTCCTGCGACCTCGTCATCGACACCTCAGATCTCAACATCCACCAGTTGGCCACGTCGATCTCGGACCGCTTCGCCGCCGAGGATGCCGCCGGGGTGCACGTCACGCTGATGAGTTTCGGCTTCAAATACGGCCTTCCCACCGACGTCGACATGGTCGCCGATGTGCGTTTCCTTCCCAACCCGTTCTGGGTTCCCGAGCTGCGCAGCCACAACGGCCAAGACTCCGAGGTGCGGGATTTTGTTCTCGCCCAGACCGGGGCGCGGGAGTTCATCTCGCACTACGCGGCGGCCCTGGAACCGGTCCTCGCGGGGTACCAGCGGGAGAACAAACGCCACGCGACCATCGCGGTCGGGTGCACGGGCGGCAAGCACCGCTCGGTCGCCATGGCCGCGGAAATAGCGGCCCTGGTCAAGGACTTCCCCGGTGTCGCGGTCAGCGTCAAGAATCGCGACCTCGGACGGGAATAACCCGGCCACGGGCGACTGCATCCAGCAGACGCCCACTCCGGCCAGAACGACTACAACTCGGCCCCACTTCAGGCCAGGACGACAGAATGGACAAGCGATTGGCACTCACCGCCGACGTCAAAGACGAGCTTGCTCGCGTCGAAATTTCAAAGACCACGGTGCGTGCAGCGGAACTGGCCACCATTCTCCGATTCTCCGGCGGACTGCACATGATTTCCGGCCGGATCGCCATCGAGTCGGAGCTCGACACCCCCCTCCTTGCCAGGAGGGTGCGCAAAGACCTCGCCGAGCTCTACGGTGTGCGCAGCGACGTGACCGTGATCCCCGCCGCCGGCCTGCGGCGCGCCAGCCACTACCTGGTGCGAGTGCTTGACGGCGGCGAGACCCTCGCGCGCCAGACCGGGCTGCTCGACGCGAGACGGCGCCCGATTCGCGGTCTGCCGAACCGGCTCACCACGGGCTCGAAGGAAGAGATCGCCGCCGTTTGGCGTGGAGCCTTCCTCGCCCACGGCTCTCTGACCGACCCGGGTCGTTCGGCGGCGCTGGAGGTCACCTGCCCCGGGAATGAATCTGCCATGGCCCTTGTGGGAGCCGCCGGACGCCTCGGAGTCGTCGCCAAGGCGCGTGAGGTTCGGGGCGTGCACCGTGTCGTCATCCGTGACGGCGACGCCATCGGCGCCATGCTCGTGCAGATGGGGGCGCAGGAGACCGTGCTCAACTGGGAGGCCCTCCGCCAGCGTCGCGAGGTGCGCGCGACTGCGAACCGACTGGTCAACTTCGACGACGCGAACCTGCGCCGCTCCGCTCAGGCCGCGGTGGCCGCGTGCGCGCGCGTGCAGCGCGCCATGGAAATCCTTGACGAGGAGATCCCGGAGCACCTCCGCTATGCGGGTGAGCTGCGCCTCGCCTTCCGCGACTCCAGCCTCGACGAGCTCGGTCACCACGCGGATCCGCCCATGACGAAGGATGCCGTCGCCGGCCGCATCCGTCGCCTGCTGGCCATGGCCGACAAGAAGGCCGCCGACCTGGGCATCCCGGGCACGGACTCGAACCTCCCGGCCGACCTCGATGACGTCTGATCTGCCCGGCGTTCAGCGTTCATCCACGTTCGTCACAGCCACAGCGCATCCTGAGTAGACTGGAATGGTTGCTCACGAACGGGTGGCGGAGCGTTTCGCGCCGACAACTACAGAGGAGATGCACCTTGGCTGAATACACACTTCCGGCTCTGGCCTACGACTACTCGGCCCTTGCGCCGAGCATCAGCGGCACCATCATGGAACTTCATCACGGCAAGCACCACCAGGCCTACGTCACCGGGGCCAACACCGCCCTGGCCCAGCTGGCCGAGGCTCGCGACAGCGGCAACCTCACCAACGTGAACAAGCTCGAGAAGGACCTCGCGTTCAACCTCGGCGGCCACGTCAACCACTCGATCTTCTGGACCAACCTGTCGCCCGATGGCGGAGACAAGCCTACCGGTGACCTGGCTAGCGCGATCGAGGACAACTTCGGTTCCTTCGACAAGTTCCAGGCCCACTTCGCGGCCGTGGCCCTTGGCGTACAGGGCTCCGGCTGGGCGGTGCTCGCCTGGGACTCGATCGGCCAGCGCCTGATCATTCAGCAGTTCTTCGACCAGCAGGCCAACTTTGCGGCCGGCACGATTCCGGTGCTGATGCTCGACGTCTGGGAGCACGCGTACTACCTCGACTACCGCAACGTCCGTGCGGACTATGTGAAGGCGTTCTGGAACATCGTCAACTGGGCCAACGTCCAGGAGCGCTTTACCATCGCACGCGAAAAGACCACCGGACTGCTGCTCCTCTCCTGAGAGGAGTCGGCCCCTACGGGGGCCCGCAGCCCGTCCGATTCACCCACCACAACGCGCTTCGGCGCACAAGAATAGGAGACATTCGTGTCTGTAAAGATTGGTATTAACGGATTTGGCCGCATTGGCCGTAATTATCTTCGCGCCGTCCTGGCCCAGGGCAGCGACATCGAGATCGTCGCCGTGAACGACCTCACCGAGGCGAAGACGCTGGCTCACCTTCTTAAATATGACTCCATCACCGGTCGCCTTCCCGCCACCGTCGAGGTCGATGGAGACACCATCCTCGTCAACGGCAAGCCGATTAAGGTCCTTGCCGAGCGCGACCCCGCCAACCTGCCCTGGGCAGCCCTGGGCGTCGACATCGTGATCGAATCCACCGGACGCTTCACGAAGGCCGAGGATGCGCGCAAGCACATCACCGCCGGTGCCAAGAAGGTCATCGTTTCCGCTCCGGCCTCCGGCGATGCGGCAACCATTGTCATGGGCGTCAATGAGGCGGACTACGACCCGGCCAAGTTCGACATCATCTCCAACGCGTCGTGCACCACGAACTGCCTCGCGCCCCTCGCGAAGGTGTTCAACGACAACTTCGGCATCAAGCACGGTCTGATGACCACGATCCACGCGTACACGGCCGACCAGAACCTGCAGGACGGCCCGCACTCTGACCTGCGTCGTGCCCGCGCGGCCGCTCTGAACATCATTCCGACCTCGACCGGTGCCGCCAAGGCCCTCGGCCTGGTTCTGCCCGAGCTCAAGGGCAAGCTGGACGGCTTCGCGCTGCGCGTTCCGGTTCCCACCGGCTCCATCACCGACCTCACCGTCGTTGCCGAGCGTCCCGTCACCGTCGAGGCCATCAAGGCCGCGTACAAGGCTGCCGCTGAGGGTCCCCTCAAGGGCATCCTCATGTACACGGAAGACGAGATCGTCTCCAGTGACATCGTCACCGACCCGCACTCCTCGATCTTCGACGCCGGCCTGCTTCGCGTCATCGGCGACCAGGTCAAACTGTCCGCATGGTACGACAACGAATGGGGCTACTCCAACCGCATGGTTGACCTCACCGCGCTCGTCGCCAAGAGCCTCTAACGGGGTCCGCAGTGACGCTGCGTACTATTGATTCACTGGGGCAGCTCGGCGGAAAGCGCGTCATCGTCCGTTGTGACCTGAATGTGCCGTTGCAAGACGGTCAGATCACCGACGATGGGCGCGTCCGGGCATCCTTGCCCACCATCAAGGCCCTCATCGAGCAAGGCGCGCGAGTTGTGATCGTGTCGCACCTCGGTCGCCCGAAGGGCGCACCGGAAACCAAATACAGCCTGGCTCCCGTTGCCGATCGTCTCGGCGAGCTCCTGGGCGCGGACGTGGCATTCGCCACGGACACGGTCGGCGCGTCGGCTCAGGCTGCCGTTGCCGCCCTCACCGACGGTGAGGTGGTTGTTCTCGAGAACCTCCGCTTCAACGCGGGGGAGACCGCCAAGGATGACGCCGAGCGCGGCGCCTTCGCCACGGAGCTCTCCGCTCTGGGCGATGTGCTCGTCTCGGACGGCTTTGGCGTCGTGCACCGCAAGCAGGCCAGTGTGTACGACCTCGCCGGGATCCTTCCCAGCGCGGCCGGCCTTCTGATCGCCGCTGAGCTCGAAGTCCTGGATCGCCTCACCGAGAAGCCCGAAGCGCCGTACGCGGTCGTTCTGGGTGGCTCGAAGGTGTCCGACAAGCTCGGCGTCATCGGGCACCTGCTGCCCCGCGTCAACTCGCTACTCATCGGCGGCGGCATGGCGTACACGTTCCTCGCTGCTCAGGGACACACGGTGGGTGCAAGCCTGCTGGAGGTCGACCAGATTGAAACCGTTCGCGGTTACCTTCAGGAAGCGGAGCGCCTGGGCGTGCGGATCGTGCTGCCGACGGATATCGTCGTCGCCTCCAAATTCGGGGCAGACGCCGAGGTAGCGGTCACCCCGGCCGACGCGATCGAGAGCACCACGTTCGGCGCCTCCGGTCTCGGCCTGGACATCGGACCGGCAACCGGTGCGGTGTTCGCCGACATCATCCGGTCGTCGAAGACGGTCTTCTGGAACGGTCCGATGGGCGTGTTCGAGTTGGCGCCATTCGCGGAGGGCACCCGTGCGGTGGCCGGCGCGCTGACCGAGGTCGACGGCCTGAGTGTCGTCGGTGGTGGAGATTCGGCCGCGGCCGTGCGCATTCTCGGTTTCACCGATGACCAGTTCGGTCACATTTCTACCGGCGGCGGCGCGAGCCTCGAGTTCCTCGAAGGTAAGCGCCTGCCAGGACTGGAGGTCCTCGGATGGCAGTAAACGAACACCCACGGCGCACTCCGCTGATTGCCGGCAACTGGAAGATGAACCTGGACCACCTCCAGGCCATCGCGTTCGTCCAGAAGCTCGCCTGGAATCTCAAGGATGCGAAGCATGATGTCGCAGCGGTCGAGGTCGCGGTGTTCCCACCGTTTACCGACCTCCGCTCCGTGCAGACGCTCGTCTCCGCTGACAAGCTCCCGATCGCCTTCGGCGGGCAGGACCTGTCGGCCCAGGATTCGGGCGCGTACACCGGTGAAATCTCCGGCTCGTTCCTCGCGCAGCTTGAGTGCAAGTATGTGTTGATCGGTCACTCCGAGCGCCGCACACTGCACGCCGAGACTGACGAGATCGTCGCGGCGAAGGTCACGGCAGCGCTCAAGCACAACCTGGTTCCGATCATCTGCGTCGGCGAGTCTGCCGCGGACCTGGAACTGCACGGCCCGAGCGCCGTACCGGTCGCCCAGCTGCGCGCGGCCCTGGCCGGCGTGACTAACGCGGCCGACCTCGTCGTCGCCTACGAGCCCGTCTGGGCGATCGGTTCCGGTAAGGCGGCAACGCCGGAGCAGGCCGAGCAGGTGGCGGCGCAACTGCGTCTCGTGCTCACGGAGACGCTGGGCCAGGATGTGGCCGACAAGACCCGCATCCTGTACGGCGGTTCCGTGAAGGGTTCGAATATCGCGGGCTTCATGCGCGAGCCGAACGTGGACGGCGCCCTGGTTGGCGGCGCCAGCCTGGATATCGACGAATTCTCGAGCATCGTCCGGTTCCAGCAGCACGTCGGTCTGTAGCAAGACAACTGCACCACATCTGCTGTCTCAACTCGGCAGCAGGCCTCGAACCAGCCCACCGGCCCCCAACAGGGGGTCGGTGGGCTGGTTCGTGAGTCAGGCTATGATTATCACTGATCTTGATGGGTTTTTTTAGGCTCATCGCACTGTGAAAGGTTTCGCGTGGAGATTCTCCAGGTTGTGCTGCAGGTGTTGCTCGGAATTACGAGTCTCCTGTTGACCATGCTCATTTTGCTACACAAGGGGCGTGGTGGCGGTCTGTCCGACATGTTCGGCGGAGGTGTCACCTCCAACCTCGGTGCGTCCGGTGTGGCGGAACGCAACCTCAACCGCATCACCGTCATCCTGGGGTTGCTCTGGATTACCTGCATCGTAATCCTGGGACTCATCACCAAGTTCGACACGGGGCTTTAGCCTCCCGTTTCACAGAGTCGACGAGCTCTAGCTCAACCGGTCAATCGGCTACAACGCCCTTTTCAAGCGGAGGAACATAATGGCATCTGGTGGCAGCGCAATCAGAGGATCCCGGGTCGGTGCCGGCCCCATGGGCGAGCAGGACCGCGGATTTCACGCGGACCGCATCAGGGTGTCCTACTGGGACGCCCTCGGCAACGAGACCGTGCGTTACTTCGCGGCGAACCTCCCCGATGAGGAGATCCCGGTGACCATCGACTGCCCGTCGTCGGGGCTCCCGGCCGGGCGCGACAAAGAGAACCCACCGTCGGTGGTCAAGCTCGAACCGTACAAGACACACCTGGCCTATGTGAAGGAACGCCGCACCGAGGAAGAGGCAGAGTCGCTTCTCGAAGAAGCGTTGCAGCAGTTGCGCGTGCGCCGGGGCAAGCTGTCCGCAACGAACTGACGTTTGGACCCGCGCGCCCGTCGTGCACTGAGAAAGGCCCCGACTCCGGTCGGGGCCTTTCTCAGTGTGCGGGTCTGCCCGAGCGGGTGACTGTTCTAGAACGTCGACGCGGTGAGGTTCTCGGGAACCTCCGCAGCGGCCTCCCGGTCGACGAAGAAGTTCGTGTACCGGCGGCCCTTGATGCCCGCCACGGGCACCTCGTCGCGGCTGGCGCCGGCCAGGGCGAGACCGAGCGCCGATGCCTTGTCCGGCCCGGCCAGCACCATCCACACGCATCGTGAGGAGTTGAGGGCCGGTCGGCTGAGGCTGAGCCGCTCCGCGGGGGGCTTGGGAGAGTTGCGCACGGCGAGCACGCTCTTGCTGTGTTCGCGGATGCCGGCCTGGTGCGGGAACAGGGAGGCGACGTGGCCGTCCGGCCCCACGCCGAGGAAGGTGATGTCGAAGCGCGGCAGGTCGGTTCCCTCGATCGAGGCGGACTCGAGCAGCGCGGCGTAGCTCTCGACTGCGGTGTCGAGGTCGACTCCCTCGTCCGAGGCGGCGAAGGGGTGGATGTTCGCTTCCGGGATCTGGATGTGGTCGAGTAGGGCGGTGCGCGCCTGGCGCTCGTTGCGGTCGGAGTGCTCCTTGGGTACCCAGCGCTCGTCACCCCACCAGAACGTGACCAGGCCCCAGTCGATGGTGTCGCGGGCCGCGGAGGCGTTGACAGCTTCCAAGACCTCGATCGCGACGCTGCCGCCGGCCAGGACCACGTTTACTTCTCCCTGTTCGTGCAGGAGATCCACGGTCGTTGTGATGAATCGGGCCGCCACCGAGGCGGCCAGGGCCGCGCGATCGGTGTGCACGAGTACGCGTCGTTCGTTGGTCACGGTCGTCCTTCGTTGTGTTCTGCGACCACATTGTCAAGGTGCGGTAGGCCGCGCGTGATGACCTCACCATACAGCTCATCGGGGTCGAGGCGGCGCAGCTCGTCGCTGAGGCAGTCCCGCAGGCTCCGGCGCTTGAGGGTGAGGTCCTGAACGGGTTGGCCGGGCTGGGTGAGTCTGGCGACGTCGGGCACGTCTCGTTCGAGCGAGATGAGCCCGGCCGAGCGCGTCAGGTGCACACTCCGGATGCCGTGGGACAGCGGTCCCGTCGTGAACTCGTAGTCCACCGAGACCTGCAGTTGCAGGGCGAGCCAGGCGGCGAGCAGGGTCGTGGACGGCGAGTCCGCGGCACCGGCCACCTGCACGGCGGTCACGGGCAGGTAGGGCGGCTGGTCGAGGACCGCCGCCAGCTGGGCGCGCCAGAGGGTCAGGCGGGTCCAGGCGAAGTCCGTGTCGCCGGGACGGTATGAACTGCAGAGGTGATGAAGCGCGGCCTGCGGGTCGGGCTGCGCGGAAGCATCCGTGATACGCCGTTGGGCGATGCGTCCGAGGGGCGAATCCGCTGGCACAGTGGGCGCCACACCGGGCCACCAGGCCACGACGGGGGCGTCGGGCAGGAGCAGGCCGGTGACCAGGCTTTCCGGGTCGCTGGCGGCCTCACCGAAGGCGCGCAGCACGATGACCTCGCTGGCGCCCGCGTCCCCGCCGACACGGATTTCCGCGTCGACGCGGGGGGCGAGTGGGGAGGCCGTGTCATCCTGGTCCATCGTCGACAGCACGATCACGCGCATGGGGTGTTCTCTGGACGCGTCGTTCGCGGCCTCGATGGCCTCTTCCTCGCGGCCCATGGTGGACGCGATGATGAGCGTAAGTACGCGGCCGAGGGCCACCGCGCCGCCTTCTTCGCGGATGCGCACCAGGGCCTTGGAGATTTTGGAGGTGGTCGTGTTGGGCAGATCGACGATCATGGGCGTCTCCAGTGTCGGCCGTCGCGGGACAGCAGTTCGTCGGCCGAGACCGGACCCCAGGTTCCCGGCCGGTATTGCTCGGGTTGGCCCTGCTTCGCCCAGAACTCCTCGATCGGGTCGAGAATCTTCCACGAGAGCTCGACCTCCTCGTGCCGGGGAAAGAGCGGTGGGTCGCCCAGGAGCACGTCGAGGATGAGCCGCTCGTAGGCCTCGGGGCTGGCCTCGGTGAAGGCGTGGCCGTAGCCGAAGTCCATCGTCACGTCGCGCACCTGCATGCCGGCGCCGGGCACCTTGGAGCCGAAACGGATGGTGACGCCTTCGTCGGGCTGCACCCGGATGACCAGGGCATTCTCGCCCAACGGTGCGGAGTTCCCCTTGCCGAAGAGGTGCTGGGGGGCTCGTTTGAACACCACGGCGATCTCGGTCACCCGGCGGCCCAGGCGCTTGCCCGCACGCAGGTAGAAAGGCACCCCCGACCACCGGCGGTTCTCAATGGTCAGCCGCAGCGCGGCATACGTTTCGGTGCGGGATTCGGGGTCCATCCCGTCCTCGTCCAGAAACCCCACGACCTTCTCGCCGCCCTGCCAACCGCCGGCATACTGGCCGCGGGCCGTGCCACGGGCGAGGTCGTCGGGAAGCCGGACGGAGGCGAGAACCTTCTCTTTCTCCGTGCGCAGGTCGGCAGCGTCGAAGGAGATGGGTTCCTCCATGGCGGTTAGCGCCAGAAGCTGCAGCAGGTGGTTCTGGATGACGTCCCGAGCTGCGCCGATGCCGTCGTAGTAGCCGGCCCGACCGCCTACGCCGATGTCCTCGGCCATGGTGATCTGCACGTGGTCGACGTAGTTGGCGTTCCAGATCGGTTCGTACAACTGGTTCGCGAAGCGGAGGGCCAGAATGTTCTGCACCGTCTCCTTGCCCAGGTAATGGTCGATGCGGAAGACCGAGTCGGGCGGGAAGACCGACTCGACCACGGCGTTCAGTTCGCGCGCCGTCTGCAGGTCACTGCCGAACGGCTTTTCGATTACGACCCGCCGCCACTGCCCGTCCGTCTGCTCGGCCAGGCCGGAGCGGCGCAGCTGCTCCGTGACCTGCGGGAATGCCTTCGGCGGGATCGACAGGTAGAACGCATGGTTGCCCATCGTCCCGCGCTCCCGATCGAGTTGCGCGATGGTGTCCTTGAGCAGTTGGAACGACGCGGCGTCGTCGAACGACCCCGGCACGAAACGGATGCCCTCGGCCAGCTGGGTCCAGACGTCCTCGTTGAACTCGGTGCGCGCGTACTCCTTGACCGAGTCGTGCACGACTTTCATGAAGTCCTCGTTGGTCCAGTCGCGGCGTGCGAATCCGACGAGCGCGAAACCCGGCGGGAGGAGGCCGCGGTTGGCGAGGTCATAGACGGCCGGCATGAGTTTCTTCCGCGACAGGTCACCGGTGACGCCGAAGATCACCAAGCTGCTGGGCCCGGCGATGCGATTCAGACGGTAGTCGTTCGGTGAACGCAGTGGATTGAACTCCGGGGTGATTTCCACCGGGGACATGCAACTCCTTCGAGGTGTGGCGTTCGAGCACGTTGTTCGGCGCCGGCCCGCGGACCGGCGCCGAACGGGTTAGCGCAGTGCGTCGAACAGGGTGGCGATGTTCATGGCCGGGTCGGTCAGCGTCAACGTCAGTACGGGGCGACCGTGGTCCGCCAGTACGCTGGCGTCACCGCTAGCCTGGGCCTGGATGAGTTCCCCGAACGTGAAGGGGCGCTCCGGGATGTCGAGGTCGACGTCCGGGGTGGTGAGGATCTGCAGGAACACCCCGGTGGCCGGTCCGCCCTTGTGCAGCTGGCCGGTGGAGTGCAGGAACCGCGGTCCCCAGCCGAACGTGACCGGGCGCTTGGCCAGTGCGGCTAACAGATCACGGATTTCGGCGAGCTGGGGCAGTTCCAGCCGGTTGACGTAGGCCTGCACGGAGATGTAGCCGTCCGTGCCCAGCTCCTCGATCAGGGCATCGATAGCGGAGGGCAGGTCGCTGGCGGCGCCGATCACGTGCGCGGTGCCGCGGATCTCGATTCCGTCCGTGATGAACGCGGCGGGGACCGGTTCGGGACGGGCGTCGAGGAGACCGCGGGTCGCGTTCTTGGCGGCCTCGACATCCGGCTGGTCGAACGGGTTGATGCCCAGCAGGCGGCCGGCGACGGCGGTGGCATACTCCCAGACGAGGAACTGCGCGCCGAGGGTGCCGCTGACCCGGATCTCGTCGTGTCCGCCGTTGTCGGAGAACACGTCGAGGCCGGCGTCGGAGACCAGGCGAACAACCTGCAGGTCAGGCAGGTCCAGGGTCAGCTCGGGGGCGTCCAGGTCGAGCACGACGGGAAGGATGCCGATGCCCTGTTTGCCGGTGGATTCGGCGATCAGCTGTTCGGCCCAGTCGGCGAAACCGACGATGTGGGTGCCATCTTCGACGATTGCGAGCTTGTCGCGGCGCGGGGTGGTCGCGGCGATGGCCGCACCCAGGATGAGCCCCGGGTTCTCGGCGGTGTCCACGGCGAGGGAAAGCGAAATGGCCTCGGCCTCGTCAAGCAGCCCGGCGATGTCCACGCCGGCAAGGCCGGACGGAACGAGTCCGAACGCGGTCAACACCGAGAAACGTCCACCGACCGTGGGGTCCGCGTTGAAGACGCGGTAGCCCACCGAGCGGGCATCCGCGTCGAGGGGGGAGCCAGGGTCGGTCACGATGATGATGCGCTCGACCGGGTCGATGCCGGCCTCGTGGAAAGCGCGCTCGAAGACACGGCGCTGGCTGTCGGTCTCGGCCGTTGAGCCGGACTTCGACGACACCACGAGCGCGGTGGCGGCCAGGTTCTCGCCGAGGGCCGCGAGGACCTGACCGGGGTCGGTGGAGTCGAGCACGGTGAGGTTCACGCCCGCGGTGCGGGTGATGACCTCGGGGGCCAGCGACGAGCCACCCATGCCGGCGAGGGCGATACGGGTGACTCCGCCGGCCCGCAGGGAGTCGCGCAGGGCAAGGATCTCCGCGACCAGTGGACGGGAATCCGTGACGGACTCGGTCCAACCGAGTCGTTTCGCGGCTTCGGCTTCGGCTTCGGGGCCCCAGAGGGCCGGGTCGAGGGCGGTGATCCCGGATGCGACGAGGTCGGCCACCAGGGTCGGGACGGTGGTGCGAACGGCCTCGGCCGCCGCGCCGCTCACGGAGATGTGGAAGCTCACAGTGCCGCCCCGGTCTTGGTCGTCGTGGCGGTCTCGAGGGCAGTGGTCACGGTCTCGAGGAGTTCATTCCACGAAACGATGAACTTGGCCACGCCTTCGGCCTCGAGAACCTGGGTGACGTCGTTGTACGAGATACCCTCGTTCGCGAGTGCGTCGAGAACCAGGTTGGCTTCGTCGTACGCGCCGGTGATGGAGTTCGCGGGGATGACGCCGTGGTCGAGTGTGGCCTCGAGGGTCTTCTCCGGCATGGTGTTGACGACCCCGGGCGCGACCAGGTTGGTCACATACAGGGTGTCGGGGAGGCTGGGGTCCTTGACGCCGGTGGAGGCCCAGAGCGGGCGTTGCTTGTTGGCTCCGGCGCTGATCAGGCCGAGGGCGCGCTCGGTGGAGAAGGCTTCCTCGTAGACCTGATAGGCGAGCTGGGCGTTCGCGACGCCGGCCTTGCTCTTGAGCGCAAGCGCGGCTGTCGTCCCGATGACCTCGAGGCGGGAGTTGATCTCGGTGTCGACCCGCGAGACGAAGAACGACGCAACGGAGTGGATCACGCTGAGGTCGAGGCCGGCCGCCTTGGCCTTCTCCAAACCGGACAGGTACGCGTTGATGACCTGGCGGTGACGTTCGAGGCTGAAGATCAGGGTGACGTTGACGCTGATGCCGAGGGCGATCGTCGCGGTGATCGCTTCGAGGCCTTCCACCGTGGCGGGGATCTTGATCATGGCGTTGGGTCGATTGACCTTCGCCCACAGTTCCTGGGCCTGCGTGACCGTGCCGGCCGCGTCGTGGGCAAGCCCGGGCTCGACCTCGATCGACACGCGCCCGTCGACGCCGCGGGTGCGATCGTAAACCGGGCGGAAGATATCGCTGGCCGCGGTCACATCGTCGGTGGTGATCTCGAACACGGCGTCGTGCACGCTGGTGCCGGCGGCGGCAAGCGCGGCCACCTGCTCCGCGTAGGCCTCGCCCTTGCTGAGGGCGCCGGCGAAGATCGTCGGGTTGGTGGTCACGCCGACGATGTTCTTCGTGTCGATCAGGTTCGCCAGGCCGCCGGAAGTGATGCGTTCCCGGGACAGGTCGTCCAGCCAGATGCTGACGCCGGCCAGTGACAGCTCGGCGAGGGGAGTGTTCTCAGTCATAATTCGTATCTCCTTGGAATGCAGGGTATTCAGGTGTGTGGTGTCGCGGCGTGGCGGGTTCAGTGCGCGGCGAGGGATTCCTTGGCGGCGGCGACGACGGCATCCGTCGTGATGCCGAATTCACGGAACAGGGTCTTGTAGTCGGCCGACGCGCCGAAGTGCTCGATCGAGACGCTGCGGCCGCGGTCGCCGACGTACTTGTCCCAGGTCAACGCGATTCCCGCCTCGACGGATACCCGGGCGGTGATCGATGCGGGCAGGACAGACTCGCGGTACTCGGCGCTCTGCTCCCGGAACCATTCGAGGCTGGGGGCCGACACGACGCGCGCGCTGATGCCTTCGGTCTGGAGCTGCTCGCGGGCCGCCAGGGCCAGCTGCACCTCGGAGCCGGTGCCGATCAGGATCACCTCAGGGGTGCCGCCCGCAGCCTCAGCGAGCACGTAGGCGCCCTTCGCCACGTTCCGGGCGGATGCGAGCACGTCGCCGGTGGCGTCGCCCTCGCCGCGGTCGAACACGGGAATGTTCTGGCGGGTCAGCACGATACCGGCCGGTCCCTGGCGGCGCTCGAGGATGGTCTTCCACGCCCAGGACACCTCGTTGGCGTCGCCGGGGCGCACCACGTCGAGTCCGGGGATGGCGCGCAGGGTCGCGAGCTGCTCGATCGGCTGGTGGGTGGGGCCGTCCTCGCCGAGGGCGACGGAGTCGTGGGTCCAGACGAAGATCGAGGGGGCCTGCATCAGCGCGGCCAGGCGGATGGCCGGGCGCATGTAGTCGCTGAAGATCAGGAAGGTGCCGCCGAAGGGGCGGGTGTTCCCATGCAGCACAATACCGTTCAGGATGGCGGCCATGGCGTGTTCGCGGATGCCGAAGTGCAGCACTCGGCCGTAGGGGTTGCCGGTCCATTCGCCGGTGGAGTGCTCGCTCGGAATGAAGGAGGCAGCGCCACCAATGGTGGTGTTGTTCGATTCTGCGAGGTCGGCGGAGCCACCCCACAGCTCGGGGACGACCGTGCCGAGCGCGGTGAGGACCTTGCCGGACGCGGCACGGGTCGATACCTCCGTGCCGGCGGGGAAGACGGGCAGGGCGGCCTCGACGCCGTCGGGCAGGTCGCCGGAGAGCACCCGATCGAGCAGGATCTTGCGTTCGGGGTTGGCGGTCGCCCAGGCGTCGAACTCGAGGTTCCAGGCGGAGTGGGCGGCGGCGCCGCGGTCCACGGCCTGTCGGGTGTGCGCGATGACGTCGTCGGCGACCTCGAAGGCCTGTGCGGGGTCGAAGCCGAGGACCGTTTTGACGGCGGCCAGCTCTTCGGCGCCGAGCGCCGAACCGTGGATCTTGCCGGTGTTCTGCTTCTTCGGGCTGGGCCAGCCGATGATGGTCTTCAGGATGATCAGCGACGGCTTGTCGGTGACGGCCTGGGCCGCCTCGATCGCGTCGTTGAGCGCGGCGACGTCTTCGACGTAGGCGCCGGTCTTCTTCCAGTCGACCGTCTGCACATGCCAGTCATAGGCCGAGTAGCGGGCCGCGACGTCCTCGGTGAAGGCGATGTTGGTGTCGTCCTCGATGGAGATCTGGTTGCTGTCGTAGATCGCGATCAGGTTGCCGAGCTGCTGGTGGCCGGCCAGGGAGGAGGCCTCGCTCGTGATGCCTTCCTGCAGGTCGCCGTCGCCGGCGATCACGTAGACGAAGTGATCGAACGGGCTTGTGCCGACCGGCGCATCCGGGTCGAATAACCCTCGTTCGAAGCGTGAGGCGTAGGCGAAGCCGACGGCGGAGGCCAGACCCTGGCCCAGGGGACCGGTCGTGATCTCGACCCCATCGGTGTGGCCGTACTCCGGGTGCCCGGGGGTCTTGGAACCCCAGGTGCGCAGAACCTTCAGGTCGTCGAGCTCGAGTCCGTAGCCACCGAGGTACAACTGCACGTACTGGGTGAGCGAGCTGTGGCCGACCGAAAGGATGAAACGGTCACGACCGATCCACTCGTTGTCGGACGGGTCACGCCGCATCACCTTCTGGAACAGGAGGTAGGCCGCGGGAGCGAGGCTCATGGCGGTACCGGGATGCCCGTTCCCGACCTTCTCCACGGCATCGGCCGCGAGGAGGCGTGCGGTGTCGACCGCCGTGCTGTCAATCGAATCCCACTGCAGTGCTGCCACTTGATATTGACCCTTCTGAAGACGAGGGAGAAGGTTGCTGAGAACCCGCACCCGCTATTGTGCGCGCCCGAGGACATCAGCGTCATCACGGTGTCGCAGCAGATGCCCGGTTCCGGTGGATCAGCATGCATGCACCGAGATTGGCGAGCACCCCCAGTATAGGCAACGCCGGTTCGGACCCGTGATGTGTCGTCTCGTGACGCATCCCCGGCGGCCCGGCGACGGTTTCGGATCCGACAGTTCGCCTAGAATCACAGTCACTGTCACCAGCGTTGGAGGAGCCTTGCCCGGAGCCGCCGAAACCCACACCCTGAGCACCCCACGCACGCTCCGGCGCACGGCAAGGGCCTACCTCTCGCTAACCAAGCCGCGGGTCGTGGAACTGCTCCTGGTGGTCACCGCTCCCACGATGATCCTGGCCGAACAGGGCATCCCGAGCCTGTGGCTGGTCGTGGCAACCCTGATCGGTGGTTCGCTTAGCGCCGGCTCTGCCGGGGCGTTCAACTGCTACATCGACCGGGACATCGACCGGCTGATGAAGCGTACCCAAAATCGCCCGCTCGTCACGGGGGAACTCACCGACCGGCAGGCCCTGGTGTTCGCGTGGCTGGTCGGTCTGGCATCGATTCTCTGGCTGCTGGCCTTCACGAACTGGCTCGCCGCGGCCCTGTCGCTGGGTGCCATCCTGCTCTATGTCGTCCTCTACACGATGGTTCTGAAACGCCGCACGGCCCAGAACATCGTCTGGGGCGGCATCGCGGGCTGCATGCCCGTGCTCATCGGCTGGGCCGCCGTGACCGGCGACCTGTCATGGCCGCCCTTCGTCCTGTTCCTGATCATCTTCCTGTGGACGCCGCCGCACTACTGGCCGCTGTCCATGAAATACCGTGACGACTATCAGGCCGCCGGCGTGCCGATGCTGGCCGTCGTGCGCGGCCGCAGCCAGGTGGGCCTACAGGTCATCCTGTACGCCTGGGCGACCGTCGCCTGCTCGCTCCTGCTCGTGCCGATCGCCGGCATGGGCCTGCTGTACCTCTTCGTAGCCCTGGTGACCGGCGCCTGGTTCATCTACGAGACGCACCGGCTGTACGGCCTGGCGATCCGCCACGCGGAGGTGTCGCCGATGCGCGTCTTCCACGGTTCGATCGCCTATCTCACCCTGTTGTTCCTGGCCGTCGGAGTTGATCCGCTGCTCCCGTTCTAGCCCGCAGCTGCCATTCGACACCGGGCACGGCGTTCGGGCTGTGATGACCACACCCAAACGACGAGGACTGACGTCGCTACCGGCGACCGACCAGGTCGGGGGTGGTCGCACTGGGGGACACCCGCATGTCCATCGGTGTGCTGAGGTTCAGGACGAGCGCGGTCAGGATGGCCACGAGCACGCAGGAGAGCACCATGTGGATGCCGACCAACCCGGCAGGCAGGCCCGTGTTGGACTGGATCAGGCCGACGCCGACCTGCATGGCCTCGACGAGCAGAAGGAGAAGTGCCCAGCCCTGCGTCGGCAGAGCGCGAGAGAAGGCCGCGACCAGGAGAACCACGGTGAGGGCAACGGTGACGTAGGCCGGCCAGCTGTGCACGTGCTGCAGGATTTCGGGGTCAAGGCCCGTGCGGGGAGCATCCGCATCCCCGGCGTGCGGGCCCGAGCCCGTGGTGAGGATGCCGACGAGGATCGTGACGAACACGACCGCGCTCGTCACATATGCCAGCGTCCGATACCAGACCGGAACCGCTAGGGTGCGCGGCACCCGGCCGGTGTAGACCCGGTGCACGAAGACGGTGCACAACACGACCAGGATTACGGAGATCACGAAGTGGATGCCGACCACATAGGGGTTCAGCTGGGCAAGAACGCTGATGCCGCCGATAACGGCCTGCGCGGGGATGCCCAGCCCCGCGAGCAGGGCGACCCAGAACAGGTCGGGGCGTTCCTTACGGAGGCGCACCACGGCGAGGAAGGCCGCGATCGCGACCAGGCCGAGGGCAACTCCGAGCAGGCGATTGCCGAATTCGATGTAACCGTGGATGCCCATCTCGGGCGTGTTGACGACTGAGTCCGCGGTGCACTTGGGCCAGGTGGGGCAACCGAGGCCCGAGCTGGTCAGGCGCACCAGGCCACCCGTCCCGACCAGCAGAATCTGGGCGGTGAGGTAAATCCACGCGATCACACGCACACGCCTGTCAATCCTGGTCGGCAACCACGCCGTAATTCTATTCACCGGTTCTGCTCCCTCTTCGATGACCACATGTGAAAACGCCGGATCGCACCGCTGAACCCGTCGCCAGCCTGTAGAATTAGGTGTTTCATGGGCGGGAACGTAGCGGTTGACACAACCGCGGCGCTCCACCCCGTCGTCCTTAAACATCTTAGGTACGCAACGTAGCCGCCCACACAACCGATCCCAGACCGGGTCTCCGCTGGAGGCCATTCTGGGAACGACCGGACTAATATCCGGGTTGCCGTGGATGGGAGAAGAGGTAAATATGTCTGACGTCCTGCTTGACCGCCCCGAACTTGCGGGGCTTGGTGTCTACGAATTCGGGTGGTCCGACTCCGATGCTGCTGGTGCCTCCGCCCGCCGTGGGATCTCGCCGGAGGTGGTGACTGATATCTCCAATCTCAAGGGCGAGCCTGAGTGGATGCTGCAGCGTCGCCTCAAGGCCCTTGAGTTGTTCGAGCGCAAGCCGATGCCGACCTGGGGTGCTGACCTGTCGGGCATCGATTTCGACAACATCAAGTATTTCGTGCGTTCCACGGAGAAGCAGGCCCAGACGTGGGATGACCTGCCCGAGGACATCAAGAGCACCTATGAGAAGCTCGGCATTCCCGAGGCTGAGCGTCAGCGTCTTGTCTCCGGTGTCGCGGCCCAGTATGAGTCTGAGGTGGTTTACCACCAGATCAACGAGGAATTGGCTGCGCAGGGTGTCATTTTCATGGATACCGACACGGCGTTGAGGGAGCATCCGGAGTTCTTCGAGGAGTACTTCGGCACGATCATTCCCTCCGGCGATAACAAGTTCGCGGCGTTGAACACCTCGGTGTGGTCGGGCGGCTCTTTCGTGTATGTGCCGCCGGGCGTGCACGTGGNTGTGGTCGGGCGGCTCTTTCGTGTATGTGCCGCCGGGCGTGCACGTGGAGATCCCGTTGCAGGCCTACTTCCGCATCAATACGGAGAATATGGGGCAGTTTGAGCGCACCCTGATCATCGCGGACGAGGGCAGCTACGTGCACTACATCGAGGGGTGCACGGCCCCGATCTACTCGTCTGATTCTCTGCACTCCGCGGTGGTCGAGATTGTGGTGAAGAAGAATGCCCGCGTTCGCTACACGACTATTCAGAACTGGTCCACGAACGTCTACAACCTGGTCACGAAGCGTGCGACGGCGGCGGAGGGTGCCACGATGGAGTGGATCGACGGCAACATCGGTTCCAAGGTCACGATGAAGTACCCGTCGATTTATTTGATGGGTGAGCACGCTAAGGGGGAGACCCTGTCGGTGGCGTTCGCGGGTCCCGGTCAGCATCAGGATGCGGGCGCGAAGATGATCCACATGGCGCCGTATACGCAGTCTTCGATCGTGTCGAAGTCGATTGCCCGGGGTGGTGGCCGGTCCGGTTACCGCGGTGAGGTGCGGGTGGATGCCACGGCGCACCACTCCGCGAACACGGTGCGCTGTGACGCGCTGCTGGTGGACACGAAGTCGCGTTCGGACACGTATCCGTCGATCGATATCCGGGTCGATGATGTGCAGTTGGGCCATGAGGCCACGGTGTCGCGGGTCAGCGAGGAGCAGCTGTTCTACCTGATGAGCCGGGGGATGCCCGAAGACGAGGCGATGGCCATGATCGTGCGCGGCTTCATCGAGCCGATTGCCCGGGAGCTGCCGATGGAGTACGCCCTTGAACTCAACAAGCTCATTGAAATGGGCATGGAAGGATCCGTCGGCTAAATGTCCGCCGCCTCTGCACAACTCAATTCCCCCCCAACCACCCCGGCATCCGCAACGGATGCCCTGCCTACTGCGCAGCAGCACGGCATCAAGGAGCACTCGGACGGCCGTTTCGGTTATGTGCCGGTACAGACCCGGTCGGACCGGTTCGCGAGCGTGAACGTGGCCGACTTCGGTCCCGTCACGGGTCGTGAAGCGGTCTGGAAGCTATCGCCGGTGAAGAAGTTCACCGACCTGACCGCGGGTGTGCTCGACGGGTCGGAGTACCCGGTCGAGTCTTCACGCGTC
>NZ_SOFU01000041.1:0-8477 GCF_004402245.1 Cryobacterium sp. TMT2-18-2
TGCACTCGGACCGAGGCTCCCAGTTCCGCTCCAACGCGTTCCTGCGGGTGCTGAAGAACAACGGCATCACCGGGTCGATGGGCCGCGTCGGCGCATGCGGTGACAACGCGGCGATGGAGTTGTTCTTCGCCCTGCTTCAGAAGAACGTCCTCGATCGGCAGCGGTGGTAAACCCGGGAGGAACTGCGCCTGGCGATGGTGGTCTGGATCGAGCGCACCTACCACCGCAAGCGCCGGCAACGCCGCCTCGGTAAGCTCACCCCGATCGAGTTTGAGACAATAAACGTGGCCCTCAAGGCCGCCTGAAACCACTAACCCTTTGAGTCAACTGAACTCGGGGCAGCCCCANCCCCACCTAACTGAAGTCATTGCCATTTGGGTTGCGGAGATCGCCGTGCACGATTCGAGACGATTCCCTTAAACCTTCGTTTGGCCCCAGCGAATTCTACGTATGGGTCATTGTTCTCGCGGGAATCCTGATCGCGGTCGAGGTCGCGGTCGTGGCCGTCGACAGGGGCGACGATAGCTAGGGTTTTGGTGCAGAGCGCGCCTGTGAGTACGTTGCATTCGTCACCGTCGGCTACCTCATCAGCTGGAGCCTGGCGAAGTCAGGAAGCGAAAGGGGTCCTCGCTCAGCAGTACGGAGTGCCTATGGGCGTCGCGTTCTCACCCTTGCGCACTCATGCGCGGACGACGGATGGGCGACTGAGCGATATCGCCGGAAAAATTGTGGATAGTCGAGGCAAATTTCGATGATTCATATAACCGTTCGGATGTGGCTTGGTTACGTCCCTCTAAGCCTCGATCCACCGGTCAGCGTGGCTGAGCCGGGTCGCCGGCCTGTGAACTGAAGTTTCTGACGGTGGGCATGGCGAAGCGGCCGGCCTTGCTGCCGGTGGTGTTCCTGGTCTGCTTGCGCCGTGGGGTTGGGTGGTCAGATGGTGGCCGTTCGTGGCGGGCCGCAGGCCGCCGCAAACGGGGCTGTCCAGCCGGTTTCCCAGGGCCAGCTGGCCGGGAGGTGCAGGACGTGTTTTCTGGCCGAGGTCGAGACGCGGGCCGGAATCTGAATCCGTTTGCGGCGAATCGTGCCGCTGCGCGCCTCGCCGAGGGTGCTGCCGGCGACGGTGCCGGCGGCGCGGGCGAGGTTGAATGCGATCGTGGCCAGCACCAGCCAGGCGGCGTTAGCGGTGAATTTGCCTGACTGTCGGTGTGCCAGTGCACCGTCTGTGAGGCCGGCGTTGGCCGGGCACCGTCGAACGGGTCCAGTTCCGGGATCCGCCGCACGACCACGCATCCCGTGATGCGTTCGCTGATCTTCCTCGAACTGAACGCGGTGACCGGCACGTCAGCGACTTCAGCGAAGGAAATCCAGGTGCCGGTGGCCTCGTCCCGGATCGCGTCGGTGTACTCAATCTTCGTTCAGGCATCGTCAGGAATAGTGGCGATAGCGCGATTCACGGCCGGATCCATCCGGGCGGTGATTGAGACTTTCGCGCCGGCCGCGGTCGCGGATCGCAACCGTTTCACGGTCGCGAGGACATCGCCGACGAACTTTCCCGCTCCGCGCGGAGACCCCGCCGCGCCTTTCCGGAGCCGGGCACCGATGATGACCGGCGCGGAAAACGTCGTCGAAACGATCCCGATCAACGCGTTCAGCCCGCGCCCTCCAAAGTATCCGTAGCCGGAGCCCTGTTTCTGGTAGCCGTGGACTTCATTGATGTTGTCGTCGATATCGACCAGGGCGTAGTCATCGATCCCAGCCACGATCGGTGCGACCTGGGCGACGTTGACCAGCCACCGCGCGGCGACTGCGTCGAGCTGACGAAGGTGGCCGAAAGTGAACGCCCGCAGGAACGAGCCCAGTGTCTAGGGTGCGTAGGTTTCGACAAAGATTTTCTTCAGCCCGCCGTGGCGGAGCAGGGCCATGTCATCGATGGAATCGGCGCCGGCGAGCATCCCCGCGACCAACGCGGTGACCTCTAACCCGGCGTTCGCTGAAGTGCCCCGGCAACCTCAACCACCGGCTGGCCAGCTTGCCCAGGCCTGTGGAGGCGGCCAGCATTATCGCGGGGACGAGCCCGGCGGCCGACACGAGATTGGTGTCATCGAAGGACGCTGACAAGGCCTTGGATCTATGAAAAACTTGCAACTACGAGATGCCTCTTGTGTCAGTCGAAATGAACCCTAAGTAAGTTCTATTTTTCCTGATCTGGAAGGCATTCTCTGTTTAACGCGCCGTCAACTTCCACGCCTCACCAATGGATCGAGGCTTCCTCCTGTCATGACCTGGTTGCGAGAGAAGGTCGCGCTGCCCAACCTGTCGTTTACGCGCACCTGCCCGGACCGTTGAGTCGGCCCGGGCAGGTTTCTGTCGTCCCCGTCAGCCGCCGTGGACCGGCGTCGTGGGACCGCGGTGGGGTCAGCGGTAGGCCACGCCGTTGGCTGTCACGGAGACCCGGGTACCCGCGGTTCCGTCCAGGAGCTCCGGCAATTCTGTCAGGGATCCGATGAAGGCGTCGCGACCGGTGTTGCGGGCGAAGTCGATCGCCGCCTCAACCTTGGGTCCCATCGAGCCCGCCGGGAAGTCGAAGCGCGCGAGCGTGTCCGGGTGGACGAGCATGATGGCGCGCTGTTCTGGCGTCCCCCAGCCGGTGTAGACGGCGTCTGCGTCGGTGGCGATCACTAGGGAGTCGGCCTTGAGGTCCCGGGCCAGCACCGCGCTGGCCCGGTCCTTGTCGATCACGGCGTCGACGCCGATGAGTTTGCGGGAGCCGGGCTGGTACATGGTGGGTATGCCACCGCCGCCGGCGCAGATCACCACCGTGTCGGCCTCCACCAGCGTTTTGATCGTGCTCAGCTCGAAGATCCGCTGCGGCATGGGCGAGGGCACCACCCGACGCCAGTGGTCGCCGTCGGGTTTGACGACCCACCCCCGCAGCACCGCCAGGCGACGCGCCTCGTCGGCGTCGTACACCGGCCCGACAAACTTCGTCGGGTCCCTGAACGCCGGGTCCGCCGGGTCCACCTCGGTCATTGTCAGGATCGTCGCGATTGACTTTTCGAACGGGAGTCGGTTGCCGAGTTCTTGTTCGATCATGTACCCGATCATTCCCTCGGTCTGGGCGCCCAGGACGTCGAAAGGGTACTCGGACGTGTGGTCGTAGGCGGCCGCCTGGAGCGCGAGCAGCCCGACCTGCGGCCCGTTGCCGTGGGAGATCACCAGCTGATGCTCCTGGGCGATTGGCGCCAGCGCGGCGCACGCCTTGGCGACGTTGGCACGCTGGTTTTGCACCGTCATCGGGGCGCCGCGCTCCTGGAGCGCGTTGCCGCCGAGAGCGACCACGATGCGCATCAGGACCCCAGGGTGGCGACCATGATCGCCTTGATCGAGTGCATCCGGTTCTCGGCCTGAGCGAACACGATGGAGCTGGACGACTCGAACACCTCGTCCGTGACCTCAAGCTCGCCGAGGCCGGTCTGCTTGAACAATTGTTCCCCGACGGCCGTGTTCCGGTCGTGGAACGCCGGCAGGCAGTGCATGAACTTGACGTCGGGGTTGCTGGTCTTAGCCAAGACGTCCACGGTGACCTGGTAGGGAAGCAGGGCGGCGATGCGTTCGTCCCAAGTTTCCTTGGGCTCGCCCATGGAGACCCAGATGTCGGTGTAGATGAAGTCGACCCCGGCCACGCCCTCGGCGACGTCCTCAGTGTGGGTCAGCCGCGCGCCCGTGCTCTCGGCGATCGTCTGGGCGGCCGCGATCACACCGTCGGTGTTCCACAGAGGGCGGGGGGCCACGATGCGTACGTCCATGCCCATCAGCGCCCCTGCCACCAGCAGCGAGTTCGCGACGTTGTTGTGCGCGTCTCCGAGGTAAGCGAAGGCGATCTCGTGGTCGTTCTTGGTGGAGTGCTCGCGCATCGTGAGCATGTCGCACAGCGCCTGGGTGGGATGCCACTCGTCCGTCAACCCGTTCCACACCGGCACACCTGACGACGCGGCCAGTGTCTCGACGTTGGTCTGCGCCGAGCCGCGATACTCGATGGCGTCGAACATCCCGCCCAGCACCCGCGCGGTGTCCTTAACGGACTCCTTGTGCCCCATCTGTGACCCGCTCGGATCGAGGTAGGTCACGTGGGCGCCCTGGTCGTGCGCGGCGACCTCCATGGCGCAGCGGGTCCGGGTGGAGGTCTTCTCGAAGATGAGGGCGATGTTCTTCCCGGTTAGCCGCGGCAGCTCAGTGCCGGCGTATTTGGCGGCCTTGAGGTCCGCGGCCAGCCCGAGGAGGAACTTCCACTCCTTCGGGGTGAAGTCGACTTCCTTAAGGAAACTCCGGTTGTGCAGGTTAAAGCTCACAGGATCACCGCATCTCTTTCGATTGGGCAGGACAGACATCGCGGACCGCCGCGGCCGCGGCCGAGCTCGGATCCCACGACGGGTACGACTTCGATACCCTCGTCGGCGAGGTATCGATTGGCGGTAGTGTTCCGCTCATAACCCAGCACGACGCCGGGGGAAACGGCGAGGAAGTTGTTCCCATCGTTCCACTGCTCTCGCTGCGCACCCGCGCGATCGATTGGGGTGCGCAGGACCCGAACCTTGTCGACGCCGAGGGCCTCGGCCACGAGAGGAAACAGGTCCGTGTGCTCCGTAATGTCGTAGTCGCCGCCGGACCCCACTGGGGTGAGCACGAACGCGCGCAGCGTTTCGGGCAGGTACGGATACAGGGAGAACGCGTCGCTGTCGACCATTGTCATGGCGGTGTCCAGGTGCATGAACGCCCGCTCCTTCGGAAGCTCGACGACGATCACCTGGCGGACATGGCCGCCCTGGAAGAGCAGTCGTGCCAGTGTCTCGACACCCTGGGGCGAGGTCCGCTCGCCCATCCCGATCATCAGCACCCCATTGCCGATCACGAGCACGTCGCCGCCCTCGACGGTAGCGGGCTCGTGGGGCAGGGAATCGTCGCCGTAGACGATCTCCAGCCCGGCGTCGCGGAACATCGGGTGGAACTTGTAGATCAGGCGGGAGTTGATGGTCTCGCGTTTGCGGGCCTGCTTGGCCATCGGGTTGATGCTCAGGGCGCCGTAGATCCAGGCCGAGTTATCGCGCTGGAACAGGTGGTTCGGCAGGGGCCGCAGCAGGAAGTCGTCGATGCCGAGGGACTCCATCAGAAGGCTGGGCGTGTGCAGCATCGGCATGACGTCACTCTTGAGCACGCCCCCGATCAGGAGCTCGGAAAGGACCTCCGACGACGTTTGGTCGACGATCCGCTCCAGCGGCTTATCCAGCGCGGGCCCGAACCGGATGGCCGTGGTCAGACACTTCTGCAGGAACTCCCGGGCACCCGGCGCGTCCAGCGCCGCGGCGAGCAGTTCGCGGAAGTAGTGCACCGTCACGTTGCGCTCTCTGAGCTGGCCGACGAACGCGTCGTGCTCTTCCCTAGCCCGATCGGCCCACATGACGTCGTCGAAGAGCAGGTCCTCGACGTTGTCCGGGGTCAACCGGCTGAGCTCGAGACCCGGCCGGTGGACGATCACCTGGCGCAGCACTCCTACCTCGGATTCAACACGAAATGGCATGGCTATTCCTTACTGTATTGATGGTGTAAATGCTCAGCGGTACTCGGGCACGGGGGCCGGCTTAGTCATCCGGTGCCGCTGCGCAAGGTAGACCGGGATCCCGACGACGAACGCGCCGCCGGCCATCAGGAACGGGCCCCAGACGACGTACCACAAGTCGCTGGTGTTCCTGGAGTAGTAGATGAAGGCGACCGAGAAGATCAGCGCCACGACCGCCACCGACACGTCGAACGCGAACCTCGACGTGTGGACTGGGTGGCTGTCCCGCCAACGCCACTTGATCTGGACCAAGGCGGAGAATGCGTAGGGCACGGCCGCCGTGATCCCGGTCATCAGGACCAGGGTGGTGAACACCGTTGAGCCGCTGGTTCCCAGATAGCTGATCACAACGGCGACCGACGCCAGCCCGGTGGACGCGATGATCCCGAAGGCCGGAACCCGGCGCCGCGACAGGCTCCCGAACCGCGCCGGGAACAGCCCGTCCTTCGCGGCAGCCAATGGCATCTCCGCGCAGATCATTGTCCAGCCGTTTAGTGCGCCGATACCGGAGACGATGACGGCCAACGCAACCAAGTCCCCGGCCCAGGAACCGCCGCCGACGATCGAGTTGGCCGCGACGGAGTAGGACGCTTTGTTCACGTCCATAGCCAACTGCGAGGCGGGCACGATGCCGAACACGGCAACCATCGACAGCAGGTAGACGATGGCGCTAGCGAGCGTGCCGTAGATGGTCGCCTTCGGGACATTTCGTTCGGGATCGCGGACCTTCGCTGCGGCAACGGCTGCGGTCTCGACGCCCAAATAGCTGAACAGTGCGATCGCCATCGCTCCACCGATCGCCGACAGGCTGCTGTCACCGCTGAGGTTCCACGGCGTGAAGTTCCCCGCCTTGATGAAGAACAACCCGACGGTCGACATGATGGCCAGCGGGATGAACTTCAGCACCGTCGTCCAGACTTGGACCGAACCCATCGCGCGCACGCCAGTCAGGTTGATCACGGCCGGGATCCACAACCCGACGAGGGCGATCAGGATGGACCAGCCGACCGCGCCGTCCTTGTTTAGGAAGTGCTCGACGTAGTACACCCAGCCGACGACGATCGCCGCGTTGCCCGCCCATGCCGTGATCCAGTAGGACCAGGCGTTAACGAACCCGGCCGCGTTGCCGAACCCTGAGCGTGCATAGGCATACGGTCCGCCAGCAGCCGGCAGGCGTCGCGACATCACCGCGAACATCAGCGCAAGCGCGACCGCCCCGACGGTGGCGAGGCCCATGGCGACCAGGCTGATCGGGCCATACGACGCTAATGCGTAGGGCAGCGAGAAGATGCCGACACCGATGATACTGCCCATAATCAGTGCAGTCGACTGAGGCAGGGACAGGGCGCGCTCGGTTGTGCGCCCCTCGGGCTCGGTCGGGACAGACCCGACCTCGGACCTTGGTTGGACCATGATGACCTCCGGCGTTGATATGGATATTGGACATCCGATCGTCAGGTCGAAAGGTTTCCGGGCTTAGCGGCCGAGGGAACTAAGTGGCGAGTTCACGGATGTTCTTGAAACGGATGTTGAAATCTGCCGTGCATTTCGGTGGAGCGTGTCAGAAACCGACGCAGGGCAATGCCTGATCAGGTTTTGAGAGACGCAGTGGTTGAACTTAACAATGACGGCACGCCGATCATCGCCCCAAAGAGCCGGCGCTTACGGCCGAGCAGAAATCGAGACGATAACGTCAGCGACCAGACCGAAAAGGTTCTTGGGATCGAAGGGACCGGCGATCAGATCGAGTTCGACGAAGAATGAGGCGCCGGGGACCGAATCGCGCAGGTAGCGCAGCACCGACAAGTCCTCGATGGCAAAATCGACCGAGTCGAAGATGGCGATCTAGTCGTAGTGCGTGCGCCCCGCCGCCTGGGCCTTATCAGTAGTGGAGGTCGTGATGATGTCGGCGCCCGCCACCGCGTCCCGCACGCTCGCTACCACGACGATGTCGAAGCCGAACGGCCGGGCGGTGATGTTTTTTACGTTCATGAAACGCACCACGACAACTTTCTTTTTGTTTTCTGTAATCAGCCTATGACCGAGCAATGTGCACGCGTAACGAGCAGAACGAGCCAATATGTTCCATAAATCTTTCAAGATGATTCTCCTGGCTGTACAGTGTGAATCATGCATACGCTCGATGACCTCGATCGCCGCCTGATCGGCGCGCTGCGGGCGGACGGGCGAACCCCCGTCACCACGCTCGCCCATGACCTCGGAGTCACGAGGGCAACGGTGAACATCCGGCTGCAGCGGCTGCTGGACTCGGGCACCGTCCTCGGATTCTCCGTCCGGGTTCGCGAAGAGCGGGATCCCGACTCGATCCGGGCGATCGCGCTCATCGAGGTCGAGGGCCGCTCAACAGATCGGGCGATCAGCCAACTTCGCGGCTTTCCCGAAGTCCGGGCGCTACACACCACGAACGGCGGCTGGGACCTGGTGGCCGAGATCCGGACCGACACGCTGAGCAACTTCGACCGGCTACTCGGCCAGATTCGCTCCGTCGATGGCGTCGTTAACAGCGAGACGAGTCTGCTGCT
Source organism: Cryobacterium sp. TMT2-18-2 (assembly GCF_004402245.1). Taxonomy (NCBI): domain Bacteria; kingdom Bacillati; phylum Actinomycetota; class Actinomycetes; order Micrococcales; family Microbacteriaceae; genus Cryobacterium; species Cryobacterium sp. TMT2-18-2. Next base: position 8,161 of record NZ_SOFU01000041.1, read on the forward strand.
CAGTTCGACGCTGTCCTAAGCCTCATTCCACCGACCGGCTGAGGTCGGGAGTCGTCTCTGATTTAAGTTGCGGCGGCGTGCTGGGGCGTGGTTGTGCGCTGAGCCTCGCTATGCCGTCTACCCAGTTGGACAAAAAGGCCCCCGAGAGATTGGGGACCTTTTGTCGTTCCGGTGGTTTCAGCCCCGGTGGTCGAGCCCGTCGAGACCAACCGCTACAGCGCTGCCCGCTTGCTCGGCAGTGCGATCAGCGTCTGCTTCGGGTCGACCTCGACCGGTGGCCTAAGCCAGTACTGCGTTCCGGTGCGGCTGATCGTCCA